>CALAEZ010000030.1 GCA_937891125.1 uncultured Treponema sp. | reverse complement strand
AATGCATACAGCGTCTGGTCTTGAGGAATACGCACTGTTGTGTCTTCAGTTATTGCTACCCCACTCCCATTTTTTGCCGTAAACCAGCCGCCAAACGTATACTCATGCTTTTCTGGCATCGGAAGCGTTTGGTACGTTTCTCCAAAGACAACCGTCTTTTGACTTTGTGGAAAACCTTCTGCAACAAAGCGCACGGTATAACGATTTGCTTCCCACACAGCATACAGCATTACATCCTCGGTACAGGTTACTTCCGCTCCGTCCGTAAACAGCGGCGAGCGGGCTTTTTCGTTTTTTGCCCAGCCTGCAAAATGGTAGCCCTCGCGCGTAAGTGAAAGAGCAGCTGCTGTTTTTAGTGCCGCCCGCTCGCCGTAGGGCACCTGCTGCTGAGCAAATGCAGCCGCTCCCGTATTTGCATTAAAGCTAACCGTTGGACGCCACCAAACGGCATAAAGCGGAATGACTTCTTCCTCTGCTGATAGATTTTTGACTGATATGCGGTCGGTATAGGTCGGCTCGGGGGCAGCTTTATCAAGCGACCAGCCGACAAAGCGCGCGCCTTTTTTTTCAAAGCGGCTTGCAGGAAGCTGCACTTTAGCATCGTAGGTACACGAAAGCGATTGCATCTCGCCTTTTCCACCGTTTGCATCAAACTGAATGGTATAGCCATGTGGCTTCCAGATGGCAAAGAGTGTACATGCCTTGGTAACCGCAAAATGCTCGCCTGCTGTATATAAGCCGTCTTTTGTGGGCTGCTTTTCAGTTGCCCAACCGACGAAGGTATAGCCAGTGCGCATGTAGGCATTTTCTGGTAGTGTCAGTACCGAATCATAAGAAGCGGTAAGCGGAGCAATGTCGCCGGTGCCGCCGTTTGCGTTAAACGAAATCTTGTATGATTTTGCCTTCCATTGCGCATAGAGCGTGTGGTCAGTGTCGATACTTACCGGCGTTTTTGCAGAAACCGTTGTTCCTGAGCCATCCTGCATGGTATTCCAGCCTAAAAACACATAACCGTTTCGAATCGGCTGACGGAGCGTGCCATAGGTGCCAGCATACGGGACGGTAAACGGAGTAAAGCTTTCGGCGTCCTTTACGCCCGTTGCCGCAAGCTCAAGCTGAATAGTGTATACGCGCGCTTTCCAGCAGGCAAACAGCGTAAGTGGTCCTGAACTACCCTTTGCAATGATGCTAATCGGCTGTAAAAAAGCGCTATCCGTGTACCAGCCGACAAATTCATAGCCATTGCGCGCGGGAGCTAAGAGCGGAATATCAGCAGATTCAATATTGTAGCTTGCAGGATTTTGTGCATTGTTTTCGCCCCCAAACAGCTCGTAGGTAATGCCGTAGTCCCCCTCGAGCACGTATGTTGCCGTAAAGGAATTATAGTGAACGGCACCAAAGGTTTCGGGCACGGCAGGATTCCACGCACTAAAGTGATAGCCTTTTTTGCGCGGGCTTTCTACCCGAAGCTTCTCGCCATACCGACCCGTTCGGAAAACGGGCGCCGTTCCATTTGCAAAATCAAAGGAATAGGTATACTGCACGCGGTTGTACATCACCATAACGTCTGTGCTGCCATCAGCCTTGATTGTTTCCGCATCGACAGGAAGCGCCGTAAATCCCGTAATCGGCTCGCTCTGTACCGTTGCAATCTCTCCTGGAGTGCCTTCAAGCCTTTGCTCAGAGACCTTTTTATAGCCTTTTCCGCTCACATTCTGTAGCCAGACTGAAACAGTGTACGGCACGAGCTGCAAAGCATCAGCTTCGTCCGCTTCTTCTGCTCGCTCAAGCGCCTCACTTGCTGCCTGCGCCAGAGCCAGTTCTGCCGCGCGCTCAGATAAAAGCATATCGTCAGCACATACAGCACTACTTTCTGCTGCTTCATTTTTAAGCTTAGCGGCTTTTATGGTATGTGCGTCAACAGCGCATTTTATCAAAAGAAAAATAAGGAAACCGTCAAAGGCAAAAAACAGTATTTTCAAAAACAGTTTTTTCATAAAAGCTCCTGAGTTGCAGATTCGGGAAGTGACACGTCAATTATAGAGCCGTCAACCGGATTTGGAAAGCGAATTTTCACCGCAGTAAATAGCAGTGCGGACGCTTGCTGCACGAAGGAATTTTCCGACGCTGGTGCCATGCCGAGTGCGCACATAGGATTATACAGCGAATCTCCCTTTACGGGAAAGCCGAGCCAGGCAAGATGACAGCGCACCTGATGTCGGTAACCCTCGGTAATTGAACAGCGCGCAAGCAGCGCCGATCCGTGCGCAAAAAAAGAAACAGCGGTTTGATAGCGCTTTGTGCCACCCTTTTTTGTAGCGGCAGCGCCTGCAAGTGCTGTCACCGGGCGCACCGCCGCTTGATGCGGTCCAAACGGCCGAAAACAGCTTTCGACCAAAACAGCGTGCGCTGTATGATCCCCGCACACTGCATGCTCCCCGCGCGCTGTATGCTCTGCATAGGCGGCATACGCTTCACGCGCTGTATGCACCAACGCCTGCACCTGCGCTTGCATCTTCACGGGAAGCGGCGGAAAACCTTGCAGAGGCTTTTTAAAAGCGGCAATCGGCTCAACTGCTGCAAGATACCACTTTTCAAAGCAGTTATTTTTTTGTGCACGCACGAGTGCGTCATAGGCGCTTTGCGTTGCTGCAATAAGCACACAGCCACGTGTCGCCGTATCAATGCGGTGAATAAGCCCGTGCTCTATCGGCTTTTTTCCGCACACGCTAGAAAGTGCAGGATACAGCTGAAGTGCCTGAGAAAGCGCGCTGTCATCGCCTTCATGAAGCGGAGCCGACGGGAGCAAGCGCGGCTTATCAACCACTAAAAACGGCTCTTTTACCGTCGGCTCATGCAAAATCTGAATAGTGAGCGCACTCATAGTCGGCTCCTTACCGCAGTTAAGTCTACTTTGTCATACATCTGATGAAGTTTTTTCATTACCACGCGAAAACGAGTGGGCACGGGCGCCTTAAAGACCGTCGGCTCAGACGCACCCGGTAAGCAGATTTTAAGTATATACGCATGAAGCATAAGCGTAGCGCCTGCAAATGGCGTTCCCGCTGTTTTGCGCCCATAGATAGGGTCCCCTAAAATCGGGCATCCGATATGCTTTAAGTGCACCCGAATTTGATGCGTGCGTCCTGTTTTAAGGCGCAGCACAAAAAGCGAATACGAGCCATAGACGGCAATAACCTTATAGTGCGTGCAGGCATATTTTCCTCTGCCAGCTCCGGTCACCGCCTTAAAACGCTTTCTGTCGCTCGGATCGCGGATAATCTGCGTTTCTATGGTGCCTGCCGCCTCTTTTGGCACCCCCGTGCAAATTGCAATATACAGCTTAGAAAGCTTTTTCCTCGTCGTAAACTGCCGATGCAGCCAGTCTTCTGCATACTCATTTTTTGCGGTAATAATGACGCCCGAGGTATCCTTATCAAGCCGATGAACAATGACAGGACGTATACTTTTTTCTTCACCTAAAGCAATCGCCTGGCGCGCCCAATGGAACAAAAGCGCATTTACGAGCGTCCCACTCCAGTTTCCTGCTGCCGGATGCGTAACCATGCCCTGCTTTTTGTTGACGACCGTAACCTGATTATCCTCATACAAAATAGCAAGCGGAATCGGCTCTGGCGCAATATCGGTCGGAAGCGAATCCTCCCATTCCAGTACAATTTCATCCCCTCGCGCCACCTTTGAAGAAAGCTTTGCCGGTTTTCCGTTTAAAAAGAGTGCAGTCAGTCCCGACTTGAGCTTAGAACGGTTCATGCCATCGGGAAGCGAGGAAACATATTTATCAAGCCGCATTTTTGTAGCAACGCGGTCGTCAACGACCATTTTAAAAGATGGCACTTTCAATTCCACCTTGCAAATATTCTTGAAATGGCTCTGGAGGATTCTGCCTGTCGTCATCGGGAGGAGGCAGCTGCTCCTCGGACTCCTCGTCGTGCGTAATGGGCGTGATAGAAATTGCGTCAGGACGACGATTTTTGCGTGCCGTATGTTTTTTTGCCGAGCGCCGAATAAGCGTAATCGTCAAATCTGTTAACCCGAGCGCCAGACACGAAGCTGCTGCTATCTGCATAATATGCTTCTGATCTGAGGTTGAAAGACCATCCGAGCTTTTGTTAAGCGGATTACGAAACTCTCCGTATTTTACCGCTGAATAGCCAACGGTTGCCCAAATAGTGACAAACGGAAGCGAGCCGAACGTAATAATCTCCGTGCGACGCAAATCCTTGCTCCACTGCGGAAAATTGATGTCGTCATACGAGGTCGTATCATCAGGAAAGACTTGCACCAAAAAAAGCGTTGTCATAATGCAAAACAGAAGCAGCCGCTTTTTCATTTCTCGATGACCGGCA
>CALAEZ010000029.1 GCA_937891125.1 uncultured Treponema sp. | reverse complement strand
TTTTAGCATATTTGAATTCGTTTGAAAATGATGGGAGTTTTTCGAGGTGCCCTTAAGACGGTGCGACTTTGCGCCTGGTTGTCGGCTCTAAAACCGCAGTAGCGGCAGGCGTTTACGCATTTTGAGCTAAGGTAGAGCGGAGCAAACATGACAATGCGGTTGTCATATACCTGTTTTTTAATTTCTTCGGCGGCGGTAAAGACTTCCTGCCGCAAATCTGGGTCGGTTATGTTACAAAGGGCAGCAACGTCGCTGTCTGACATAAGGCGGATTTCATGCGCCTTGTTTAGGATTCCGCGGATTCGTTCTTTTTCTACCGTGCGATTTTCTTCTAGTACGCGCCGGATGTGGCTGCCGTAAATAAAATCTTGGCCGCCTTCCATGTAGCGGTCGATTTCGTCCTATTTAATCTGGCTTTTTACCCAGCTGGAAACTGAGCTCAGCTTTTCGCGAGAGCACGTTGTGTCTTTTAGTACCTCTGTTGCTTTAAGCAGTTTTTAATACTACTACACGAGGTACTAAAGGGCAAGTTTTGTGCTATACTAGTATTTGTGCTATACTAGCGCGATGCGTGATATTTCCTCCATACAGCGTACAAATGCAACGGTCTCAGAACATGGCTCGTCGCCGCTCCATGACGGCAGCACGGTACGCGCCCGCGTGCTGAGTGCGCAGGGCGACGGCGCCTACACGGTAAGCATTGCAGGTAGACAGGTGCAGGTGCGCTCAACCGTGCCGCTGACCGCTGGGCAAGCGCTTACTGCGCAGATTCGGCTGACGAATGCAGAAATACAGCTTGTGCTGCAGCCGTCCGTTCCGCCTGCACCGGAAACGGCAGAAAGCCACCTGCAGACGCTGCTTTCTGCGCTGGGGCTTCCGCTTACGCAAGAAACCGCCGCACTCGTGACGTTTGCGCAAGCGCTTGGTATACGGCTACAGCCGGAAATGCTTAAAAAAGC
This sequence comes from uncultured Treponema sp., assembly GCA_937891125.1. Taxonomy (GTDB): domain Bacteria; phylum Spirochaetota; class Spirochaetia; order Treponematales; family Treponemataceae; genus Treponema_D. The sequence continues at coordinate 3,804 of CALAEZ010000029.1, read as the reverse complement.
GCTGCGTACGGCGCAGGGGGCAGCCTCCCACCAGCAGAAAAAAGACCATGCGGAGCTTTCGCTGTTGTTAAGCGATAAGGGCTTAGAAAGCGGCAGAGAGGCGGTGCAGGCGGTGCTTTCAGGAGGCGCCGGCGGCTCTCATGCTCAAAAAAGAGGTGACGGGGGGCGAAAGCAGCGTGTGCGCGAACAGACTACGCACGAGACTGCACGCGAGGACGGTGGGCAGGAAAATGCTTCTGAAAGCGCTGAACGAGGAGAGGCGCACGAGAGAGCTAGCAGCGGCGGTGTGGTACGTGGCACAAGCGGGCAGAACGACCGTGTGCACGCAGCCTCTTTTTTGCTTCCCGCTGAGTCGGACGCGTTTCTTGGCGCCTACCTTGCTTCGTGTGATGATGCGGCAACAGAAAAACGGTGTGGGGCGCTTACGGCTTTTAATCTTTTGACACGGAAACGGGCGGCAGAGGATGCGTCACTGCACTGGATTTTTTTGCCGTTTGAATGGAGCTATCACGACTACACCGGCTGCTTTAAAATCTTGTTTGACGATGCGCAAAAAAAAATCTGTAGAATCGCGGTGAATATGAAAAATGGCATGGCGCAAAATCGGTTTATGGTGTATTATGGTGCGCAAGGCGTAGACCATGTTGATTTTTTCTGCAAGCCGCATGAAGGTGTGGTAACAGAAAAGAAAAAGACGCGCCTTGCGCAAGCACTTTCCGAGCTTTTAACAGCTTACAGTGGAAAAACAGTGCAGGTACACTATACTGAGGCTCTCTAATGGGTAAGAACGTACAGAAGGCGGTTGCGCTTCGGTATCCTGCGTGGGCAGACGCGCCCTATATAGCAGCAACAGCGCAAGGAAATGCAGCAGACAGGCTTATCCGCATTGCCAAAACACATGGCGTGCCAGTCGTTCAGGATGAGCTTACGGTTTCTGTGCTGTCTGTACAGCGCACGGGCGATTTCATTCCCGAAGAGACCTACACGGTTATTGCTGGAATTTTTGCTTTTATTGCGCAGATGGAGAACGATGCGAATGAGCGAGCTTGAAAACGAAAAAACAGCGCCAGCGGATGACATGCATGTCATTCCTGCTTCTGCTATTGCGGTGGGCGTTCGTTTTTCTGAGCATGTGTATTTTTCTGATAAAGAACATCTGTTTCTCTCTGCGGGCTGTGAAGCAAAGCTGTATCACGAAGAGGCGCTTGCTCGCTGGAATATTTCAACCTTGTGTAGCCGTGGGCATCTGCTGAGCGTGGATGAGGCGCTGCAAGGAGAACGCGCGCCAAACCGTGCTACTGCAAAACGGGCGTACTGATGAGTACAAAGTCGGTCGGTAACGCCGGGGAAGAAAAAGCGTGCGCTTGGCTTTTGTCGCAAGGGTACGAAATAATTGCGCGAAACTGGCGGACAAGGTATGGTGAAATTGATATAATTGCAGCTATTCAGGACACGGTAGTTTTTGCGGAGGTAAAGACGCTTCCGAGCGGAAATCTTGAAACGCTTTCGCATGAGCTTGATGGCCGGAAACAAAAAAGAATTGTAGAAACTGCTAAATTGTTTCTGTCAAAACATCGAAAATATAGTAACAGCATGGTTCGGTTTGATGTATTGGTTGTTGATATGCCGGGCTTTGATGCTGTGTACCATATTGCAGATGCCTTTTCGGAGTGATTATGACGGCAGCAAAAACGATTCTTTCAACTTCTGGATATTCTCCACGTGTGCTTGAATTGCGAAAAAAGATTCATGACGCATCCTATGTGGATTACGCTGTTCAAAGAATCGCATTAGTGCTGAGTCGTCGGCTTGTCGAGGATGACGAGCCGCTGTTTGCTCAGAAAGGAAGATTGTATGGGGCGCAATGATAATACCCACCGAAACAGGAATCGCAACTGGGGACGAAATCGTACTAACAACGAAAAAAATACAGAAAACAGAGCTGCTGCCGCTAGTGAGTCGCGTGACCGAAGTGACCGTTCATCTCGTGCGGCGCGTGATGCAGCTCGTGATATACATACCCGCCGCGCTGTGCAGCCTGTGCAGCAGCGTCAATTTGCAAATACTATTACCAAAAAAGACATTGCTGAGGCAGAGTACGCAATAAAAGCCTATAAAGCGGACGCAAAAACCTGCGAAATCTGCGGTAAGCCAATCGATGACATTGATACAGCGCTTGCAAACCGCGGTAGCGGAAATCCAGTTCATTTTGATTGTGTTCATGCAAAGCTTGCAGAAAGTGAGTTAATCGGTCAGAACGATAAGCTTACATACATCGGACAAGGCAAATTTGCCATACTTCATTTTGAAAACATCCATGACATGCGCCATTTTACCATAAAAAAAGAAATCGAATGGGAAAGCCGCGAATCTGAACGCTCCTTCTGGCGTAATGACATGGCAGGCTTATATAGTCAGGTAAAATAAGCAGAAATCTACAAAATTAGCATAAGCAAAAAACGGAGGAAAAAAATGACGGTTACATCAAAATACCTTGATAGTGAAGTGACAAGCTACACTGTGTCGAACGGCACCGTGACTTTTTCTGCAATCAATCTGGGCTGCTCGCTTACCGAGCTTTTAGTGCCTGCGCGTGACGGGCGACTGGTAGACATTTTGCAGGGCTTTGATACGCTTGCAGGCTACCGCGCAGGCAAAGATTCGCACAACTGTGTCGTGGGGCGCTTTGCAAACCGCATTGCAAAAAGCCGCTTTACGCTTAACGGCGCTGAGTATGCGCTGGATGCAAACGACGGCGAAAACAGCCTGCACGGCGGTTTTTTCCGCTGGGAAAAGCAGGTGTGGCAGGCAGAAAGCTTTTCTGAAGCCGACTGTGCGGGCGTACGCTTTTACCGCCAGAGCGACGATGGCGAGCAGCATTACCCGGGCACGTTGAAAGTCTGCGTTACCTACACGCTGAATACGAAAAACGAGCTTACCTTGCATTACGAGGCAGTTACCGACAAGGCGACGCCGGTAAATCTGACAAATCATGCGTACTTTAATCTTGATGGCGAAGGCACTGTCTTAGACCACGTGGTGCAGCTGGACTGCGACCAGATACTTGCTGTTGACGGCGCACTTATTCCGACCGGTGCACTTTTAGATGTCGCACAGACTGATGGCGGCACGTTTGATTTCCGCACGCCGAAAAAAGTGGGAAAAGACATTGCAAAAATCCCTGAGAACATCGGCGGCTACGACCACTGCTTTGTCACCCATGCGGACGAAAGCACTGTTGTCCGTGCTGGCGCCGTCTGGTCAGAAAAGACAGGCATTAAAATGGAAATTGAAACAAACCAGCGCGGCATGCAGATGTACAGCGGCAATTTCTTGAAAGGCGTTGCCGGAAAATCTGGCGTCGTCTACCAGAAGCACAGCGGTATCTGCTTTGAAACGCAGCGCTTCCCGGACGCGCCGAATCACCCGGAATTTCCAAGCTGCATTCTGCAGCCGAATGATACGTATAACGCAGTTACTGTGCTGCGCTTTTCAACGGAGAAATAACTATGGCAAACTCGTTAACAGAAAAAGAATATGACCCGAAAGATTTACCGGCAGCTTTTGTAAAGCACTATGGCGGAAAAGAAGAGGACGTCGCAGTGTTTTCTTCTCCTGCCAGAATCAATATTATCGGCGAGCACATTGACTACAACGGCGGCTTTGTCTTCCCGGCAGCAATCAACCGCTATCTGTATGTGGCAATCCGCAAGCGGAGCGACCGCAAAATCGTGTATAACGACGTGCGCTTTCCGGGCACGTATGAGTTCAGAGATCGGAAGAGCACACGTCTGAACTCCAGTC
>CALAEZ010000028.1 GCA_937891125.1 uncultured Treponema sp. | reverse complement strand
AGCATACCATGCACGTCATCAAGCAGGCGGCGATTCTGCATAAAAAGAGAAACATGCTCCTGCCGCTGGGCAATTTTTGCGCTGTCGGTAAGCGGATATAAAAGCCAGGAGCGCAGCATGCGCTTTCCCATAGCTGTCTGCGTGTGTGAAAGGCAGTCTAACAGCGAATACTGCACACTGCCGTCACGAAGATTTGCAAGAATCTCAAGATTGCGGCGGGAAGAGTCGTCCATGACCATGTAGTCGCTATCACGGTACACCTGAATGCCACTGACGTGCGGCGCCTGTGTAACGGCAGTTTTTTGCAAATAGTCAAGCAAAAAGCCTGCAGGAACAATTTCTGGAGAAAGCTCGGTAAGCGAAAATGAGCGAAGATTCAGGGTATTAAATTGCGCAGTAAGCCGCTTAAATGAAAGCGCCGCATCGAACTGCCAGTCGGGGTAGTAAGAAACAGCGAGCGCAGGCATAAGCGAAAGCGCTTGGGTGACAACAGTATTCGTGCGAAGCTCCTCGGGAAGCAGAATTTCACGCGGATTCGCGCGTCCAAGCTCCTTCGGGAACTGCTCAGCCATATCCTTTAGCTGCCACGACGTTGCAAAAAAATCTGCAGTCGTTACATCGATGTAGGCAAAGCCCACCAGAGAGCCCTTCACAAAAAGCGAGGCAAGGAAGTTATTAGCGCCACCTTCAAGATATTCGCTTTCAACCGCCGTTCCTGGCGTAATAACCTCGACAACCTTGCGCTCCGTTAAGCCCTTGCCCTTTGCAATTTCGCCAACCTGCTCGCAAATCGCTATTTTTTTCCCTAAGCGTAACAGGCGCGCAATGTAGATTTTTGCGGCATGATACGGGATGCCGCACATGGCATCTCCCTGTCGGTGGGTTAACGTTAGATTTAAAAGGCGCGAGATTTCTATGGCCTCATCGCCAAACATCTCATAAAAGTCCCCCAGCCGAAAGAACAGCACTTCATTTTGATACTGTGCCTTTATCGACTGGTATTGCATCATGAGAGGAGTATTTGCATTTGTACTTGCCTGCCGTGTATCTCCTGCAACGACAGCATCTCGACTGCGCGGCATTAGAGACCTAAGGCGGTTATAACCTTGTCAGTAATATCAACCGAGGAGCTGTACCAAAGCACCGCATTTGCCTGCTGCAGGCTCATAATTAAGCTGAGTCCTTCGCTTTCGGCAACTTTTTCGAGCGTAGAATACAATTTCTTGTAAAACGCATCTGAGCTCTGTAAGCTTTTTTTGAGCGACTCAAGCTCGACATTTTTTGCGTTTGTATACTCGGTCAGTGAATCGGTTTTTTTGGTGATATCTGCCTCAAGGCGCAAGGCTGCGCTTTCATTCCCGCTTGCCTCATAATCAACCTTCTGCTGCTGCAGCTTCTGAATTTCTTCAGTGCGCTTGTTTATTTCATTCTGGAACGTTGCTTTCTTCGTTTCATAATTGCGCACGGGAGCCGAATTACGGAAATACGCCTGATAGACGCGTGCTGTATCGACCACACCAAAGCGCGTAATCTGCTGTGCCGAAAGTGAAAACGCACACAAAACTGCAAGCAGACCTGCAAGAATTATCGGCAGGTGCATAGGAAGGAAAACCTCACCCAATGCCGTACCCAAACCGGAAACAGCTCCCATAACATGAAAGAGCTGAGGAAGGGCAACAGCAGCAACAACAGCGGATAAGGCAGCAAAAGCCTGAACTTTTACAGACAATTTCGGTTTTTGAAGTATAAGAGACGACATTGAAAATTCCTCCTTGTGTTCAAAATTGGTTCAACGATCAAAAACGTCAGCAACCTGTTTTAGCAGTTCTCTGATTTTCAGATGCTGCGGACATACCTTTTCGCATTTACCGCACCTGATACAATCGGATGCTTTTCCATGTCCGTTGCCTGTCAAAACATTGTCATAGTAATATGCGGTGTTCCAGTTATGGAATGCTTCATGCGCATTCAGTGCTGCAAAAAAATCCGGAATACGCAAATTCTTTGGACATTCATTTTCTTCAACACAATATCTGCAAGATGTACAAGGAATAAGATTCAATCCCCTGAAAATATCACAGACCTTTTTCACCGCCGCCATCTCTTTATCAGACAG
>CALAEZ010000027.1 GCA_937891125.1 uncultured Treponema sp. | reverse complement strand
CATCGGTTGTGCCGACAGCATACACGTGGAAATTCTTAAAAATGCCCTTTACGCTCAGCTCGTCGCTTTTGAGCATTTCGTTTGCTTTTTCGTAGATTTTCGGTGCGCTTTTTACGGTAAGCGGCTCGTAAATGCCAAAGTAACGCTGCAGCTCAAGGTGAGTCCAGTGGTAAAGCGGGTTTCCGATTAAGTGCTCGATTGTTTCTGCCCAGCGGACGAATTTTTCATACGGCTCAGCGTCGCCGGTGATGTATTTTTCGTCAATGCCGTAGGTGCGCATCTGCCGCCACTTGTAGTGGTCGCCGCCCAGCCAGATGTCGGTAATTGAATCAAACTTCTTGTTCTGCGCAATCTGCTCTGGTGGCAGGTGGCAGTGATAGTCCCACAGCGGCTCATCTTTGCAGGCTTCAAACAATTTCTGTGCAGTTTTGGTTTCCAGAAGGAAATCTTTGTCCATAAATTTTTTCATGATAGCTCCCGCTTCCGTGCATACGGAAAAAATGTTACCGGTAACAATCTACCGGACAGCTCCAGTATAGCATCTGGCAACTGTCTTGTATATTGAGATTTCTGATTCTAAATTGACGGAAAGATACGTACGCATGCTGTCATCAGCACCGTCAGTGTCGGCAGCAGCTAGTCTTGCGCAATGCGGTAGTCCCAATTGTGCTTGGGGTAGCGGCCCTTCATTTCCTTACAGATTTCAATCCAGGAGCCGCTCCAGAAGCCGGCAAGGTCATCAGTAACCTGTAGCGGACGGCGTGCGGGCGATAAAAGCTTTAAAAGCACGGGAACGCCCAGTATGCGTGGTGTTTCAAAGCAGCCGAACATCTGCTGAATTATCACTTCAAGCACGGGCTGCACGCCTTTGCCGTTGTCCTCATAGACAAGCCGCCGCCGTTTGCCGTTAGAAAGCGTCAGCTGCGTGGGCACCGCGCGGTCAATATCTTGCGCAGACAGGTACCAGGAAAGCGCCTGATAGACGATTTCTGGAGTGATTTTGCCGCCTGTCAGAAACGGGCAGAGCCAGTCCTGTACGCGTTCCTGAAGCGTGGTAAGCTTTTCCGAAAGTGAAGCGGCGGCAGCTGTATCGGATGCGGCGGTACGCAATGCGGCGTCTGTTTGCACGATGCCTGCTAAAGCGTCGCCCGCTGGTGTGTGTGCAGCATAAAACTGCGCGCGCACCAGCAGACTTTTGCTTTCCTCATTCAGCGGGAGCCAGTCCACGCCATGGCGGCGCACGGCACTACAAACTGCCGCGCTGTAGTCTTCGGCAGAAGCAGGCAGCTGCCGCTCTTTAAGCACGAGCGCGCCGCACGCGGTATATTCGGTTTTAATAAGCCGCATAGATTTGCCTGCTACGCTGTCGTCGGCAAAAACAGTTTCTGTGGAGACGGTAGCGCGTGCGCTAAGCCAGGAAAGCGCCACCTCATCGGTAAGTGGCTCGTAGCGGTATATATGCGCGGTTGTCGTTCCCGCGTCTACTTCGGGCGCGACAAGAAAGCGCGGAAACCCCTGCGCGCTGTCGGCAAAAAGACGCGCCTTTCTGCCGTTGGGGAACTGATATTCAGTACTTTCGCGTGCAGCGCCGCTTACCATACCGGCGCCATCTGCAATACGCTGCCCGATGCGGTCGGGAAAGCCTGCAAGCAACAGCTCGCCTGTGCTTAGGCGGGCGGTACGCAGAACCGGCGTCGCAGCTCCTTGCAGGCGGCGCGTCAGGTCAGCACAAAACGCTTTCTGTAAGCTTGTTTGGCCCGCTGCATTGCTCGCAGCATGCGGCTGTGAAAAGCGGAAAACGCAGTCGACCGCCTGCGAAAGCGCGCCGTTTTCTTTTCCAAAGAGCGCAACGCACGCAAGACGCGGATGAATGCCTAACAGCAGCACCTGCTTGCCTTTTTCGGTAATCGTGCCGCTGTCAGCGTGAATGCAGCCAAGCGAAGCAAGCAACGCCTGTGCCTGCTGCCAGGCAGCGCGCGGCGGCTCTGAAAGCCAGTCAAGCTTTTCTACGCTTGTAGCGCCCCATGCCGCACATTCGAGCACCAGCGGCGCAAGGTCGGTACGGAGAATCTCTGGCTCTGCCTGCTCGGTAAGCACATCAAACTGATTCCATAGCCGAATGCAACGCCCGCTTGTCATACGTCCTGCGCGTCCCGCACGTTGGTCAGCGCTAAAGCGGCTTACGCGCTCGGTCACGAGCTTTTCCATGCCGAGCGCCACATTCATGCGGTTCAAGCGCGCGCGGCCGCTGTCGATAACGGTTGTCACGTCGGGCACGGTAAGCGAGGTTTCTGCGATGGCAGACGACAGAATAATGCGCGTGCGTGGAGAGCCTTGCAACGGACTGTCAGCGCCAGAAGCGGCAGAGGAAGCTGGCGAAAGCACGGCGCGCTGTTCTGAAAGCGGCACGCTTGAATGGAGCACTAGCAGCGAAACGTCGCCGTCTGCAGCAGTGCGCGCGCCGAGCGTCGCCTCCAGCTCTGCTTTCGTACGCCGGATTTCTGCAATGCCGGGCAGGAACACTAATATGCTGCCGCCTGCACCAGATTCGCCGCCAGCAGGGTGTGTGGCACCTGCATTGTGCGCGACGTCCTCTTCCGCGAGGCAGTGCAGTACCGCCTGCACCGGCGACAGGTCGGGCGCATACTCAATCTGCACGGGAAACTGCCTGCCGGGAATCTCCAGCACGGGCGCATTATCTAAATACGCGGCAACCGTCCGTGCGTTCATCGTTGCACTCATCACGACAACGTACAAATCTTCCCGCAACAGCATCGTCTCTTTTAAAAACGCAAGCGCTACATCGCTGTGCACCGACCGCTCGTGAAATTCGTCAAGCACCACCACGCTTACGCCGTCTAATGCAGGGTCATTCTGGAGCCGCCGCGTTAAAATCGCCTCGGTCATTACCTCCAGCCGCGTGTTTTTTCCAATCCTGCTTTCAAGATGCAGGCGGTAGCCGCTTGTTTCGCCAACACGCTCGCCTAACAGCTCTGCAACGCGGCCTGCAATGGCAACAGCAGCAAGGCGGCGTGGTTCTAGCATGAGGATTTTGCCACTAAACGCCTGTAAGAGCGCAACAGGAACGGCGGTAGACTTACCAGCAGCGGTTTCTGCCGTCAGTACCAGAAAGCGTGACGGGCTTTCTGTCAGCGTGCGGCAAATGGTGCCTAAAAAAGGCGTTATCGGAAGCGGCGAAAGCGCGGGAATGGCGCGCGCAGGATCTGCAAAAAAAACGGTATTCATTCAGTCGGCCTCTCAAAAGCTGTTTCTGTCGATAAGGATGTAGTAGATGCTGACGCAGAAGGCGCTACAGGCGCTGTTGTGCACGTATAAGCTGATGTCGCGGTGGCACCAGCGGGCGATGGCGCAGAAGTCCAGATTTTAAGCAGGAGAGCATCAAGCGCGCGCAGTATGCCGCCCTTTTTTAGTACAGGCGGAGACGCCGTCAATGCGTCGAACCAGGCGAAAGTTTCGCTAAAAATGCTGCTGCCACGTCCCGAACGTTGCGGGGAGCGGGCGCTGAGCACAAACTGCGAGATGTACATCATGCCGACAAGAACAGCGCTTCGTTTAAGCCCGTCATACAGTGCATCTTCTGTTACCAGAAAGCTTCCCAGACGCAGCAGGATTTTTCCTGCGGGCGTCAGCAGTGCAAAAAACGTAACGGAAAGAATGACGAGCGCCGGCGACAGAAGCCGAAGCTTTTTGCGCCGTATGCACGAAAGCAGCAGAAAAACGGCTGTCACGAGCCAACAAAGCACGAGCGCATGACTAAAGCAGAGCACGCACAAGCCTGTGACAGCAGCAAGCAGCTGCAGAAATCTGTTTGCGCTGCAAGGAAGCGCAGCGGTTTTCCCACGGCGACTTATGCCACATGCGCTGTCACCGCGCGCGGTGTTGCTGTACGCAGTGTCTGCTCCAGCCGCGTTCCCATGCGCACGCGCAGTTGTACACTCACGCTCGATAAGCGCATACCAGCGGCTGTGCTTCATAAAGCGAGTGGCGAACAGCCCCAACAGGCTTCCGGTAACAGCACTGATAAGCAAAAACGGCGGCGCTATGTAGCGCGTGCTTTCGCCAAAAAAAAGGAGTTGAGCGACACAGAGCTGGGCGGCAGCGCTCGAAAGCGAGCCGGCAAGACTCAATCCGAAGGCAGAAATAAGCGCAGTGCGGCGTGCAAACAGCTCGTGCAAGAGCATCATAGAAAGGCAGCTTGCAAATGAACCAGCTGCAGAAAGCAGACAGACATACGAAAACAGCGTGCCGGTGACAATGCCTTGGGTAAGAACTTTGAGCGCTGCTAGCAGTAGCGTGTTGCGGCGACGGAAAAGCCCGAGCGACAGCAGAATCGGGAGGTTTGCAAGTCCGAGCCGCAAGAACGGGAGCGGCTTTGGAATAGCGTATTCTACGAGTGACAGGAACATGCAGAGCGCGGTAAAAAACGAAAGCAGGCGCGGCGTGCTGCCGCTGAGCGTGGCGTGGTTATTCGTCATTCTGCGCCACGCTCCCCGATGACGTACTGCTGCCAGTCGTCGGGATTAATGTCACATTCGTGTACACCGTTTTGAATCTGCACGCCTGCTTTGCGGGTACTGTCGGCATCGTGCGTAATAAGCGGGTGCCAGTCGGGGAGCGGCTGCTTGTAATACAGGCGGCGGTAGGCGCAGGTTTCGGGGAGCCAGTCGCATTTACCGACATTGCGGATAGTCAGATGCGTACATTCAGCACAGCGGGAAAACCGCTCGCTGTAGGCGCTGCAGCTTCCTGTTTTGAGATTAAGCAGATTGCAGGCAATGCGTGTGTAGTGCAAGCGCGTGCGCTTACCGCGCCCGGTAAGCAGCGTGCGGTAGCAGCAGCGACCACAGCCGTCACAGAGCGCTTCCCATTCTTCGGAAGAGAGCGTGGCAAGCGGTTTTTTGTAAAAATCAGGCTCAAGTGACACGATACCAGCACCACAAAGCACGCTAGGCAAGCAATGCGTCGGCAAGTGCGGCTAGCTGCTGTTCGCTTTCGCCATTCAGCGCGATTTTTATTGTCACCTTTGGTTCAAGTAGCGTCAGATTCTTACTTTCGCTGAACAGGGCAGCCATTGCTTTTGCCGCCTGCGGCGCCGCGTTGAGTGCCGGCGCCGGGCTGCAGCAGATAGGGCTGCAGATGACATCCGTCGGCCGCGCGGGATTTATCACCTCGCTGTATGTGGTCATGGTACCGCTTATTGGAATGCTTGCGGGCAAAAAGCCGGGGGGACGGCTGTGGGCCGGTGTGGCGCTGGCGGTGGGAGGGCTGTACTGCATATCCTCCGCGGAAAATGGAGGCCTGAATCAAGGCGATTTTCTGATGCTTGGCAGCGCCCTGGCTTACGCGCTGCAGATCCTGGCTGTAGAGCGCTGTGCTGCTCTGTGTGACAGCGCGGCGCTGTGCGCCGTGGGTTTCTGTTTCTCGGGATAGCGGCCCTTCTGCTGGAGCATCCGTCCGCGCGTCAGGTGTGGCAGGGGATGGTTCCTCTGCTGTATGTGGGCGTGCTTTCCAGCGGGGTAGGATTTACCTTGCAGATTGTGGGTCAGAAAAAAGTGTCCGCTCCCGTGGCCTCGGTGGCCATGAGCATGGAAGGAGTGTTTGCCGCGCTGGCAGGCTGGCTGCTGCTGGGTACTGCCCTTTCCCCGAAAGAAATCATTGGCTGTGCGCTGATGCTGGCTGCTCTTTTGCTGGCTGCGCGAAGTGAGCGGGATATACAGAAACAATAAAAACAGGAGCCGCGGCTCCTGTTTGAAAGATTGTCCGGAGACATGAAATTGGAAGAATGAGCGGCTGAAACCGTTTC
>CALAEZ010000026.1 GCA_937891125.1 uncultured Treponema sp. | reverse complement strand
GCTGTCTGTCAGTCTGCCTGCCGCGTGCGTTCGTACCGGGCACGCTCTCCCCGAGCACGTTCGCCGCGTGCGCGCAGCTTTTCGCGCATGGTAAGCGCCACGTGCCTGAGCGCAAGAATCGGGTGGTAGCCGAGCATCCTCGGGCCTGAATAGCGCATGACCGCACGGATTTTTTCCCGCTCGGCGGCGCGGTAACAGTGTACGCGGCACATTGAGCAGAATGTCTTTGTCTCCATGAACGGGCATCGCTCCACGCGCGCGTGCACATAGTCGGCGAGCGCGGCACAGTCAGCACAGAGCGCAGAGGCGGTTTTGAGCGCCTGCCGGTTTTTGTGTGCGCCGTGGCAGTACACCTGAATCATCAGCAGCACCACGCGCCATTCCTGCGCCCGCTTCTGTTCGATGCTATTCATCTTGCGTACGCTCGTCTTCGCGAATCGTCTTTATGCGTGCAAAAAAATACCAGTACTTGAACGCAATCAGCACCAAAATGACCGCGCGTCCGATTCTCGTGCCCGTGCTGTCCTTGTGGCACATGCCGATAAAGGCTGCAAGCAACATGAGCGAGGCGGGAATTAAAATGCACAGCTTAGTCTGTAAGGTCATCGCGCGGCTGGTTGCAAAGCTTTCCAGGTGATTTTTGTAAAGGCTTGTGCGCTTAAACCATGCGTCAAGACGGCGGGAGCCGCGCGCAAAGCAGAATGCTGCCAGAAGCAGAAACGGCGTTGTGGGAAGCAGGGGAAGCGGCACTCCCAGCGCACCGAGCGCCAGCGCAATAAAGCCGAGTATAATCCACAGTGGTTTTGCAATAGTCATTATGAGTTTCTCCCGTTTTCAAGCGTATAGATGCGGTCACAGATTTTAAGGGTAGATTCCCGGTGTGACACAAGGACGACAGAGCGCTTTTCCGTTTCCTGCCGCACTGACTGCAAAATAAGCTGTTCGTTGTAGCTGTCAAGATTGCTTGTCGGCTCATCAAGCAGCAGCAGGGGCGCGTCGTGTAAAAATGCGCGGGCAAGTCCCAGCCGTTGGCGCTCGCCGCCTGAAAAATTGTCGCCAAGCTCGCCTACCTGCGTCTGATAGCCTTCTGGAAGCTCCATGATAAAATCGTGAATACCAGCCTTTTTGCAGGCGGCGGTAATCTCTTCGTGCGTTGCATCGAGCTTTGCAAGCCTGATGTTGTTTTCAATCGTATCGTGAAAAAGCTCCGTTTCCTGCGTCACAAATCCTTCGAGCGTGCGGAGCGATTTCTGCGCAATGCCGGCAATCGGAACGTCTGAAATGCTGATTTTCCCGTCTGCTGCATCCCAGAAGCGCATTAAAAGCCTAAGCAGCGTTGACTTTCCGCTTCCGCTCTTTCCCTGAATGCCGGAGATGCCTGTTTTTGGCACGGTAAGCGAAATGCCGCTGAGCACGTCCTGCCCGCTGTACGCAAAGCGTACGCAGGAAAAGCTTGCGCCGGTAAAATCTGTAAGTGCTAGTGCGGTTTCGCGCTCGGTGACAGCGGGCTTTTCGTCAAGCAGCGAAAGCACGCGCTTTCCGCTTGCAATGGTACTAGCAAGGCTGCTTCCTAAGCGGGCAACAGCAATGCTCGCTCCAAATGAGCTAAAGACAAGCGCCACTGAAAAAAGCGCCTGATTAAACGACAGCGCACCCTTGAGGCAGAGCGCACTACTGACGATAAGCGTGGTTATGTCGGCGGCAAAGACAATGAGCTCAATGCCTGAAGCGGTTAACCCTTCTCGCAGGGAAAGCGCTTTCTGCGTTTTTGAAAGCAGCGCGCTTTTTTCGGTTATTGCTGCAAGCATTTTTTCGCCCCTGCCGTACAGAATACTTTGCTGAATGCCGCGGAGTGCGTCGAGCAAAAATGCGTTCATGCGTGCCGTTTCGGTGCGCGCTTGCGAGCCGAGCCGTTCGGTGTGGCGCTGCATGAAAAGCGGAAACAGCACAGTAAGCGCAAGGTGGAACATAAGCGCAATGAGTGCTAACAGCGGGTGCGCGCGATACAGGACAGTGATAACCGTTACATCGACTAAAAACGCAATGCAGACGGGAGACACGGTGTGCGCGTAAAAAAGCTCTAACAGCTCGATGTCTGCCGTCAAAAGCGAAATTAAGTCGCCTTTTTGTTTTCCTGCAAGCTTTGCAGGCCCGAGCGCGCGCAGCTTTTCAAATACAATGCGCCGTATGCGGGCAAGCAGCGTAAAGGCAATAAAGTGGTTACAGTACTGCTCAGCATAGTGGAGCACGCCGCGCGCAACGCCGAGCACAAGGAGCAGATACAGCGGGAATGGCGAAAACAGCGCGCGCACGCCAAGCGCGGGAATGGCGATGGCGCATAAAAAGCCTGCAGTGCCAAAGAGCACGGCAAGCGCCATGACCGGAAAAAGTGGTGCTATAAGGAGCGACAGCCGAAGCAGTGTTTTCATTGAGCGCCTCCGTGTGAGGTGGTAACCGTGCCGTTTTCAAAATAGTACACGCAGTCAGCGCCTGCGCAGTTTTCACTTCGGTGGCTAATCATGATTACCGTCTTTTTCCCTTTAAGCGAGCGGATAACAGCCATAATTGCTTCCTCGCTTTCGGCGTCAACATTGCTTGTTGCCTCGTCAAACAGGTAGACCGGACTATCGTGCAACAGCGCGCGTGCAAGGGAAAGGCGCTGCTTTTGACCGCCTGAAAGATTTGCGCCGCCTTCGGTAAGCGGCATGGAAAGCCCGCCGTTTTCGCGCACAAAATCAGCAAGGCAGACCTTTTCAAGCGCCTGCCACAAGTCGCTTTCTGGTGCCGCCTCGTTTCCTTCTAAGAGCGTGTCGCGTACCGTGCCTGCAAAAATCCAGTCGCGGTGGCTGATGTAGGTAACGTATTCGTGCAGCTTTTTCCGCTGTATGCGCTTAAGCTCCGTTCCGTTTATTTTTGCAGAGCCTGAGTAAGAGCGGTATATGCCTGAAAGAATTTTTGCAAGCGTCGACTTTCCCGAGCCGC
>CALAEZ010000025.1 GCA_937891125.1 uncultured Treponema sp. | reverse complement strand
GTACATAATTACAAGCACAATCAGCCTGTAGCAGGCGAGCCTGCGGTTTTTCAAAGACTTGAGTCTGCGACTGGTAGCCGTTTTTGCTCTAAAAAATGGTATAATGCAGTTGCTCTGGCATACATTCTCTGCCGTCTTTCCTTTTTTGTCGCTTTTCTATAAGATATGCAAAACGTTTTGTGAGGTCTTATGCTTACACTGAAATTTGGCGGTACTTCAATGGGAAGTGCCCGCAGAATCCTTGATTCCGTTGAGATTATGATTGGTCGTGCAAAAACCGACCGCGTAAGTGTGATTGTTTCTGCTGTAGCTGGCGTTTCTAACAGCCTGCAGGCAGCAATTGACGGCTGTGTTGCCGGAACAGGAACACCAGAAACCTATGTTGAATCCCTCCGCAAAACCCATGAAGAAATTTGTGATGAAATTCATGCGGACGTTCAGGGCTTTATTGCTGCTGATGTGCTAAAAAAGCTGGAGCCATATTTTGTCGAGCTTGAAAAGCTGCTTTCTGGCGTTGCTTCTTTTGGCGAGTGCCCCGCTTCGATTCTCTGCCGCATTATGGGCATGGGCGAGCTGTGCTGCGTGCCGATTGTGAATGCGGTTCTGGTGGCAAAAAAACAGCGCGTGCTTTTACTGGATAGCCGCAAATTCATCTTTACGACAGGAGACCAGAAAGAAGGCGAGCCTGACTACACTCGCACAAGTGAAGCACTTGGAAAATATCGTGATGGCGTCGAAAGCGATCAGCCGCAGATTTTGCTGTTCCCCGGGTTTGTCTGCTCGTGGCGCAAAAATGCCGAAAGCCCTGACTGCATGGGACTGCTTGGTCGAAACGGCTCAGACTTTAGTGCGGCAATCATCGGCGCTGGTCTTGGCTCTTCAAAGGTGGAGTTTTGGACAGACGTTGACGGCATTTATACTGCTGACCCGCGCATCGTGCCAGACGCAATCCTCGTGCAGGATATGACGTATGAAGAGGCGATGGAGCTTTCGTTCTTTGGCAGCAAGGTTCTGCACCCGAAAACGCTTGCTCCGCTTGCCGCAAAGGGCATTGAAGCGTGGAGCTTAAACAGCCATAACCCGTCAGCGCGCGGCACCCGTATTGGCAAAGGCCCGTTTGAAAGCGAAAAGCTTGCCGGTCCTGTCCGCGGCATTTCTAGCTTAAAGAACACTGCTATGATTAGCGTTTCTGGCAGCGGTATGAAGGGCAGAACGGGTATTGCAAGCCGTATTTTTGCAGCCGTCAGCCGCGCGGGCATTTCAATGCTGTTAATCACGCAGTCGTCCTCTGAATACACGATTACGTTCTGTGTTCGCCAGAGTCAGGCGCTTACGGTGCGCGATGTGTTGACCGCAGAATTTGACCTTGAGATTCGAGATGGCGTTATAAATCCGATTGAAGTACAGGCTGACTGCGCGATTGTTTCTATTGTTGGCGACGGCATGAAGAAAAACCGCGGTGTTGCTGGCAAATTTTTTGACGCGCTTTCAAGCCGAGGAATCAACATTCTGGCAATTGCGCAAGGCTCAAGCGAGCGCTCCATTTCTACCGTAGTAAACGGCGCAGACGGCGACCTTGCAGTAAAGGCAGCGCACCTCTTCTTCTTTAACACGGCGCAGCCAATTGAAGTATTCGCATTTGGTGCCGGCACGATTGGCGGCGCACTTATCGACCAGATTCGTGACCAGCAGGAAAAGCTGCGTGCTCAGCACATTGACATTAAAGTGGTCGCCATTGGCACGATTGACGGCATGATTATGGACGGCAACGGTCTTGACCTTACGAACTGGCGCGAGGAAAGCAAAAAAGCGACAAAGAAAGCAAATGTTGACGAAATTCTGCAGTTTGTGCGTGAGACAAAGCCCCTAAATCCGATTTTTGTTGACTGCACGGCAAGCTACGATTTGCCAGAACGCTATCTGGATATACTGGCAGCGGGTATGCACATTGCTACTCCAAACAAACGTGCAAACAGCATGAGCATGGATTTTTACCACAAGCTGCGCACAACAGCAAACGCTGCGCACAAACGCTTTTTATACGAAACAAATGTTGGCGCGGGTCTTCCGATTATCGACACGCTGCAGAATCTGTTTAAGTCTGGCGACACACTGACGGGCTTTAACGGCATTATGTCAGGCTCGCTTTCATACATCTTTGGTAAGCTTGACGAGGGCAAAAAGTTTAGCGAGGCAGTGCTTGAAGCAAAACAGCTTCGCTACACTGAGCCTGACCCGCGCGATGACCTAAAGGGTACCGATGTTGCACGCAAGGCGCTCATTATTGCGCGTGAAAGCGGCATGGAGATTGAGCTTTCTGACATCAAGATGAACTCAATCTTCCCGAAAGACTTTGACATTGAAGGTACCACCGAGGAGTTCTTACAGCGTCTGCCGCAGGTAGATGCGTACTTTGAACAAAAGATGGCAGCGCTTAAAAAGCAGGGAAAGGTGCTGCGCATGGGTGCTTCTATCCGCGATGGCAAGGTGAGCGTTGGCATGCTGGAAGTTGGTGCTGACGACCCGCTGTATGGCGTTCGTGGCGGTGAAAATGCGTTTGTATTTGAAACAGCGCGCTACACACCGATTCCGCTGACCGTGCGTGGCTACGGAGCTGGCGCTGGCGTTACGGCAGCCGGCGTGTTTGGCGATATTCTGCGCACCGTAAGCTTTAATCCAGAACAGTAAAATTTTGGTCTGACGGCATTCCTTATGTGGGGAATGCCGTTTTTTTGCTTGCCTTAATATTCCTGTTTAAGCTACACTACAGATGTTAAATCATTTTTAAAATTAACGGGAAGGAGCGTTTATGAAAAGTAAATCGACAGTTTCGCTTTCATCAAAAATATCAGTAGCGGTCGTTGCTATTATTCTTATTGTTGTTGCAATTTCCACAGTAACAACCAGCATTTTTTTTCAAAAAAACTGTCTTGAAAACTTTTTTGGAAATGCCGATGTAGAGCTTTCCGAGTTTTCTGACTTAATTACGACTTTTTTTGACGCAAAGGAAACAGAGCTAGGCGTCTTTGCAGAATCAGATGCGGTAAAGGCTGCCGATGATACGATACATTCATTTGTCAATGAAGTCGGTACCATTCAGATTCTCGGCTACGAAAAAAGTCCCGTTGAAGAAGAAATCAGAAAGCTTTGCAAGACATTTGCAAAGTACGATGATGACATTGCAGAAATCTATCTGGGAACGAAATGGGGCGGCTATGCAACGAACTTTGACAGCTCCATGAGCGGCGGCTATGACCCACGCAAGCGCGGCTGGTATGCAACGGCAACGAGCGGAAACGGCAAGGCGATGATTACCGACGCATTTGCCTCGACTGTCGGTGCGACTGTCGTTGGAATTACACGCTGTGCGTATGACGGCACGGGTGCTTTTATCGGAAATGCCTCTATTGAAGTTTCGATTGATACGCTTACTGACATTCTTGGAAAGCTCGACCTCGGTCAGGGCTCCTTTCTGATGATGGTTCAATCTGACGGCACAATCCTTGCAGACACCGGCATACGAAAGACAAATTTCAAGAACATAAAGGAAATAGGAGTCCCTGACCTTGTTTCATTCCTGCGCTCACAGGAGAACGGCGGCGAAATCACCGTTCCTGGCGGAAACTACCATTCCTACTATGCACTGAAGGTGCTGAACACAAAGACCGGCTATCAGATTGCCGCGCTCTGCCCGAAGCAGACTGTTTTTGCGGCATTCTATCGGACGCTTTCTTCGATTATTCTTATCTGCGGAATTTTTGCGGCAGCGGCGGCTCTTCTTATGGCGGCAGTGCTGCGCAAAGTCATTCACCCGCTTAAAGTGATTCGAAACAGCATCAGCGAAAATGCTGAGCAGATTGCAAGCGGAAATGCAAACCTGACAAAGCGCATTAACGTGCATTCTAAAAATGAAATCGGCGATGTGGCGCAGAGCTTTAACGTGTATTCAGAAAAGCTGCAGGACATTATTGGCAGCTTAAAGCTTTCAAAAAATGCGCTTGCGTCGGCAGGTCAAAAGCTGCAAAGCATGTCTCAGTCTGCTATGTCATCGATTGAGCAGATTGGCGCTTCGGTGCGGACGTTTGAGGACAGCTTACAGAGCCAGAATGCAAGCGTTGGAAAAACGGCTGACAGTGTAGAAAAGATTTTGCAGAGCATACAATCGCTTGAAGCGCTTGTGCAGACACAGTCACAGGCTGTTGAGGGAGCTTCAAGTGCGGTTGAGCAGATGATTGGAAACATCAGTGAGGTAAACCGCTCGGTAGACAAAATGGCGACATCGTTTGAAGCGCTTGCCGGCGATGCAAAAGAAGGTGCTGAAACACAAAACGAGCTGCAGAAAGAAATCAGCGAGATTGAAAATCAGTCTAAGCTGCTGAACGAGGCAAATACGGTTATTGCAAGCATTGCAAGTCAGACGAACTTGCTTGCGATGAACGCGGCAATCGAGGCGGCTCACGCGGGCGAGGCGGGAAAGGGATTTGCCGTCGTTGCGGACGAAATCCGAAAACTCTCCGAAACTTCAAGCACGCAGTCAAAGACAATCGGCGAGCAGCTTAACCGCATTCAGAACACAATCGGCACGGTCGTAGAAGCAACACAGCGCGGCGTTCAGGGCTACGCCCACCTTGCTTCCGAAATCCACGAAACAGACACACTTGTGCAGCAGATAAAGGCGGCAATGGCGGAGCAGCAGGAAGGAAGCGTTCAGATTACAAACGCGCTCCACAACATGAACGACAGCACGAACGAAGTGCAGGGAGCTTCAAAAGAAATGAGCCATGACAGCCGCGTGATTGTGGAAAACATCGGAACGCTCCAAAAAGAAACCGACAGCATGAAGCAGAGCATGGGCGAAATGAGCGCGAGCGCGTCAAAAATCGACAGCGCAGGCTCTTCGCT
>CALAEZ010000024.1 GCA_937891125.1 uncultured Treponema sp. | reverse complement strand
ATTAAAATTACGGGCGCGCTTTCAAGCGGAAATTCATATACAATCACGCCAAAAAATTACACGGCGGGAAAATCTCTTCTTGCTGTGGAAAGCGGCGCGGACACCACGCTTGAAAAAGAAGTGGGAAAATTTATTGTTGCGGACGATGACGAAAGCGACAATTACCGCTGGAGCATTGCAAGCGATGGCACGTTGGTAAAATATGAAATCAGCCAGAGCACTTTTTATGTTTCTGCAAACGGCGATGATGACACAGGCGACGGAACAGAGGACAATCCGCTTGCCTCAATTTCGGGCGCGGTTTCAAAAATGAACAACGCAGATCTTGACTACACCATCTTGATTGACGGAACGCTCACGGCGGCGCAGTCGATTCCCGCGACGCTTACGGCAGAGGACGCAAGCGACACGGCGACTTCATTTGCAAAATCAGTTACCATTGTTGGCGTGGCTGGCGATGGCTCGGACGGAATCAGCGTAAGCTCGACTGCACTGGCAACTGATTATTCGTTGGCCGTGGCGACAACGGTTCCTGTTACGCTCAAAAATATTTTGGTAACGAGCAAGGCTTCAAAACCGCTTTCTGTCTCCGCGTCTTCCTCTGTCATGCTTGAAAACGCAACGCTTTCAAACACTAACTCAAGCTCATTCAATGCCTCAAAAGGCGTGCTTGTCGAAGGTTCACTCACGATGAACGGCTCTTCAAAAATCAGCGGATTAAACCTACTGGGCTACACGGTCTATCTTTCTTCAAGCAAATCGATGCTCACGATGAACGGCACTTCGCAAATCTCGGACGGCAAGGCAACTGACGGCGGTGGCGGTGTGTATGTCAACGGCGGCACGATGATAATGAACGAGAACGCCTCTATTTCGGACTGCACGGGCGCGGGCGGCGGCGGAGTCTGCGTATCTGGCGGCTCGCTTACGATGAACGACAGCACAAGCATCACTGGGTGCAATGGGAACGGAAGCACGGGCGGTGGCGTTAGAGTCGGCACGAACGGCTCATTTACAATGAACGGCAACGCAAGCATCATCGGTTGTACGGGCGGAACATACCAGTATATGAGCGGTGGCGGCGTGTTTGTGGATTCAAGTGCAACGTTCACGATGAACGGAGGCAACATCAGCGAAAACATCGCCACGACGGGAAGCACGAACCTCAGTATGGGAGCCGGCGTATACAACGCAGGTACATTCACCATGGCGGGCGGCTCTATCGGTGCAAACACCTACAGCAACACCTCTTATGCGGGCTACGGTAGCGGCGTGTACAACGCGGGTACGTTTACCATGAGCGGAAGTGCGAACATTGAAAGCGACAACGACCTTTACCTTGACACTACGAACAACAAGCTCATAAAAATCGTCGGCGGGCTTACGGCAGCCGCGCCTGTTGCGACAATTACGCTCCCTGCCAGCGAATACAAAGACGGCACGCAGTTGTTTGATGCGACGGGCGACGTTGCGGCAAACTACACGAAATTTGCGCTCACCCCGCCCGCTGACGGCAGCGCTTGGGAAATCGGAAGCGATGGAAAACTTGCGCAGAGCGCGACAGGCAGCGGAAACAGCAGCAGTAGCGGAAGTGGAAGCTCTGGCAACGGAACTGGCAATGGAAGCGGAACCAGCGGCGCAGGAACCACTGCAAGCCCAGATGTCTATTGGTCAGTAACCGATAATGGTACAGTTCTCCGCCTGTACGGCTCGGAAGGAGAGGGCAGAACTGGGCCTATTGTTCAGAACGCAGCTGCTAACAGCTCTACAATAGACTGGATTGACCAATGCGATGAGGTTTCTCTCATTGTTGTTGAGGAGAAGATTGCCCCCACCTGCATGAACAGCTGGTTCCGCGACTTAGGGGAGCTGACTGAGATTCAGGGTATGTCGAATATCGACACGTCCAATGTTACGGATATGTCGCACCTGTTCTGGGGTTCTACCAAGCTTAAGTGGGTGGATGACCCTGATTTGGAAGATGACATTGATTTGGTGGATTTAAGCGGCTTTGATACGGCAAATGTTATTGATATGTCGGGCATGTTCGCTGGAATTGCAGCCACCGAATTGGATTTGAGCAGCTTTGACACAAGCAAAGTAACAAACATGGATTTTATGTTCGGCTATACTGACTATGAAGAGTCAGTTTTGACAACAATCTATGTGTCAAACAAATTTGTTACTACAGGGCTGGTGACGGATGATAAAACTCTGGCGGATGTGGATATGTTCGCCTATTGCTTTGCTCTGGTCGGCGGCAACGGCACAAGATGTGATGACTATTACAAGAGATTTGCCACCTATGCCTGCATAGACACAGATGACACACCGGGCTACTTCACGCGGAAGCAGCAGCCGTAGCCACAGCCGCAGGCGGGACGGTCTGGCTTAAAACGCGGCCTGCATTTACAGCAGGCTGAGCGACCTAAGACATTCCTCCGCCGCACATGCTGAATGCCGGGAGCGCGTATTTTCGCAGTGCTGCATAGCATAAAACTGCTGGAACTAAAAAATAGCATTTCAAATTTATAAAAAAAAACTATTCCTCATATTAAAAATCTATATTAGACGTAATTTTGTGAAAACGATATACCTATCATATCAGTAGGTTTAAACCTCTCATTCCGGATGGAATGTATATTTCAAAATGGTTTCGATATTGTGCACGTATTGATTCCCCTGGAGTTATTATGAGAAGAAATGTATTGAAGTTGATTACAATTTTTGTAGTTTTTTCATGTGCTATGGGAAGTGCCTTTGCTGCAGCAAAGGAAAAGAAAGCAAAGGTAAAGACGATTATCGTTGGAACAGGTACAAACATGAAGCCAAAATGTTTTCTTGATGACAAAGGGGAGCTTGCAGGCTACGAAATCGATATTATTCGTGAGATTGATAAGCTTTTGCCTGAATATGAAGTAAAATTTGAGACATATGATTTTAAGAATATTCTTCTTGCGCTTGCTGCCGGGAAAATTGATGTTGGTGCGCATCAATATGAATATAATCCCGAGCGCGCAAAAAATTACCTTTTTTCTGATTATGGATATAACAGCTATAATAAATTCATCGCAGTATTGAAAGAGCGGAATGATATTAACGGCTGGGCTGATTTGGCAGGAAAAAATCTTCAGGTTGGTATTGGAAGCGCAACTCTTACGGAAGTTCAGAATTATAATAATTCTGTTCCTAAAGAAAAGCAGATCAATGCAATCGTAACTACAAATGCCACCTATGAGCAGATTTTGGCG
>CALAEZ010000023.1 GCA_937891125.1 uncultured Treponema sp. | reverse complement strand
TATGTAGGTTTGCTTAGGACGCGCGGTGATAATAACACGCCTGTTTTGGGCTCTGCCTTCGGCGGTGTCGTTGTCGGCAATTGGCTCAGTGCCGCCGTAGCCACGGTAGCTAAAGATTTCGCGCGGAAGTCCAGCCTTTACGAGCTCGTCTATGACCGTCTTTGTGCGCTCAATTGAAAGCTGCATTTGTCCAACGGGGCGATGAATATCGGCAGTATGCCCTTCAACAAGAATGGTGTAGGCATCATCCTTATTGATAAATTGTAAAAGCTCAGACAGCTCTTCAATTTTTGTATGCTCACTTTCAAGCAGAGCGGGGCTGTCGGCAACAAATTTAAGGTCATAGCGAAGTTCAATGCCCGTGGCGCTATCAAAAATCTCGACAGGCTCTTCGTTTTCAAAAACATGCTGCTTAATGGTGCGGTAGGCTGTGTAGTAGCTTTCGTCTTTTACGGGTGCTGAAACGCCGTGCACAAGCTTGTCTTTGTTAAGCAAGATGACAACCTTGCCATTTTTTAAGAGCTCTACATTTTCAGGAACAGAAAGAATTTTAAGCGCATCGTTTCGCGAAAGCACGGGGTCGGTTCGCAATCTTCCGTATACTTTTCTTGCGCTAATGCGCATGGGGTCAATGCCAACGCGGTCACGATAGCGGTTTTCGTCATCAGACCAATCGTACAGCACCAGTCCCTGCTGTTGCTGGCTTTGCGCGTCACTCATGTTGCGTTCGTAAATAAGATTCATATCCTCTGACCACACCTTCGGGAAAAAGCAGGGGTAGGTGTCGTCCTCTACAAACTCGCCGTGCACTGGATGGCTTCCGCGTGCGTCAATGATGATGCCAGTGTAGGCTCTGGAGGCGGGAAGCTCAATGGGGCGCGGCGGCTTGTAGGGCATGGAATGGCGCACCATGAGCGAGGAGATTTTGAGTAAATCAATGGTGTGGATTATCTGCAATTCGTGCGTGCCATCGGCAAAGATGCCTGGCGTGCGTTTTCCGTCGTCAATAATGTTTGTAATCTGCTCAAGCGTAATATTTTCTGACAGCACCATATCGCTGAGCGAGGTGTCAGAATTAACGTACAGCGAAAGAAGCGGATCTTTTATAAGCGTTGGAAGCGCCGTATGTATGCGGTTGATGGCAGCATTTTTTCCTGACGGCAGGTGGATTCCTGCCTTTTGCGTATCAAGGGAGACGGCAGATGTAAAGGTGTTTTTTGTCCAGTCGATGGCGCTTGTTGAGCTGATGATTGTCGGCTTTGCGTTGGCTGTATGGGCAAGGCTTATGCTGCAGGCCGCGACTGCAAGAAGCGCACAGGTATTTTGTATAAATCCACGCATATAAACTCCGCTTTTTTAGAGATGTCCTTAGTTATTTTCGGCGGATTCTACGGGGATATAAAGCACTTTTCCAATGGAAAGCACCTCGTTTTGCTG
Source organism: uncultured Treponema sp. (assembly GCA_937891125.1). GTDB lineage: Bacteria > Spirochaetota > Spirochaetia > Treponematales > Treponemataceae > Treponema_D. The sequence continues at coordinate 2,477 of CALAEZ010000023.1, read as the reverse complement.
TATGCCGCTTTCCTTGCAGATTTCGGCGACCGTGGTTTTATACGTGCGGGCAAGCGCATATAGCGTGTCCCCCTTTGCTACGGTGTGGGCAACGAGTGCGCGCGCTTGTTCTGCATCCCTGATTGCGTTGACCGCGATGTGCGCTGAAAGTTCCATGCCAGCAGGAAGACGCAGCGCGTAATCCTGCTCTGGCGGCGTGCATTGTTTTATGAGCGCTGGGTTTAGCGCTGCAAGCGCTCCGCTTCCCATGCGTAGTTCGCTTTCAAGGCGGTCTAAGAAAATCTGGCGCGAAAGCACAATGTAGTCAAAGTCGGCAAAATGTGTGCTTTCTTCGGGAAGCACAAGAGCGTATGCTGTTGCGTGTGTTGCAAGCTCGCTTATGGCAAGCAGCTTAGGAACATACTGTACGCTTTGGTCACGCAATAGTCCATGCTCGGCTATGTACCAAAAGGTCTTTTGTGGCGCTTTTTTTAGAATACGGCGCATGGCGCCCGCACCGCAGTTGTAGGCGGCAATGGCAAGCGGCCAGTCGCCGAACATGCGGTAGTTATCCTGGAGCTTGGTGAGCGCAGCGTCGGTGCTGAGCCAGGGGTCTAATCGCTCATCAATCCATTCATTTTTCTTTAAAAAGCCGGCTATGCTGTTTTCCATGAATTGCCAGATGCCACGGGCGCCGCTTTTGCTTTTGGCAAGCGGTTTATAGTTCGATTCAACAACAGGAAGGTATTCGAGCGCAGAGGGCATACGGCGCTTTTGTAATTCCTGCCGCACGTACAGCCGATACTGCTCGCCTTCGTCAAGGGTGGCGTACAGCTCCTTTGCGCCGAATGAAGAAGTATACTGGGTAATGTATTTTTTGATCATCTGTTGCGCATACGCTGAGCGTGCGACTGGTATGCCACCTATGTTTGTGTAGACAGAAGGAGCTGCGGCTGGCTTTTTCGTGTTTTCAAGCATGGGGGCAAGCACTTTTTCTTGAACGGTAGCGGCCGTGCAGGGGAAAAAAAGCGTTACCGAGAGAAAAAAAAGCAGAGGGCGGTGGGGGTGCATACAGAACTTTTTGTTAGCACGCTACGGCTTCAGTTACAAAGCCGCGAATCAGTGAGATATCGTCAAAGTCCTCTACGGTTTCGTAAAAGCGCTTGCAGACATACATGATGATGTTATCGCCAGTACAGCCGTCGGGAAGCTCTTGTTCGGTCACGGTAAAGTGGTGCTCGCTTCCGTTTACCTGATATTTGATAATCCATACGTTCATACGCCTACCTCTCGTGTTAGTATCGGCGTGTTGTGCCCTCAGCTTTAGCTTCTAGCAGTGATGCACCCGACAGGCAGGTCAGGCAGGCGGCAGACAGGAGTTCGGAATGACGCTATTCAGCGAACTTATTGGTCATCCCCATGACATTGAAACTGCTTCAAAACATGTGTCGTTTGCATTAAGGAGTTTAGAATATATCAAAAATATAAAAAAAAATCAAAACGTTGATTCTCCACAGCTGCAGAAAGAAAACTCGTGAAACAACCGATTTGACTGCGCATCTTCTGCTCTGGCACAGTTCTCTCTCCCCCACCCTCAACAAATACAGCGGCATACGTCCCATAGTAAGAGAGTACAAAAGGCCGAGAACGCGCGGCTTGTTGCGGTAAACAACGCACAAATTCAGTTCAGCCAAAACCTGCACGACACAGTGGCACAGGATTTGGCAGCGGTAAAAATCTACGAAAAAAACGGCAACATCTATTTTGCAAAGCCAGAAAGCCTTTTTTCTGGAATAACTTTTCCCGATTCCTTCTATAAGATAGGAAGTGGCACAATCAACAGCGTAGAATGGACTCCACAAGGCGACATCATCTACATAAACGGCGATATAGTCTACCTTATTCAAAGCACAGAACTTTTTACCCGTGTTCTTTACTCAAAGCTTTTAGGAAGTGGTCGCATAACAGGAAGGCTTCCTTTTAAATTCAACCCCACAAAAGACTCCTTTAGTGCCTTAAACGAAGGCCTTGACCTTGCAGTTTGTTGCGGAGAAAAAACAGTCTACTGGTTCCAGGCAGACCTTTCCAAAGAAGATGCCAATCACAAAAATCCCAAAAGCCAGGGCTGCCGCTTTTACAAGAATGTAGGCTGCTATCCGCTTACCCAAACAGACGGAAGCATCATCCGCTCAAAGATATTCTGGACAGGCTCTGCCCCAAAGAAGCCCGTTCTCTGGCTAGACCTAATAGAATACGGAACTTGCACAAAAAAAAGTCTTGCCTACGTCCTAGGCTCTTCCCCTTCCCTTGCGGTGCAAACTTCATTCAACACACGGCCTTCTCTTTCTCCAGACGGAAAGCATATAGCCTTTAGCAGTGAAGATACACTTTTTGTCTACAGTACCATTACATGGAAGCAGGAAGCGGCTCTAAAAGGTGAACGAATCGTTTCTTTTGCGTGGAGTAGCTCATCTGCAATCTTTGCAGGCGGAGAATCA
>CALAEZ010000022.1 GCA_937891125.1 uncultured Treponema sp. | reverse complement strand
AGCGCCTGATTGTCGGCCACAGTATCGGCTACGCATTCTACTACGTCTTCGAGTCCGACACGCCCGTGACCGAAAAGGAGCTTAAGGCGCTTGAAAAAGAGATGCACGCAATCGTCACCGCGGATAAGCCCATCGAGCGTAACGTCATCTCCTACGCGCAGGCAAAAGTGCTGATGGACAAAAACCGCCAGTACGAAACGCGCAAGCAGCTGGACTACATCAATCCGGAAAAGATGATTGTAAACACGCTCGACGGCTACAGCGACATGAACATCGGCCCGCTGGTGAACCGCACGGGTAAAATCAAGACATTCAAGCTGCTTCCCTACGAGGACGGCTTTGTGCTCCAGTTCCCCAACAGCCGTTTCCCCGACCAGGTGCCGGAATTCACCGACCATCCCAAGATTGTCCAGACCTACAAGAAATACAAGGCCTGGGGAAAGCAGGTCGGCGTCACGTCCATTGCGGCAATCAACGAGCTGATTGCAAACCGCAAAATCAACGACTTTATCGACATCACCGAGACATTTCAGGCGCAGAACTTTGCAGAAACCGCAACGCAGATTCATAAGCGCGGTGGCGTAAAGGTCGTACTGATTGCAGGCCCTTCATCATCGGGAAAGACCACATCGGCAAAAAAGCTTTCGCTCCACCTGCAGGCACTGGGCTACACCCCCCGCGTCATCAGCCTGGACAACTACTACGTAGGCCGCGAAAAAAACCCGCGGGACGAAAACGGTAACTACGACTATGAGTGCTTGGAAGCGCTGGACATCGAGCTTTTGAACAAGAACCTGATTGACCTCTTCGACGGCAAAGACGTGCAGATTCCTTCGTATAATTTCGACCTCGGTCAGCCATATTACACGGGCGATACCATGCACCTTGGAAAAAATGACATTCTGATTATGGAAGGCATCCACGGCTTGAACGACAAGCTCACGCCGCTTATCAAGAACGAGTACAAGTTCAAGGTTTACCTGTCCGCGCTTACGCAGCTGAACATCGATGACCACAACCGCATTTCCACGCGCGACAACCGCCTGATCCGCCGCATTGTGCGCGATGCAAAATTCCGCGCAAAGAGTGCGGCGCAGACAATCGGCATGTGGCAGAGCGTGCAGAAGGGCGAGCGGCTGCACATCTTCCCCTTCCAGAACAATGCGGACGCGGTTTTGAACACCGCGCTCGACTACGAGCTTGCCGTGCTCAAGGTGTATGCAGAGCCGCTTTTGCGCCGCGTAAGCCCGGAGCAGCCTGAATACAAAGAGGCATCAAGACTTTTAGACTTTCTGGATTTGTGGTCGCCAATGCCGGCTGACTACGTGCCTACGCAGTCGATTATCCGCGAGTTTATCGGCGGTTCAAGCTTCCACTACTAGGCATTTTCTTCGTAGCGGGCGGTAACGATATCGTCCGTTACGGCTTCTTCTTCCTTTAAGGCGTCTTTCTTCCATGAAGAGAGGCGCTTTTCTTTGAGCTTTTCAAGCACCTTGTGCTTTTTCATCGCCTCGCGCATTACTTCGCGTTTTTCTTCGGTGACAAGCTTTGCCTGCGTAAGCTCTTCCAAAAGATTTTCCTTACGCTGATTTAAAAGCGCAAAGTAGCAGTTCACATTGTAAAGGTCTGTAATGGAGTGCATGTCATCTGCGGCGCGGACATTCAGCGCACGGCTTTCTGCGACCGCCTGCAAAGCCTGCTCAATGCGGGTCTCTTCTCCGACTGCGCGGCCAAGCTCGGCTTCTGCCTGTTTTTTTTCAAACTCGCGCAGGTCGAGCACCTTCTGCAAGGAAAAATCAAAACGCTTCATATATGCCTCGTTCGGTGGCTCACGCTATGCGTTCTGCGTCATAAGCTGCGAGACATTTTCAATAGCAGCCGCATTCTGCGGTAGGGAATCCTCCGTGCCGGCAAGCTCGTTTGCGCCTGCAACGGCATCTATGCGGCCTTCATGCACCAGCTCGGCAGTTGTTTTGCGAGCAAGAGCCGGGCTTTCGTCATACTCTTCTTCAGGAATTTCAATTTCAGAAAGCAACGAAAGCTTACTAAGCGTGTCTTCAATCGGGCACGGTTCTTCTTCGCGCTGCATTAAAAAGTCTTCAATTGCCTGGTGCTTAGAAATTGCCTCGTCAATGTTAACACTCGTTCCCTGCTGGTAAACGCCAGCGGTAATCATATCGCGGTTTTCTTCGTACAGAGCGACAAGGCGCGCAATTTTGTTTACGGCAGAAACAGTCTGCTTTCCAGATACACGCTTAGAAAGACGGCTTATGCTTTTTAGTACATCAATGGCAGGATAGTGCCGCTCTTGCGCAAGCTGACGGCTTAGCACAATGTGTCCGTCAAGCGTGCCGCGCACCTTATCGGTAATCGGCTCATCCATATCGTCACCATCTACAAGCACGGTATAAAAAGCGGTAATGCTTCCCTTATCGTTCGTGCCGGTTCGCTCCAAAAGCTTTGGAAGCATATCAAACACGCTTGGCGGGTAGCCGCGTTGGGCTGGCGGCTCGCCGGTGGCAAGACCTATTTCACGTTGAGCGTGAGCAAAGCGCGTCACGCTGTCTATCATCAGCATAACGTCCTTTCCCTGATCGCGGAAATATTCGGCAACAGCTGTAGTTACGTACGCTGCGCGAAGGCGGCAGATAGAGCTTGTGTCGCTTGTTGCAACAACGACAACGCTTCGTTTCATGCCTTCCTCGCCAAGGTCGCGGCGGATAAAATCCATAACCTCGCGCCCTCGCTCGCCGATAAGCCCGATAACGTTTATGTCAGCATCGGTGTTGCGCGCAATCATGCTGAGGAGTGTTGATTTACCGACGCCACTGCCTGCAAAAATGCCTAAGCGTTGTCCTTTTCCGCATGTTAAAAGAGAGTCGATTGCGCGAACTCCGGTTACCACGCGCCGGTCAATTGGCGCGCGTGTCATCGGGTTTGGCGGTGAAGCAAGCACCGGGTAATATTCAGCGGCTTCAAGAGGACCTTTACCGTCAAAGGGCGCGCCAGTTGCGTCTATTACGCGTCCCAAAAGCTTTTTTCCGACCGGAACTTGCAGCATATGCCCGCTTGCAACAACTTCGCAACCGACTTCAATTCCTTTTGTTTCTGAATATGCCATGAGTTTTACGGTTTTTCCGTCAAAGCCCATAACCTCAGCTAAAATATCGCCAGAAGGAGTGCGGATTGTACACAGCTCGCCCACCATAGAGCGTGGGCCCTTGCTTTCAATCATCAACCCTTTGACTGCGGTGACGCTTCCTGTATAGAGAATTGTTTCTGTTTCTTCTGCAGCCTGTAAATATTTGTTAAAAAACGCTTCCATTGTCCCCACCCCAAGAAAAACGGAAAGTTAAAAAGGAGGATGTCTTAAAAGTATTGTCATGCCGTATTCGTAACGAAGTTTCGAACGACTTGACCTGCGAACTTTTTAGTCATTCCCCTCAAAATAAGCATCTTATAGACTTTCAGCTACCGTGTCTGCCTTAGCGATAGTCTTTACTGGAGAAATTTCCAGAATCTTTGCTTCAAGCTCAGAAAGCTGGCTTGAAATGCGAGCGTCAATAGAGCCAAAGTCTGTTTCGACAACGCAACCGCCCTTTTCCACCGTCGAATCTTCAAGTACGGTAATATTCTGCACATTTTCAATGCTGTTGATAAAATCCTGCACGTGCTCGGTCGTCAGCTTTACATCCTCTAAGTTTACGCGGATAGTCACATCGCTGCGTCCCTTTATCTTTTTGAGCGCCTGTGCAACGTTTGCCATGACAATATTCTTCTGGTTTTCAGAGATGACCTTGATGACTTTACGAGCCATTAAAATCACCAGCTCTACCACCTGCTGTTCGGTTCCACTAAGGATTTCTTCACGACGCGCAAGAACAGACTCAAGCACCTTATGCGTGCGCTCAATAAGGCGATCAACCTCTGCTTTTCCGTCCTTATAGCCTGCGCTGCGTCCTTCGTTATAGCCATCATCGCGAGAGGCACTCATAAGCTCATCTCGCTCTTTTTGCGCCTGCTCAAGCTTTTTTTGCGCCTCTGCCTCTGCTTCTGCAATAATGCGGCTTGCTTCCTGCTCTGCGTCATTTTTGATAACCTGCGCACGGTCGGTCTGGCGTTTAACCTCGGCAAAAGCTGCGTCCTCTGCTTTTTTAACAATTTCGTCAGCACTGTCCTGTGCCTTTTTTAGCATTTCGTTTTTTTCAATTTCCCACTTTGCCTTAAAGTCGTCAGCCGCTTTTTGTAGCTCTTCTACCGTAGGACCAGTGTAGACAGGCGCTTCGACAACCTCGGTTTCTTCAATCGGCTTTGCAAATTCATGCAGAAGCTGTAGCTTAAACTCGCCTTCCTTTGTCTTTATCTCACTTGGTACAAATAAATTCTTCGTCATGTTTACACCTCTTGCCTACACTACACGCCGACCGCTTTTATACCACAAGCTCGTCTTCGCCATTTCGTGCAATAACGATTTCGCCTGCGTCCTCGAGGCGGCGGATAGTAGAAACAATCTTCTGCTGCGCTTCTTCGACGTCCTTCAAACGCACCGGTCCCATAAACTCCATATCTTCCTTGAGCATAGCGGCCGCGCGCTTTGACATATTGCGGAAAATCTTGTCCTGAACTTCGGTATCGACCGATTTGAGCGCTTTTGAAAGTTCCTGCGTATCGACTTCGCGCATAACCTTCTGAATGGCACGGTCGTCGAGCATAACGATGTCTTCGAAAACGAACATGCGTTTTTTGATTTCTTCTGCCAAATCCGGATCTTCTTCTTCCAAGCTTTCGATAATGGCTTTTTCGCTCGAACGGTCAACAAGGTTAAGGATTTCAACGATAGATTCAACACCACCAGCTGCCGTGTAGTCTTCGCTAGAAAGCGTAGAGAGCTTCTTTTCAAGAACGCGCTCAACTTCACGCAAAACGTCAGGACTCGTACGGTCCATGGTGGCAAGGCGGCGCGATACTTCCGGCTGGATTTCTGCAGGAAGATTCTGCAGGATAACGGCAGCCTTGTTCGGCTCAAGGTATGCAAGGATAAGCGCAATCGTCTGCGGATATTCGGTCTGAATAAAGTTTAACAAGTGAGCCGGGTCGGTACGGCGGATAAAGTCAAACGGACGCACCTGTAAGCTGCTTGTTAAGCGGTTAATAATGTCGATAGCCTTCTGGCTTCCCAAAGATTTTTCAAGCAACTCGCGTGCGTAGTCAATACCACCAGTGGTGATAAAGTTCTGCGCCGCCATTAAGTCCTGGAACTCTTGTAAGACTTGATCCTTAAAATCCGCATCAACAGTCTCTAAGCGCGCAATTTCAAAGGTAAGCGTTTCTACTTCATCCTCGCGCAGATGCTTCATGATTTCTGATGAAACATCACTGCCGAGTGACACGAGGAATATAGCAGCCTTTTGCCGCCCCGTCAGATTCTTATAGTCTTTGGCGCCTTTTTTGCCGCCAGCTTTTGCCGCTTCCGCCATTGTCTATTCCTCCATCATCCAGGTACGGATAAGCATTGCCACGTCTTCAGGATGCTCTTTTGCCATAGCGATTGCATTTTCCTGCAATTCGGCGCGCTTTCGCTCCTCGACAGACATCGTAACTTCCATGCCCTCGTTCTTTGCTTCCCACAGCTGGCGTTCGCGCTCTGCCTGCTGCTTGCGCAGGATTTCTTCCTCGCGCAGACGGCGACGACGTTCCATCTCACGGCTGATAAAGCGGAATACAATAAACGCAATCAACACAACAAGGGTACCTGCAAGCACGAGCACGAGCGTGCGCCGTGTCTGCTGAGCCTTAAAGTAGGCGGCATCCTCTGCTTCAAAGTCCTTCGTGCGGTCAATACGAATGCTTGTTACCGAAACACTGTCGTCGCGCGCTGAGCTGTAACCGATTGCGTCCTGCACAAGGCGCGTTGCCTGAGCAAGTGTTTCTTCATCAACCGGCACATAGGTACGGGCAATCTCAAAGCCACCGTCTTCATTTTCTTCAATGACAGGATTATGATTTTTGTCGTACTTCTTCTTCCAGCTGCCGTCAATGTTCACCGAAACAGTCACACGCCCAATCGATGGACGCACTTCCTTTTGCGTGTTACGCGTATTCATCACGTTGTTCTGTGTTACAGAAGTCTGCGTAGACTTACCGACTACGTTTGACATGTCGCTGTACACAGGCGAATTCTGACCTTCCACACCAGCCGGGCCCTCCGGATTGTAGCCGGTTCCCGTCCACTCATTCGTAATCGTTTGGCTTGAAAGCGGCAGATAGTCGCGGGTGACGCGCGTATCGTACGGCTTTGACTTATCCTGCGGCGTAATCTCAACAGGGAAATACTCTGTCGTCTGGCTTTCGACCTTTGACATATCCATGTCAATCTTAATGTTTAAGTCGCGCACGCGGTCAGCATTAAAAATCTGCTGGAGTGCAACGAGTACCTTTGCCCGATACTGTTTTTCAAGTTTTGCGATGAGCGACTGCTCTTTTTCGGTAATCGTTACACGGTCTAAATCTGCAAGTGCTTCAAAATCATTTAAGACATTCCCTTCACGGTCGGCAAGGGTAATATTCTCTTCACGTAATCCAACAACAGAGCGCAGAAGAATCTTTTGCACACCCTGCAGCTGTTTTCTGTCCATTGTGACACCAGGCTTGAAGTTCAAGATAACACTTGCCGTTGTCGGCTCCTGCTCTTCGCTAAAAACAGCACGTTCAGGAAGCGTAATAACAACATCGGCGCTTGCAATACCGTCAAGCGCTTCAAGATGCTGCTTTACCGCCTGCGTAACGGCGCGTAAATTGTTGATTCCACGTTCATAGTCAGTGATAGACCAGTTGGTAACGTCAAATAAGGCATAGGGGTCAAGTGAAGTCGGAACAAGATCTTCACTCACGAGGATTGAACGCATGCGCCGCGCCGTCTTTTCGTCATCAACAGCAATAACGCCTGCAGCATTTACGGTATAATGCACATTTTCTTGATCAAGGCGATACAAAATGTTATCGCGCGCATTTTCATCGGTAATTGCAGTATTAAAAAGCGGAACTGTTGTCGGCGCATGAGAAACGCGCCCCATCACGACAACAGCAACAATGATGGCAACAACGATGCCACCCATAATACCTTTCTGTACGATGGTCCACTTTGCCCATCTTTCTTTAAAACTGGCTGTAAACTTTTTAAGCCATTCGTTCATCTGACCCCTCCCGTGAACGAACACCAACTCTTTTTCTGAATTGTACCATAGATTTGCTACACTGAAAAGAGTTTTTGCGGCACAAAACCGTCGTTACCATTTATTTTATCGACAAAACGAGAGAGCGACTTTACTACATTTTGTAAGCAGCGCAAGCCTTTGAGCACGCTACAACCCCCATGTCTAGGCTTGCTTTACGAGTGCAAGACCGATCTACCGTGTTGTAGAAATCTCGTTCCAGCCGGTTACGAGGCGGTCAATAACGGTTTGCGCAAGAGAAAGCGACTGTTGCGCCTTTGCCATAGCGACAACAACATCATGGACATCTACTGAGTCTGGGTCGGTAATCAGCTGCTGCTCAACACGGTTTACGTCAAGCTGCTGGTCATTCATAGCAGAAACAGCGCTTAAAAGCTGGCTTTCAAAGCTTCCAGTCTTCTTTACGCCATCTAGCGGCGTTTTTGCAAGTCCTAACAGCTCAGCGCTTCCCGCATGTGCAGGATTTGAACGGGTAAGCTGCAATTCTGATATACTGTTCATCACCTTCATGTTGTTATCCCCTTACAGAAAGTCTACCTGTTATGCGCGTCCAATTTCAAGCGCTGCACTAAACATATCCTTTGCACCTTGCACTACGGTACTGTTTGCTTCGTAGGCGCGACTTGCGCTAATAAGATTTACCATTTCGTTTACAATATTTACGTTCGGATATTCTACATAACCTGCGTGTGGACCGCTCGTATATGCGTCAGGATTTGTGGGATCCCATACAAATTTTCCCTCGCTCGTGTCCTTTACGATTTCACGCACACGCACGCCTTCGCCAGGGCCGTTATCCTGCGCTGCATTCACAAACGGCATACGCCACGTTGGATTGCTCGAGGCAATCGGTTCTGCAATAACCATTGAACGCTTAAATGCGCCCCCCTCTGCAGTACGCGTTGTAGAAGCATTTGCAATGTTGTCGGAAATAACATCAGTGCGTAAGCGTTCAAATGCCATGCCTGTTGCTGCGATATTGATGCTTGTAAACATTCCCATGTCAAAACCTCCGATTTTGTAATTCTGAATTATGAATGAGAAATGCGGAATAGCGGCTACCGGCTCATTCCGAACTCAACATTCCGAATTTCGCGTTATTTTCTTATCGCTGTCTTTATCTGACTAAACTCAAAGCTTTCAAGCTGTGTAAGCAGACGATAGTTCATCTGCAGCTTTAAGATGTTCATTGCTTCTGTTTCTGCATCCACATTGTTTCCGTTTGCCTTTGCCGTTGTCGCCCAGTCGGTTACACGCCGTGGCTCTACCGTTTTCCAGTCATACGGCTCTTCAAGCGCAATATGGCGGCTGTCAGCGCGTTGTAGCTGTAAGCGCTTGTTTGTTTCGGACTCGCTTTCAAATGCTTTTTTGAGCTCGCTTTCAAAATTAACCGTCTGACGCTTATAGTTCGGCACCTCTGCATTTGCAATATTGTTTGCCGAAACCTGATAGCGCAAGCTATGCACATCCATGGCGCGCTGGAGTAACTCAACTGAACGGGTAAACGTATTCATATTTTATTTTTCGGCGTTTAAAATAAAAGGATTAGGAGAAAAATCAATAAAATACTGACCGTTAGGTGATAAAAAATGCCGATAATTAGTCTGAATTTCGAGTTTAGTTGAGAATTTACAAAAAAAGCGTAAATCTTTAAA
>CALAEZ010000021.1 GCA_937891125.1 uncultured Treponema sp. | reverse complement strand
CTGCGCGCCCGAAGCTGCGTTTGTGGCGCCCGCTGTGGCGGCTGTCGTTCCCGCCGCACCTGCTGACGACTGTGTGCCGGAGCCTACAGTCGCGCCTGTGCTGCCCACCGCCTGATTTGCACGCGCAGCCGTCTGCGGCATGTAAAAGTCCTTGCTGCCCGGCACATAAAAGCCGCCGCCAATCGAAGGCGCAGAAACGGACGGCATGACGGGCATGGCAGGAGAAGCGGGAGTCGCCGCACCCGCGCTACCTGCGTCAATCGGAATCCAGCCCTGCGTCGGCTGCTGCGAAAGCGACTGCGTATTCTGCGCCTGCGTGCTTTGCTGGGCGGCAAGCGGCATGTCGCCAGCTCCAGCCCAGACTGCGGTGACAGCGACTAAAAGCCCCGGCAGGCTGGAGCGCAATCCGCGCTTACAGGTGCTCAAGACTCTCCTCCACAAACTGCAGGCGCTGCTGGAGCGCTTCAATCGTCTTTTCAAGGCGGTTCTTTTCTTTTTCAAGCTTTTCGCGCGGGTCGCCCGCTACCTTCTTTTTCATAAGCTCGCGCACGGTGTCCGGCGTTTTTCCCGCAAGAATCTGCTGCTCGGCAGAAGCGCGCTCGTCCGGCTTTTTAATCGCCGCAACTTTTTTCATGTTGTCAAAGCCGAGCGCCGGGTTTACGGGAACAGCGGCGACCTTAGTGATGTCGCGCGCCGTGCTGCGTGGCAGGCATAAAATGCGGTCAAGGTAGTCTTCGTAGCGGATATTTGCTTCTTCGCACAGGCTGTGTGCTTTTACCAGCAGCTTTCCGAATTCCTGCATGAGCTTGCCGTTTGCTTCGACATAGTTTGTGCGGATATTTTCGGTCAGCTCTTTGAGCTCCGGATAGTCGTCAAGATTGATTTTGTAGATGCCCAGTTCCTCGGCTTTTGCCAAAAGCTCGTGAAATTTTGCCCAAAATGCCGCTGTATGCACTTTAGAGCCTTTTACTGGCAGCTGCCCGCCCGTTTCTGCAAGCTGCGCTTCGTTAATCAGATGATGTGTGTATTCGTGAATCGCCGTATAGATGAGCTGCATGTCGCTCTTAAAATTCTTATTGTGCAGCAGGATTTCGCGTGTTTCCGGCTTGTACAGCCCGTTTACCCGCGTGCTTTCCTTTCCCGTCATCGTGACGGTGAACTCCAGCTTGCTTTCTTCAATTTGCAGGAGCATCTGTTTAATCTGTTCGTTATCCATACGCAAGATTATAGGGAATTTTGCAGGCAAAAACAACCGCGCAGAGATGCTCACTGCTAGTTACTGACGGGTAGGTCGTTCTTCCTGCCAGTCTTTGCTGCTTATAAAGAAATGGTCGCCTGAACGACCGTCAATTCCTGTGGCAAATTCAATGCCGTCTTCGGGACGCTGCTCTTTGAAATTTGAAAACGAATACCAGAACGTACATTCTACATCGTTATCGTCATTGTCAACGTATTCAGAAGGAAACTCATAGAAAAAGAAATAATTGCAATCTTCCCGGTCGACTAAAGATTCTGCATCGATAGGAAGCCTGAGCCCGCAATAGTATTTCGCAAAATTTTTTGATGCCTGTATGAATTCTTCCTTTGTCACTTTTCTTTCCTTATGCCTTGAGGTTTTTCAAATGTACACTTTTTTCGCAGCAACGGGAACCGCTGTAGACCGCCGCTGTGTTGTAGACCTTTGATTTTTTACACGCGATAGCTCATATATGAGCTAAAACTGGACAATTTACCCAGAAATAGCTAAAATATGAGCTATGATTCAGCTGGTACAAAAGACCGCCCCGCAGATTGCCCAAGAGCTTTCTGAGCGTGTGCGCAGGCGCAGAAAAGAAAAAGGCTTTACGCAAGCACAACTTGCCGAACGAAGCGGCATGAGTCTGGCTTCGTACAAGCGGTTTGAACAGCAGCACGAAATTGCTTTTGATTCGCTCATAAAAGTTGCCATTGCGCTCGGCTGCGAAAAGGATTTTGACACGCTCTTTTCCACACCGCAGTTTTCAAGTATAGAGGAGCTCCTTGCAAGTGAAAAGAACAGATAGACTTTCCGTTTTCTTTGATGATGGAAAAGACGGCTCATCAAAACAGCTTGTCGGTACGCTGGCGTTGTATCAGAACCGGTATGCGGCATTTTCGTATAGCGACAGCTGGCTTTCCGGCGGATTTTCAATCTCGCCCTTTTCGCTTCCGCTTGAAAAAAAAGTCTTTGTGCCGGACTGGGAACCCTTTGGCGGACTGCATGGCATTTTTAACGACAGTCTGCCCGACGGCTGGGGACGGCTTCTTGTTGACCGTATGCTGCTTAAAAACCACATTCAGCCGGAATCGCTCAGCGTGCTTGACCGGCTTGCCATTGTCGGCTCAAGCGGTATGGGTGCGCTTACGTATGAGCCGGAAAGCTATTTGCAATCTGCGTCCGAACTTCCCGCCGATTACGATGAACTTGCTGCTGCCTGTGAACGCATACTGAATGCGCCACTTTCAGACAATGAAGGGCTGAATCTTGATGCCGTATTTGCCGCAGGCGGTTCTTCAGGTGGCGCACGCCCTAAAGTGTTTGCAAAAATCGACGGCGAAGACTGGATTATAAAGTTTCCCTCATCCGTCGACCCGAAAGAAATCGGCTTGCAGGAATACGAATACAGCCTGTGTGCTAAAAAATGCGGCATCGACGTAAGCGATGTGCGGCTTTTTCCCTCAAAGCGCTGTGCCGGCTATTTTGGCACAAAGCGATTTGACCGTGATTGCTTAGCCGGGCGTACATGTTCCGCAGGGCGGCGCATTGCCCGCTGTCACATGGCAAGCGCCTCTGCGCTACTGGAAACAAGCCACCGGATTCCGAATCTTGACTACAACACGCTGCTGCTGCTTACCCTGCAGCTGACTAAAAGCACCGCCGAGGTGGAAAAACTCTTCCGGCTGATGTGCTTCAATGTGTTTGCCCACAACCGCGACGACCACTCCAAAAACTTTATCTGGCTGTATGATACAGAAACCAAAAGCTGGCAGCTTTCGCCCGCCTATGATTTGACCTACAGCAACTCAATCGGCGGCGAACATGCGACTACTGTTGACGGAGAAGGCGCGACGCCGCAACTAAGCCACATTCTTGCTGTCGCCGAAAAAAACGGCATAAAGAGCGCCCGCGCAAAGCTGATTGCAAAAGAAGTGCGCGAAAATGTGACACAAGCGCTTGGAACATGGCTGTAGAAAGGTCTTACAGGTTTATCTATGCACACGCTCTCTGATTTTTACCAGTCGGTCTTTGGCTGCAAGGCATACAAACTTGCGCTGGATGCAGGCTGTACCTGCCCCAACCGCGACGGCACCAAAGGCGCGTGCTGAATGAGCTGCGGGCGCTGTTGTAGCTACAACCGCTGGGACACCGGAAACGAAAAGCGGCAGAGCGCTTCATACAAATGCAAACGGCATTCTGCATCCAGCACGATATGCGTAACAATGTAGCCGATGACCGCAAGCTCCACGACTGTAAGCAGTTTGGTGAACACAATCTTTGTGCGCAGGCCGCAGGAATATTCAAAGCTGATGTAGATAAGCAGGCAGAACGCGATAAAAATCAGGAACTTGTCAGCCACAAGCGAACAGGCAAGAATCGACATGGCAATCATCAGCACAGAGACGATTTTGCGACCACTGTTTTTTGAGTGGAGCGCCACGAAAAGCTTAAAGAGCGAAAACAGCACAAGCGCGGCTGTGATAAACAAATTGCGCCCAGCTGCAAACGGCATGTTCTTTACAAGCACGCCCAAGTCAGCCTGCGGAACCGTGCCTTGTGCAAAGCCGTAGCGCAAAACGGCAGAGTGCCTGCAACCGGCAAGCGCCACCAGTACTCAGAATGCGCGACTCCCTTTGCTACGGGCTTTCCGCGGTTCGGTAGCCCTCATTCCTGCGCTCCCCTGCGGTCGCTTCGGAATGGCTTCGCCAGCCATACGGCAGCCCCGTCTGCCTATGGCTAGCTCGCCCCCGCTTCAATCCCGCGCGAAAAGGCCTTGCAGCAGGTGCGGTGCCGAGAGTTTTCACGCAGTTGTTGCCCTGCGCCGCTTGTGCTACACTTGCCCGCATGAAGGACATGACGCAAGGAAGCATTTCAAAGCATGTAGTCAGCTTTGCGCTTCCACTCATTCTCGGAAACTTTTTGCAGCTCACCTACAACACGGTAGACTCCATCATTTTAGGCCGCTTTGCCGGAAAAGAAGCGCTCGCCGCCGCTGGCAGTGCAAATCCTGTTATGAATATCACGATTTTTTTCATTGTCGGCATAAGCTGGGGCGCGGGCGTCATCATAAGCGAGTTTTACGGCTCCAAGCAGTATGCACGCTTAAAAAGCGAAATCAGCACGACGCTGCTGATCGGCTTTGTGTTTACGCTTGCCATCAGTGCCGTTTGCTTTTTTTTCGCCCTGCCAATTCTGCGTGTCGTGCGGACGCCCGCGCAGCTGCTCCAGCCTGCCTCCCACTATCTCCGCATCATCTTCTGTGGGCTCTTCTTCACTTTTTTTTACAACATGTTTGCGGCAACACTGCGCGCTGTCGGTGACTCAAAAACGCCGATTCTGTGCGTTGCCGTCAGCGCTGTCTTTAACGGCATACTTGATTTTGTACTCGTTGCGCTCTGCAAGCTCGGCATGACCGGCGCGGGCATTGCAACGGTGGCAGCACAGGCCGTTTCGTGCCTGTTATGCGTTGGCTACATCTATCTGCGCGAGCCGCTTATCGCCGTTCGTCCACGCGATTTTCACCTTGACCCGCTGCTTATGCGAAAAACGATTAGCTACAGCACTGCTGGCGCCCTGCAGCAGACCGTACTGTATGTAGGAAAGCTCCTTGTGCAGAGCGCGGTAAATCCGCTTGGCGTGGACGCGATTGCAACCTTTAACGCCGGCACCAAGGTCGATGACTTTTGCTACCAGCCGGAACAGAGCATTGGGCAAGCAATGACCACGCTCACGGCACAGAACCGGGGAGCAGGCAGAGCCGACCGCATGCGCACAGGCTTATGGTGCGGGCTGGTAATCGAAGCGGTATATGGAGTGATTATCGGGCTGTTGGTGCTGCTCGTGCGGGAGCCGCTCATGTGGCTGTTTGCAGGAGACGCAGAGCCGGAAGTGCTGAGGCTCGGAAAACAGTATCTGCTTATTATGGCGCTGTTGTATACTATGCCGGCAGTCACCAACGGTATACAGGGCTTTTTCCGCGGACTGGGTATTATGCGCGTCACCGTGATTGCAACAAGCGTACAGATGGCAACGCGCGTTATCTGCGTATTTTTGCTTGCACCGCGCTACGGCATTGCAGGCGTTGCCATCGCCTGTGGCATCGGCTGGCTTGCAATGGTCGTCTACGAAGGCCCGCTCCTGTTACTGCAGGTAAAGAAAACGGCGCGGTAAACGAATACTCCAGCGCTGCA
This sequence comes from uncultured Treponema sp., assembly GCA_937891125.1. Taxonomy (GTDB): domain Bacteria; phylum Spirochaetota; class Spirochaetia; order Treponematales; family Treponemataceae; genus Treponema_D. The sequence continues at coordinate 2,720 of CALAEZ010000021.1, read as the reverse complement.
CGGTCAGGCCGTGCTTCATTGCGGCAGAAGCGCTTTTTCGCTACACTTGGTGCTATGCAATTTCTTACATTTAACGATGTTTCCTTTACCTACCCGCCCGTCGAAGATGACCGCGACGCTGACGGAAATCCCATTCTGCCGCAACCCGTTTTCGAGCATTTTTCAGCAGAGCTGCCGCACGGCTTTGTAAGCTTTGTCGGTCAAAACGGCTGCGGAAAAAGTACGCTGCTACTGTTAGCCAGTGGCAGGCTGCCGCCACAGACCGGCAGCGTCACGCTGTTAGGGCAGAATCCTGCGCTCCTTCCGCAGGAAGCGAAAAATCTGCTTGCGTCTTTTATTTACCAGAACATGGAATTTGAAAGCAGCGACAAAGTAAGCGAGCTGCTTTCGCAGGTGTACGCTGGCGGCGCACTGAAAGGCCGCGCAAGTGGCATTCGTGACCAAAGTACAGACCTGCTTTCAGAGTGCATAGATGTGTTTGAGCTTGCAAGCGTGCTTAATCATACATTAACCGGCATAAGCAAAGGTGAAATGCAACGCGTGCTTCTAGCATTTTCCCTGCTGTACGGCAGCGCAAGCATTTTTATGGACGAGCCGCTGTTTGCCATGGAAGAGCCACAGAAAGAGCGCGCACTCGCCTACCTACGCGACTTTGTGCATAAAACGGGAACCTCGGTGTATCTTTCCATGCACGAACTTGATTTAACGCGCCGCTATGCCGATACCGTGCTGCTGTTCTACCCCGACCGCACCATGGATTTAGGCACGCCAGAAGAAGTGCTGACAAAAGATGCGCTCGAAAAAGCCTACGGCGTGCCGCATGTGCTCTTAAAGGACGGCGAAGAATACACCCGCAAGCACCTGCAGGATGTAAGCGAAGCAATAAAAGACTTAAACGAACGAAAAAGCGAGCAAAAACTGTAGCCGTTCGTGTTTTCTCCTCGCGCACTCGCGCCCCTCTGTTCTCGCAAAAAAATCTGTTTTCTCACACTTTTTAGAGATACCCTTTATTGACAAAGAGAAGGGGGGGGGTAAGATTGCTTTAAGATTCATAACTAGGAGGAATCACTATGAAAAAATTTATGCTCTCTGTAGCATCAGCGGTAACATTCGCAGCATATTTTGCACTTTCGTTATCCTGCGCATCCACCAGAACACTTGGCGACGGCGTTGAAGCAACGGTCTACCAGCAAAATACGGTCAATACGAGTGAAGATTACGATTTGACGCTTGTAAGCGCTAAACCATCTCCGTCTCGTATTCTCAAAGTTGTTTCTAACAAAATTGCCATACAGTACAACGACACCACCGAAGACAAAGAAGACTTCGCCGATAACGAAAGACACGTGTATTACGCCATTTCTAACCCCTTTGATACAGAAGTAAAAGTTGAACACACCGCTTCTTCAAGTAATTCAAATGGAAGGCGTTCGCTCAAAACATCTTCATCGGTAAGCACTTTTTCTAGCTTACTGGGAAAAGATAACGCAAATGCAGTGTCTGTAGCTGAGCTAGACGGAAAATACCTTTTAAACGAAGCTGATGCAAAACAAGCCGTTGCATTTATCAATCAGATAGAAAAAGAATTTAAAGAATCTCGCTCAGGAGAAGGCGTGCTTAACAAATATGAAGTAAAGCGCCGTGTCCACAAAACCGATACCGTTTGGGTACCAACAAGTAAAACGAAAATTGGTGCTGCCACAACAGAAGCTGGCGAATACAAAACCGTTGAATGGACAGAAGAATACCGTATTTTCTTTATCCAACATGCAACATCGGACGGTAAAGACGAAATTCTGTACGCAGTAAACGGCTCGGAGCTTGCAACCATAACACTTCCTGAGGCGCTAGCGCTCCGTGACGCGCTCTCAAAATAACGGAAGCGTAGCCGTTGCTCAACAAGAAAAAAATAAGTGCAGGGCTGTTGCTGTTGATTCTCGCAATCACGTTGTACACTGTCCTGCATTATGACTCGCTTATTCCCCATTCGCAGCGGATCGTCCGCATTGCAAGCACCGTGCGCACTCAGCTACAGGCACTTCCTTTCTTTCGCCTTATAAACAGCTATGCCGTTGATACGCTTTGGTTTTTGTCATTTACACTGATTTTTACTGAAATTCTGCCCGTACAGTCTCGCCTCTGCACAGTACTGCTGCTAATGCTTCTCGGCGCTGCAAGCGAATTTTCACAACGAGCGTTTCCGCACCTCGGCACCTTTGATGTAGTTGACTTGCTTTTATACATTGCTATTGCACTGCTGTCGCAAATACCTTTGCCGTGTACTCAAGCGTAAAGTTGCCGCCAGAAAGCGTTGCAAGATTTACGCCGCAGTTTGGAATTTTGACATCAGCAAAATGTGCAAGCGAGTCGCCGGTCATGCAGTGCACCAGCCCGCGGACAACGCCGCCGTGGCAGACAATCAGCACGCTTTTGCCGTCATTTTCCGGGTCAGCGTCAAGCGCACGCAGGCTGTCAAGAAAATTCTGTAGGCGGCTAAAAAAATGCTCATAGCTTTCGGCGCCCGCTTGTGGCTGATACCGTTCTGGCGCTAGAAACCAGTCGCAAATCCAGGCAAACTGCGGCAAGCGCTTAATATCTGCAAGCGTCACGCCTTCAGCCTCTCCAAAGCAAAACTCGCTAATGCGCTCATCTGCCTGCACGGTCGCCGGTGAATACTGGCTCATCAGCTCGGCGGTTTTGCGGGCGCGCACCAGTGGGCT
>CALAEZ010000020.1 GCA_937891125.1 uncultured Treponema sp. | reverse complement strand
CGGCGACCACCGAGATCTACACTCTTTCCCTACACGACGCTCTTCCGATCTAAAAGCGCAACAGCGTTTGCCTCAGCTTCTGCGCGCGGCGTTTTTAAGACATGTATCTGCGCGTCGGTAATGTTTTTAAGGACTGAAAAATGCGGAAACAGGTTAAAATTCTGAAAGACAAGTCCCAAATGCAGGCCAATTGCGCGAAGCTCTTTTTTTGGCGCATACACACCGTCCGTCACAAGCGGAGAGCCACATACGCTTATACTTCCTCCACTCACCTGCTCTAGCTGGGTAATGCAGCGCAAAAGCGTTGACTTTCCGCTACCGCTCGGCCCGATTATGCCAAGCACTTCGCCCTTATGCACGTCAAACGAAATGTCGCGCAGAACAGGAACTCCGTCATTAAAAGTCTTTTTTACGTTTTTTACGCTGATAACTGCTTCTTTTTCCTGCATTTTCTTCCCCACTAGCGGTAATAAGACAATCGTTTTTCTATTAAGCGAAATGCTTCTGCCACAAGATAATTCATCACAAAGTAGAAAATGCCGGCAACAAAAATCGGCGTGGTAGAAAAAAGGCGGCTTGACTGTGTCTGCGCCACGCGCAAAAGCTCGGTAACACCGATAACCTGCACAAGAGCCGTGTCCTTAACAAGCGTAATCACTTCGTTTCCGGTTGCAGGAATTATGCGCTTACATACCTGCGGAAGCACAATGCGGAAAAACGTCTGGCTTCTTGTATAGCCGAGCATTTTTGCCGCCTCATACTGACCGCGCGGAATTGACTGAATGCCGCCACGGTAGATTTCTGCAAAATAGGCTGCATAATTTACCGAAAGCGCGATAATTGCCGCCGTAAAGCGGTCGTAAGACACCTTAAACAGGTGATAAGGGGCAAAATAGACAAAAATGAGCTGGAGCATAAGAGGCGTTCCGCGAATTATGAGCATAAACACGTTTGCCAAAGCTGATAACGGCTTAAAGCGAGACATTCTTGCGGCGGCTATCGGAAGCCCCAGCGGAATGCTAAACAAAAGCGTTAAAAAAAACACTTCAAGCGAGACCACGGAGCCTTCAAGCATTATCAGAATCATTTTTGCCATATAGGTACCTGTAAAGTTTTATCGTTCGATAGCCGCTTATTTTCCTACGACAGAAATGTCGTGGCCAAACCACTTGATAGAAATCGAAGCGATTGTGCCGTCACCAGCCATCTCTTCAAGCACCGACTGCACTTTGTCTGCAAGAGCTGGCTCGTTTTTGCGGAAGGCAACGCCATAAGCTTCTGCGGCCAAGCCCTGCTCTAAGACAACAAACGGCTTACCTGTCTGCTGAATCGAATAATTTGCAACGACAGAATCCATGACAACGCCGTCAACGCCGCCAATTTCAAGGTCGTTCAATGCCGTAATGTTTTCCTTAAACTCAACCACGCTTTTTAGGCTCTTTTTTACTTCGGTAGCTTCATCTAAAGCGTCAGCCGCGCTTGAGCCGCTCTGTAAGCCAAGCGTTTTTCCTGCAAGGTCAGAAAGCGTCTTTATACCGCTATCGTCGCGGACAACAACAACCTGCGCGTTTTCAAGATACGGCTTTGTAAAGCTTAAAGCGGCTTTGCGCTCATCGGTAATCGTAAGACCGTTCCAGATGCAGTCGATTTTGCCTGTCGCAAGCTCCTGCTCCTTTGCGCTCCAGTCAATCGGCTGCGCACGGAAGGTAACGCCAAGACGGCTTGCAACTTCTTTTGCAAGGTCAATGTCGTAGCCGACAATTTCATTGTTTTCATCTCTAAAGCCAAGCGGCGGGAAAGAATCGTCTAAGCCAAGCACAAACTCGCCGCGGCTCTGTAACGCGCTCACCGGGTCAGAAGCAGAAGCTTTTTTGCTACAGCCAAACACGCAAAGAGCAACAGCCGCACATGCGGCACCAATCAAAATCTTTTTCATATCATTCTCCTACAGTTAGTCTATTTTTATTTTTCAGCAAATGCCTTTAATGCCTTAATCTGTTTTTCTACCTGCGCTTTTGCAGGTCCGCCAGTGGTATTTCTGCCTTCTGCACAGGCGCGGGGCGTAATGTGCGCAAAAATATCGTCTTCAAAAAGCGGCGAAATTGCCTTCATCTCGCTTATCGTAAGATTCTCGATTGCGCTTCGTTTGGTGTCAATGCAAAGGCGCACGCACTGTGCGGCAATGCCGTGAGCGGTTCTAAACGGCATGCCTTTGCGCACCAGGTAGTCTGCAACATCGGTTGCATTTGCAAAGCCACCGTCACAGCTTTTTGCCATTTTTTCAGTGTTCCACGTTGCGCTTTGTATCATCGCTTCAAAGACCATAACGTTTGAAAGCACGGTGTCGTAGGCGGAAAAAAGCGGCTCTTTATCTTCCTGCATGTCGCGGTCATACGAAAGCGGTAAGCCCTTCATCATCGTAAGGAGCGAGACTAAGTCGCCGTACACTTTTCCGGTGCGGCCGCGGATCAGCTCTGCAAAATCTGGATTCTTTTTCTGCGGCATAATGGAGCTTCCGGTAGACCATTTTTCGCTTAAATCTATAAAGCCAAACTCGGTTGTAGACCAGAGCACAACTTCTTCTGACATACGGCTTAGGTGCATTTGTAAAAGCGCAAAATCGCTGGTAAACTCTATGCAATAGTCGCGGTCAGAGACGCTGTCAAGTGAATTTTCGGTAACGGAAGCAAAGCCTAAGCTTTCTGCAACTGCCTCACGGTCAAGCGGAAGCGTGCTTCCAGCTAATGCGCCGCTTCCAAGCGGACTTTTGTCTATGCGACGTAGCGTATCAGAAAGACGCTCAACGTCGCGCGTTAAGCTCCACGCCCAGGCGCACAAGTGCTGTGCCAATGTTACCGGCTGCGCATGCTGCATGTGCGTGTAGCCAGTTAAAAGCGTGTCGGTATGTTTTTCAGCCAGAGATGCCAGCGTGCAGATAAGAGACTTAATTGCTTTCTGCAACTCCGGGATTGCGCGGCGAAGGTACAGCCGCTCGTCAAGCGCAATCTGGTCGTTGCGGCTTCGCCCGGTATGAAGTTTTTTTCCCGCCTCGCCAATGCGGTCGGTAAGCGTCGCTTCCACAAACGAATGAATGTCTTCTGCGCTGTAGTCAATTGAAAGCGTGCCGCGCTCAAGGTCGTCTGCGATGGATGTGAGCCCCGCCTGAATCTGCACGTTTTCTTCTACAGACAAAATGCCCTGCTTACAGAGCATAGCGGCATGAGCGCGGCTTCCGGCAATGTCGTCTAAAGCCATGCGCTCATCTACATGAATTGAAGTTTCAAACTCAACGGCAGCCGCGTCGGGTCCTTCTGCAAAGCGCCCGTGCCATAAAGCTGCGTGATTATTATCGGTTAATGCGCCGTGTGCGCAGTGTGCGTTCGAAGCACCCAAAGAAGCGCCTGAAGCGCCATTTTTTTCACTCATAATGCATAAGTATACAGATTTAGCGTAGTAATGACAATGAACACACCGCGGCACATTGCATTAGGTATGTATATACACAAAAAAATTTGGTGGTAAGGAGGGCGGCACACTAAAAGTCCGTCCTCCCTTAGAAATCTATTTTTTTTCCTGTTTTGAGAACGTTTTTGCTCCCTCAACAACGAGAACTACAGCCAAAATTGCCATAGCAAGCGCGAAGACAAACTGGAACCAGTGTCCCCAAAGCGGACCTGTAGCCTGAACGCTTCCCGTGAAAATCTTGATTTTACCAATGATTGTAAGCACAAGCTGAGTAAGCGTTGCACAGAGCATGAATACTGTTGGAATAAAGAACATTTTATTGTTCTTTCCAACCTGACCGAGCCAAGCCGCCACTGCCATAAGAGCGATTCCTGCCAAAAGCTGGTTTGCTGAACCGAACAAGCCCCAAATCTGAGAAAGAGAGAGACCGCCCAAAATACAGCCGATGATTACCATGAATGCTGTTCCTACAAGCGGATTTGCAAGTGCCTTTCTAACTGGTGATTTTGCGTCCTTCCAGGTTGCCTCATCATCTTTAAGGAAAAGCTCAGAGAACATAAAGCGGCTCAAACGGGTTGCGCTGTCAAGCGATGTGAGGGCAAAAACTGAAACTGCCAAAGTCAAAAGAGCCTTAATTGTGTTGAAAGCAGTCGTTGTGTTGTCGCCGAAAAGATAAGCGATTCCTTCACCAAAAGCAGCTGCCGGAGAGCCTTTGAATGCAAAAAGTCCAGCTGCATTTTTCGTGATGAATGTCTGGTCTTTAATTGAACCTACGATAACGCCGATTGCAATCAAAGAGATGATTCCGAGAGCTGATTCAATGAGCATTGAGCCGTATCCGATTGCCTTTGCGTTTCGCTCGTTATCAAGCTGTTTAGAAGAAGTTCCAGAAGCGATAAGTGAATGGAAGCCAGAGCAGGCACCACAAGCGACCGTGATGAAAAGAGCCGGGAACAGGTTTCCGATTGCAGTTTTCCAGCCAGTGAAAGCCGGCAAACCGAACTGAACGCCACGGCTTCCACCGCAAATTGCCGCGAAAACGATTCCGACTAAAGCAATCAACATCATCGCGTACAAAAGGAATGAAGAAAGATAGTCACGCGGCTGAAGCATAATCCAAACTGGAATAAGCGAAGCAACTGCGATGTAAAGGCCAATCAAAACAATCCAAGTCGTTCTGTTAAGGGCAAGGCCTACATTAAGACCTAAGATGACAATACCTACGATTGCAACAATTCCGATGATTGTAGCAGGCAAAGTTTTTACACCACATCTGTTTGTAAGAATTCCGTAAATTACAGCCAGAACGATGAAAAGGAAAGAAATCATTGCAGTTGTCTGGTTGCCGGTTGGATGCAAAACAAAGCCAAACTGAGCTGCATCGCTTGCGGTAAAGAAGGTAGCCGCAACGACATTTACGAATGAAGCGATAACCAAAATCAAAACAAGAAGGGCGAAAATGATGAAAAGCTTTTTAGAAGTTTTTCCCATTGAGTCCTTGATGATTTCGCCGACAGATTTTCCACCGTGTCGTACAGAAGCGAAAAGAGAGCCGAAGTCCTGTAAGCCGCCAAAGAAAATACCACCGATTACACACCACAAGAAGACCGGAACCCAACCGAAAACAGCCGCCTGAATAGGACCGTTAATCGGGCCTGCGCCTGCGATTGAAGAAAAGTGATGTCCCATCAAAACGGCTGGTTTTGCCGGAACATAGTCAACGCCGTCTGTCATTTCGTTGGCAGGCGTCTTTTTTGCAGGGTCAATGCCCCACTGCTTTGCAAGCCATGATCCGTAAAAAACATAGCCGATGAAAAGCAAAGCGATTGCAGCAAGAATAATAAGTAATGCTGTCATGATTTTTCTCCTTTTTATTTATCACGCCGCTTTACCGACATGTATCTGACTTTGCCCGTTTTCAATGTTTTTTCCTTGGTTATTTCTAAGCATTCTTAACAATATTATGTTCAATACATTAATAGTTTAACAGACACCAAAGTCTGTAGCACTATCTGCCATATCCTTCGCGAAGCCATTCACGAAGGACATAATAAAAAAACCAAGTACAGGTTATTTCCCGGGTTTTACAGCATTATTTTTGTTTTATTTTTGAAACAATATGCCAAAATGTTTCCATACAATTTACCACACTCCACCAGAATTCGACGATTTAGTTTTAACCGGTAATGATACCACTCTGTTTAGTTTAACTTTTGCTAACTCTGACGGTTATAAAATTCATAATCAAGATATTAGCGAAGAAAACGATTTACCAATTTTCAAAGAAACGGCCCATTGGCTTGATATTTATTTTTCGGGACATCAGCCTGATTTTACACCAAATTTTCATATCCAAAATGCAACGCCATTTCGACAAGAAGTATCCGAAATTATGCTCACAATTCCATACGGCAAAGTGCTGACCTACGGCGAAATAGCAAAAATTATTGCTAAAAAGCACGGTTTAAAAAAGATGTCGGCACAAGCAGTAGGAGGAGCCGTCGGTTGGAATCCTATTTGCATTATTATTCCTTGCCATCGTGTTTTGGGCGTAAATAATTCTCTTACAGGATATACTGGCGGCATTCATAATAAACAGAGTTTGCTAAATTTAGAGAACCTGCGCGTTGAAAATGCACAAAAAATATCTTTTTACTGAAAATAAAAGACGTAAAAAGCAATAATTTAATCCGTTTGGTTTAATTTTGCAAAAAAAAACAATATGGCTGCAAAAAATCCTAAACCTAAACCAAAGTTTAAGATTGGAGATAGAGTTATAATGAAACCTAATTTTTTAAGCGAGAGTAAAAAAATTAAAGGAACAATTATAAAAGTTTATCCAAATATGTTTCATCGTTTTGTATATTTTATTGAAACAGATGACAAAAAAGATGAGTATTTTAACGCAGAAGACGAATTTAAATTAACAAAATAATGTTGTTTTAAGAGTTGAAAAAGATAGTGAGGGAAAACTAATTTTTATAATATTTGATTTTCCGTTTGACATTAAGAATGTTACCACGGTCGTAAGTAACCCAATAAGATTTTTTCCAAATTCCCGATTTCGTAAAATTAGAATATTTTATGTGGTAATTATCTGTTTTATCGCGACTTACGCAAATAGCATCGGCAATTACGCATACATTTTCTCCATTGTCGCAAAAATATATATAATCGGTTAAATTGCCATTTTTAAATTTATAGACTGAGTATGAGTTTGATCTACTTAATTTGTAGCCATATCTACAAATACAACTGTAGGCAGAATATTCGAAATTTAGCGTTGAATAAGGATACTTTACTATTTTTAATTTGCTGTTTTCATCATAATAATAATCGGTCTTGCTTATCAACTCGTAGTTCTCATCATAACTTTCACTGCATTTGCAACGACCTTCGCCATCAAAATAAATACGATTAATATCAACCGACTTTTGGTCGTCAAAAACACTAATTGATGTTCGGATTTCAATTAAAGAGTCGGAAATATTGTATTTATAATTTGTTGTAGATCTGAGTGTTGTCCAATTGTCGTAATTTATTCTGCAAGTCAAAAATCCATTTTCGTCATAATAATAAACAGATCTAGAACCCAAATGGCATCTGAATTTTGGATTGGAAGTCCAAGAAAGACAAAAACTTATACACCTACGAAAAAAATTACGGTAGTGGTAACAAGGTTTTGCAACAATTTTTTTTACGCCTTTTGTTTTGCGCTGACAATTTGTATAGTCCTGATTATCAAATTCAATAAATTGTCCCATAGCTTGTTTCAATGGCTGAAAGAGTAAAAATAATATGAAGATTGTTAACCGCATATAGATTTTATTTTAATTGTAGAGGCACGATTAATCGCGTCTCTACAATCGTTTGAAAATCAATTTACCTCGTCACACTATCGAATGCCTCCACAAACCTGTCGATTTCCTTCTCGGTGATGCAGAGCGGCGGAATGAGGCGGATGGTGTTGACTCCGCCAGAGAATCCCGTGAAGATGTGTTCATCGAAAAGTAATTTCTTGCGGATTTCGGCTGCGTCGGCAACTGTCTCAATGCCAACCATCAAGCCGCGTCCGCGAAGGTCTTTGATGGCCTTGTGCCCTTTGAGTTTACCCATCAGGTATGCGCCCATCTTGGCAGCGTTGTCCACGTAGTTGTGCTTAGCCATCACGTCGGCGGTGGCAATTGCAGCGGCGCAGCCGAGGTGGT
>CALAEZ010000019.1 GCA_937891125.1 uncultured Treponema sp. | reverse complement strand
GGGCGAGCAGGAAGATTTTTTTGTCGGCGCCTATTTTATTTCGGTCGGTGGACTTTTAAAATTGAATCTTGCTGAGCACCTGTCGGTTGCGTTTAGACCCGGCATACAGCTTTCCCAGCAGTTAGGCACAGGGAGCCTGTACCTGTCTGGAGTCGACACGGGATACGATATTGAAACCGTGGCAACGTACCTTGCATTTTCACTTAATGCAGGCGCTACGCTGTGGCTTTCAAGAGATGTCGGCATAAACGTGGGTATTGATTATGATAAGCCGTTCTGGGGTTGGTGTGAATTTACCAATCGAAAAGACAGCACTGACAGCTTTAGTTGGGATATTGTTGGCGGCTCGTCAATGCGGTATTTTGTTGGTCTTTCAATCGGTCTGGGACAGCCTGCACAAACGAGCGCAAGAGCGCATGCTGCCACCGCTCGATCCAGTGCGTCCGCAGCGTCATCGGAGCCAGCAACAGCATCTGCACGCAAGCGCACGGCTGGACAGGCGCAGACACAAGCGGGTGATGCGCCTGCACCAAATGGGACAGCAGACAAAGCTTCCGCGAATGAGACTGGAGCTACAGCTGCGGACAGCGCCGGGCGCGTGGCAACCGGCAGCATAAACCTGAAACGGCTGCGCCCAGAAGTGCTCAAACGAACCTATAATCTAAAACTGAACGGCGTTGTTTCCGGGCCATATTCGATTGCAACAATTTCGCTCATGGCAAAAACCGGCTTAATCACCTGGAATACACCAGTAAAGAGCAGCGTACTGGACAGTTGGTCAAAGATTGGTAACGTTACGGAATTTGAGCCGTTATTTAAGTAAAAACAGGGAGCTGACGTATGAATACATTAGTGAAAATTGCAATTATCTGCTGCGTGCCGCTTTTATTTCTGTCCTGTGTCAGTACGCATGTGTATGAAAAGGATTCTGCACAGTTCTACGAAAACAATATTCTGCAGGAAGAAACGGTCACGCTTAAAAAAGACAGCAAGGTAAAGGAAACAACGGAAGCCGTGTACCGCTCGTCAACGCTTGATAATCTGCAGGTGCTTTCCCGCACCGAAACGACAAATGGCGGCAGCAAAAAAATGAAGGTGCAGCTGTTTGAAGGTGATGCGCTGTATGTGGAGCAGGAATTGAGCGTACAGGAAAGCTCGGTCGGCTCGGCGAGCGATGCAGGAGCAACGGTGTCTGGCGATAAGCGGGCGTTGGCAAAGCGGGCGGCGCAAAAGGTGCTCGACGAAACTGCCCGCGAGTCAGATGCCGATGTAGCTGGCTCGACAACGCGTATGCTTGCGCTGCAGGAGCAGATACAGGTAGACAGCCGCCCGAACGGCAAATATATCGCCTACACCATTTTAGGTAAGCCGTTTGTTATGGTGGGCGCCGCTTCCGTTAATCTGCTTAAATGTGCCGGTTATGCCTTTATTAACTTTCTTGGCGGCTACAACACGGTTGTCAACGGCGAATTCTTTTGGAAAATGCCTGACGTAAAAAAGTCAAAAGAAAAAGCACGCCTCGCGCGTGAAGCAAACCGCATTACCGTGTATCCTGAATATCACGTGCCGTTTACCAACAACCACATTACGGTTACTGAAACAACGAGCGAGGCGGTAAATGCCATTGCCGCGGCAAACGGCGATGTACAGGTGCTCTCAAAGGAATCGTACGTGTATGACAACACGCTTTCGGTAGAACGCTCTGCCGTTGCTGACGCAAACTCGACGGCAGCAACAATCGGGTTTATCGGTACGATTATTACCGTGCCGGTGTCTGTCGTTACCTGGATTGGTGGCGCGGCGGCCGGCATTTATTATGAAACAACAAAAAACTAAGGATACTTGATAGTAGGTTCAATTTCTGGAGGAAAAAATGAAAAAACGAGTGTCAGCGCTTCTTGCAGGCGCCTTGTTTGCCTTGCTTACTGGCTGTGGTTCTACAAAAAATGTTGCTACAGCTCCTGCTGCCCCTGATTGGGTGTTGAACGGCGCAAAAGCGTCAGACGCACAATATTGGTACGCCGTGGGTGAAGCAAAAATGCCAACCGAGCAGAATTCGCTTAAAATGGCGCGAATGCAGGCGCGTGCCGAGCTAGCACGAACCATAAACACGCAGGTAAAGGAGCTGGTAAGCGCGAACGAAAAAATCAACAATGCGGGCGAAAAAACGCAGGAGCTTACGCAGTCACTTCAAGTATCGACAGAGGCGCTGCTGCAAGGCTCAGAGCAGGCGGGACGGTTTACCGCGCCTGACGGCACCGTGTATGTATTGATGAGCTTACCGAAAGCGCAGGCGGTGCAGAAAATAAACGAGACAGTAGCTACCGTGACGGGAAAATCTGAAACATTTGTCACGGTCGATGATTTTAACAAGTAGAGAAGCAAGCGCAACGACAGCGTGAAAAACGCGGGCGGGTGAAACATCCTTGCGGTAAGCGCCGTGTTTGTTCTTGCCTTTATACAAATCTTTCACTAAGATTGAAAAAATCTTAGCAAAAATTCATGGTAAGGAGAAGTAACTATGAAAAAGTTAGTACTTTTTGCAGCAGCAGCTGCAGTATTATTGGCTTCTTGTGCAACAACCGATGTTAAAAGCTCTAACATCAAGGCAAAAGATCCAAAAGTAGACACTGGCAAAACAGAACTGCTGAACTGGCAGGGCGCCGAGCTTGGTGGCGCTGTTCCGCAGTGGGTTATTGAGCTTGCAAACGGCAATTTTGGCGAAAAAGCGCTTGCTCGCGTTATGCCTGATGTCGAAGGCAAAAAGACGTTCGTCACCATCGGCTATGGCGACAACCTCGAATTCGTGCGCCAGTGGACTGACCTTGTTGACGTAGA
>CALAEZ010000018.1 GCA_937891125.1 uncultured Treponema sp. | reverse complement strand
AACTCATCGATTGTCTCGCGCAGCGTTTCCATGCACGCATACCGGTCGCGGATTTCGTCAGGATCAGGCCAGATTCCTGCGCTAAAATAAACAAATTTCTGCGCATGGGCGCGGATATTCGCATCTTCAATCAGACCAAGGCTCTCTTCGATAGACTGCGCACGTGAAAGTAAATCATCACACCTAGTTCCGATGTCAAGTCCGAAAAACACATCGTTTTTTGCCATCTGCGTAAGCACGTCTGCGCCGAATGAGGAGCCGTCTTCGTGGTCATCTGTAAAATGCTTAAAATGAAAATGGGTATCTGAATACATAGGTCGGTATTGTAACAGAACACAAGAGTGCTTGCAACGATACACGCAATTTGTTATACTGCCAACGCTATCACGAAATAGCGATGCCGGGATGGTGGAATAGGTAGACACAAGGGACTTAAAATCCCTCGGAAGCGAAAACCTCCGTGCCAGTTCGATTCTGGTTCCCGGCATTAGAAAAACGGTGGTTTCGACAAGCTCAACCACCGTTTTTTTTATGCATTTGCCATTTCTTTTAACTCTGAAAGCATTTTCGGCAGTCCTTCGTCCATCGTTTCATTGGTAAACTGGCAGGTGCCCACCTTTTCGTGTCCGCCGCCACCGTACTTTAACATAAGGCGCCCGACATTCACTTTACTTGTCTTATTCAGAATGCTGTAGCCGACCGCCGCAGAGCAGCCCTGCCCGCCCCTGCCGCTTACAATCCACGCGCTGATGTTCTGCTCAGGATACAAGCTGTAAATCATAAAGCGGTTTCCAGTATAAATGGGGTCTACGCCGCGCAGGTCGCTGATAATCAGATTTCCTTCGACAACCGTATGCGCCTTTACCATCTCCTTAAATTTTTCAGTCTGCTCGTTGTAGACTTCAATGCGCTCCTGTACGTCCGGCAGTGCCAGAATTTCCTCTGTAGTCATGTCGCGACAGCAGTGCATGAGCTTTTCCATGAGCGCGTAGTTTGGAATGGTAAACTGCCGCCAGCGGCCTAAGCCCGTGCGCGGATCCATCAGAAAGCCGACTAAAATCCAGCCCTTCGGATTCTGTATTTCGTCAATAGTCAGATTGCCGGAGTCAACCTTGTCGACCGCAACCATGATGTCGTCATAATTCGGAAAGCGTTCTTTTCCGCCGTAGTATTCGTAGATGATGCGCGCGCAGCTTGGCGTAATGCGGCTTTCGCCCTTGTACTGCCCCTCAAGCTGATTGCGCTCAAATTCGCTTGAATGATGGTCAAACCAAAGCCCGCAGCCCTTTACAAAGGGAACGTTTGCAAGACAGTCATTTTCATCAATCGGAACAAGCCCGTCCTGCAAATCTTTTGGATGCGCAAATTTCCAATGGTCAACAACGCCAACATCAAGTAAAAGCGCTCCGCAAACCAAGCCGTCAAAATCAGAACGAGTAACAAGTCTCATAGCCATAGTAAAACCTCAAGATGATTTTAACACAGAAAGCCAGAGAACGCAAAGAAAAAAGTACACGGCATCGCATAGAGCCACACACAAAAGCCCACGGAGTCGCGCTCATCGGCGTTGTAGTGCCTACTTGACGTCGCAGTGCGAAAGCGTTCCTGTTTTTACCAGAACCTGTTCTGAGAGCATGTCATTCATGGTGCGCCAGCCAAGCAACGCACATTTTACCCGCGACGGCATGTGTGACACGTCCTGCAAGGCGCCCGCTTCCTCAAGCTCTTCAATCTGCGCTTCTGACGCTTCGCCACGAATCATCGCGGTAAAGCTCCCACACAGACGCACGGCCTCGCGTTCATCTTTTCCGATAACCAAATCAAGCATCATATCAACAGACGCCTGCGAAACCGCACAGCCGCTTCCTGTAAAGCCGCCGTCAACAATTTTTCCGTTTTCACTCTTCAAATAGAGCGTAATATTGTCGCCACAGCTTGGATTCACGCCCTGCAAGGTGTATGTCGCATCGTCTAAAGGCATTTTATGTTCAGGGTGAATGTTGTGCTCATTAAGAATTTCGCGATAAAGAGATTTCAATTCCATACTGTTCGTCTAACCTTGCCTCTAAGGTACTACTTTTTCTAGCTGCTGTCGATATAAAAAATCTGATAAAAAGCTGATAAGAATCTGAAATAAGTTGAAAAAAAAGCGCGCTCGCGGTAAACTAATCTATCAAAAATCATTTCGGAGGATTTATATGAAAAGTAACAGCTGGAAATTACTTACCGTACTGGCATTTACGACACTGCTTCTTTCCTGTGCAAGCACGCCTCGTACCACAAGCGTTACCATGCAGGAAGCATCAGTTACGCTGCAGCGCGAGCAATATGTCATCTTAGGACGCATTACCGAAAGCGCAACGGTTATCGCCGCTACCAGTGCGCTTGAACGCGAAGAAAAAAATCTTGCAACAGGCGCAAAGGAAATCAACGATACGGTTCTTGACGGTGACAACGGAAATTACGGCTTTATCGGCACAAATATACCTTCTAATCTGACAATAAAAGAAAAAGCTGTTGCACTTGCAACCTACAAGCTGCTTGAGCTTGCAAAGTTCAATGAAGCTGACGCCGTGCTGTATGTGACGCAGAATATTTCGGTAAAGCAAGAATCTACTTTTAGAAGCCGCGTTACTGCGACGGTTTCTGCCCTTGCCGTTCAGGTTAAAGCAGATGCTGACGCAAAGCTTCCTGCACCGCCGACTCCTGCAGCAGAAAATGTACTCACCGTTGGAGACGAAAGCAATCATGCAGAAGCGGCTGCTGGGGATTCGCTCCGTGCGCCCGA
Source organism: uncultured Treponema sp. (assembly GCA_937891125.1). GTDB lineage: Bacteria > Spirochaetota > Spirochaetia > Treponematales > Treponemataceae > Treponema_D. The sequence goes on along the minus strand of CALAEZ010000018.1, from coordinate 8,071 downwards.
TTCAGCGTCACAAGAGGAGCTTCCGCAGGCTGAAACACCCGCCGCTGAAACTGACGTACTCGATTTCTAGCGCTTCATACTGTCGCACGCAGGCGGCAGTCAGGTTTCGACATCTCTGGAAAGGAGATTCCGACCTTCGTTGGAATCTCCATAAACGCTATATGTGGTGGTTTAGTGGTTTCGATACGTAATTTAATTGCTTTGCGATTAAGACTACTCAACCACCAAACCACCGCAATTTTTACTTTTCGGTCATCCCCGGCAATAGTTTTCAGACATTCCTTTTTTTTTAACCGCTTTTACAAGCACATGCAAATCGCTATACTATCTGCATTATAGGTAAACAGGCGCACAAAAATACAACTGGCGCATAATGGAGATAAAAATGGCATATCCTTTCCAAAACATCGAACCAAAATGGGGCGTCAGAATTACCTCCTGTAATTCTGACTTACCGAGTTTGCGAAAGCGTTGCTTGCGCAAACTCGCGGCATAAAATTGCTTTTTAAACACGCGCATCCGTGCGCGATTACATATTAAACATTACGGAGATTACAGATGTATCCATTCCAAAACATTGAACCGAAATGGCAGGCTTATTGGGACAAAAATAAAACGTTTCATGTAACCGAAGACGCCTCTTTTCCGAAAAACAAGCGCGCATACGTGCTTGATATGTTCCCCTATCCGTCTGGAGCCGGCTTACACGTCGGTCACCCGGAAGGCTACACCGCAACCGACATCTACTGCCGCTACCTTCGTATGAACGGCTTTAACGTCTTACACCCGATGGGCTACGATGCATTCGGGCTTCCGGCAGAAAACTACGCCATCAAAACTGGCACGCACCCGGCAGAGACCACCGTCAAGAACATCAATCACTTTACTGAGCAGATTAAGGCATTAGGCTTTAGCTACGACTGGGACCGCGAGGTGCGCACCTGCACGCCTGACTACTACAAATGGACGCAGTGGATTTTCTTGCAGCTGTACAAAAAAGGACTTGCCTACGAGGCAGAAACACCGATTAACTGGTGCCCGAGCTGCTTAACAGGACTTGCAAACGAGGAAGTAAAGGAAGGTCACTGCGACCGCTGTGGCGCAGAAGTGACCCATAAGACAATCCGCCAGTGGATTCTAAAAATTACCGCCTACGCAGAACGCCTGCTTGAAGACTTAGACGGTCTTGACTGGCCGGAGAGCGTAAAGGCAATGCAGAAAAACTGGATTGGTCGCTCAGAAGGAGCAGAAGTTGACTTTACCGTAGCCGACAAGGACGGAAAAGCGACCGATAAAAAGCTCCGCGTCTACACGACACGGTGCGACACGCTCTTTGGCGCTACCTACATGGTCATCTCGCCTGAGCACAAGCTCGTGCAGTCGCTCACCACGCCGGAGCAGCAGGCAGCCGTCGAGCAGTACGTGGCAGATGCCGCAAAGAAAAGCGACCTTGAGCGCACCGACCTTGCAAAGGACAAAACCGGCGTATTCAGCGGAAGCTACGCAATCAATCCGGTAAACGGAAAGCTCATTCCAATCTGGATTGCAGACTATGTTTTGATTTCTTACGGCACTGGTGCAATTATGGCAGTTCCTGCCCACGACACCCGCGACTGGGATTTTGCAAAGAAGTTTAACCTGCCGATTATCGAAGTCTTAAAGAGCGAAGTTGACGTACAGAGCCAGGCATGGACGGAAGACGGCATTCACGTAAACTCAGAGTTCCTGGACGGCTTAAACAAAAAAGACGCAATCGCAAAAATGCTTTCGTTCCTTGAAGAAAAGGGCATTGGTAAAAAAGCCGTAAACTACAAGCTGCGCGACTGGGTATTCAGCCGCCAGCGGTACTGGGGCGAGCCGATTCCGCTGGTGCACTGCCCGACTTGCGGCACCGTGCCGGTTCCAGAAGAAGAGCTTCCACTTGAGCTTCCGGCAGTTAAAACCTATCAGCCGACAGGAACAGGAGAGTCCCCGCTTGCAGGCATTGAAAGCTGGGTAAACTGCACCTGTCCAAAATGCGGCGGCAAAGCCAAGCGCGAGACAAACACCATGCCGCAGTGGGCAGGAAGCTGCTGGTACTATCTTCGCTACCTTGACCCAAAGAACGAAAAAGCTTTCTGTGCACCGGAAACTGAAAAATACTGGATGCCGGTAGATTTGTACGTAGGTGGAGCCGAGCACGCGGTTCTGCATCTTTTGTACGCGCGCTTCTGGCACAAGGTGCTGTATGATCTTGGCGTTGTCAGCACAAAAGAGCCGTTCCAGCGTCTTATCAATCAGGGCATGATTACAAGCTTTGCCTTCCAGAGAAAGAGCAAGTCTTTGGTTGCCGTAGATGCGGTAGAAGAAAAAGACGGAAAATATTTTGCAAAAGATGACGGCGAAGAACTTGAACGTGTTATTGCAAAAATGTCTAAATCGCTTAAAAACGTCGTTAACCCCGACGAGATGATTAAGCAGTACGGAGCTGACAGCGTGCGCATGTACGAAATGTTCATGGGTCCGCTTACCGTGTCAAAGCCGTGGAACACACAAGGCTTAATCGGTGTAAACCGCTTCTTAGACAAAATCTGGCAGATTAGCGAAAAACCGCTTTCTGATATCGACATAAAGGGGAAGATTGAAGATAAGGCACTTGCAGCTTTGCGCAAAACCTACGCAAAGACCGTGAAGAAAGTGACCGACGACACTTCTCAGCTTAACTTTAACACGGCAATCAGCCAGATGATGATTTTCGTAAACGAAGCCGGAAAGATGGAATCACTTCCGCGTGACATGTGGAGCGGCTTTGTCTTAATGCTCTCTGTCTACGCACCGCACCTGGGTGAAGAGCTTTGGGAAAAGCTTGGTCACACAAAGACCTGCGCATATGAAAGCTGGCCGACATTCAGCGAAGAATACTGCAAGGACGACTCGAAGGAATACCCAGTTATGATTAACGGAAAGCTCCGCGCCAAGTTCGAGGCAGCAGCCGACGCAGATAATGCAACGCTTGAAGCTCTCGCCAAAGAGACCGACGGCTTTAAGAAGTTCACCGACGGAAAGGTTATAGCAAAAATTATTGTTGTTCCGGGGAAACTGGTAAACGTAGTTGTAAAATAAAACCGCGAGTTTTCGCAAGAAAACTCGTTGACAGCCCGTAAGGGCTGTCGCTCGTCCCCGGAAAGCTCGTGAACGTAGTAGTAAGTAATTTTACTGCGCCATTTTTGGCGCACACAAACACACACGGCGGCGGGGTAAAAAGCTCCGCCATTTTTTTATCTAGCACACCAACGCTTATCGTGATACACTCTTTTTTGGATTCGGTGGCGACTGCAAAAAAAATGCTAAAGCCATCTGAAATTCAGGGAGACGTAAGAAACACTATGCCAATGATTGAAGCAAAGGTAACAGTCGAGTTACCAGCAGAAAAAAGAGAGCTCTTAAAAGCTGAGTTTGGAAAGGCAATCAGCGTTATGGGAAAGCCGGAAAGCTATCTTATGATTAATCTTTCTGACTGGCAGGACTTGTACTTTGGTGGAAGAAAACTTGAAAAGGGCGCATACGTAGAAGTAAAAGTGCTCGGAAGTGTGGACGCACAAAAAAGCGAAGCGATGACAGCACGCGTATGCGAGATTCTGAAAAAAGAACTAGGAATCCCCGGCAACGCAGTGTATGTAAGCTATTTTGGCACAGACAACTGGGGTTGGAACGGAAGCAATTTCTAATTGTGCGCGCAACCGTGTTACCGCTTTTTGCGCACGCTTTGTTTTTCGGTAAGATCCCAGTCCACGCCGTTTTTGCCTACAAAGACATGTGCGCAACAGGTTTGGCGACCGCAAATCTCAGTAAAATACGCTATATCAAGCGCATATTCGCTCATTATGTCATTCGGGTGGTAGCTCAGCGGCACCAGGCTTTCTGCGCCATCAGCAGTCGCGCGGCTTACAGCGCCGTTCATGCGGATAAGGTCAAGGGCGGCAGGGAGCAGCGCAGTAAGGTGTTGCGCGCGGTATGCTTTTTCGACAAAAGCGCACTGGAGCCTTTCTATGTCGGCATGGCTACACAAAAGCCCGTCGCAGTCTTGGTCAGCACGTACGTGCCGCGTTTCTAAAAAGGCTGCAAAATCCTCTAAAAATGCTGCAGGCTTTTTTTGCAGCGGGTACAAAATGCTGTTGAACCAAGGAACCGCGCGTCCCTCATTGTAAAACAGCTGTGTCGCTCGGCTTAAACGCGCTGCACGGCTAAGCTCACGCTCACCAAACTGCGGCGTGCAGATAACATGATACGGCGGCTCCTGCTGCCACTGCATGCCAAAGCCAGCTGCGTCATCATGCAGAGTCGTTCCCGGCAGTACGCTTAAGCAGAAAAGTTCCAGATTATTCGGATAGAGCGAAAGCGCAAAATCAATGCTACGGCAAAAGCCCGCATAGCTGTCGCCCGGAAGCCCGTAGATTACATCAAAACCAAAGGTGACGCCCGCTTCATTTAGAAAGCCGATGTTCTTTGTAAACAGCTTTTTGTCAAGCGTGCGGTGTACATTTTTGAGCACTGCAACGTCTGCACTTTGCAGCCCAATCTGCAGGGCACAGGGAATGCGGCTAAAGGCGCGGGAAAGCTCGCGGTCAATAAACTCGGCGCGCGCTTCGAAGTAAAAAAATATGCCCGGCGCTTTTTTTTCGATAAGGCGCAGCATGGTAAGTGCACGCTGTTTATTTGCGTTATAAGTCGGATCTAACACAAAGACCTGCGCAATATCCTTTTTTGCAAACAGCTCAAGCTCCTTTTCAAGCCGTTCAAGCGGAAAATACGCAATTTTCTGCTCACCCTTGCTTTCGTAGCAGTAAGAGCACTTAAACGGACAGCCGCGCGCAAGCTCCCACAGCGCTCCTCCGTAGCGAGCAGGATCCAGCGTGCCGTCAAGGTACGGGGAGGCAAGCTGCTGGGGAAAAAGCGGAACGGCACGGGTAACATCACCGTTTTTAGCCACCGTTTCAGGTGCGCGCGGCGTGTAAGCATCAGTTGCAGCACAAAGGGAGTACACGCCAGGAACGGAAGCTTCGCGCAGCTCATGCTGTTGCGCACCGTAAGAATTCTGTTGGGCAAAAAACAGCTCGTAAATAAGCGCTGGCACCGCACATTCGCCCTGCCCCGCTATCGTGTAATCAAATGTGTTAAATGCAGTGGGAGCCGCCGTCACCTCAGGTCCGCCCGCTATGCAACGCACCGCTGGCAGCAGTTCCTTGAGCGCACGAGAGGCCTGCTCTAAAAGCAGGTGATTCCACACATAGACAGAAAAGCACACGCAGTCAGGCTTTTGCTCGGCAAGCGAGCGCGCAATACAGAGCGCCTTGTCGCGTACCGTCGGAAGAGAAGCGAGAGAATCGTCCTCAAGGGAAAAATCCTGCAGTGAAACCGCGCAGCAGTCACGAATGCGGCTGTCAGCCTTTAAGGCGCTTGCAATACAGGCAGCTCCGAGCGGCATCGCCTGAGGGCTTGTTTCAACAAGCAGTGTTGTGCAGATAATGCGTTTCATACGAATACCGACAGTCTAGCGTAAAACAGGCGTTAATGCCATAATGGCGCGTACACCGTATGCAGCGCACAAGGAGAAAGTTATGGCAGAACAAAAACCGTTTGACATCACCACCAATAACGAAGTGCTCGACACTGAGCGTCTGCTTGTAGAATTCCACAAACGCTTTTCTGATTTTACCGAAGAAGAAAACGCCCGCTTTGATGCAGCATGGCATTTTCTGTGTGCAAAGACAGACGGCTTAGCGCGCTCCTGCGGAAAGCCCTATTTTCTGCACCCGATGCGCGTAGCAAGCCTGCTTGCAGAATCAAAGCTCGACTGTGACAGCGTCATTTCCGGGCTTTTTCACGACATTCTGTCGCTCGACAACATTTCCCGCGAAGAAATCCGCACGCAGTTTGGCGAGGCCGTCTGCAAAATCGTGTCGGACACGTCAAAAATCACCGGCATGAAAATCAACTCAAAGACGATTCAGCAGGCAGACAATATCCGCAAGATGCTTTTTGCCATGATTGACGACGTGCGCGTTATTTTAGTGAAGCTTGCAGACCGCCTTGACCGCATGCGCAATCTGAAAAACATAGACGAAAAAAGCCAGCGTCTTGTTGCCTCCGAGGTGATGGACATCTGGGCGCCGCTTGCAGACAGGCTCGGTATGCAGAGCATGAAAAACGAGCTTGAAGATTTAAGCTTAAAGTACGCAAATCCGGACGTTTTCCAGCACATAAAGGCGATTGTCGCGCAGAAAAAAGACGAGCGCGCCTCTTACCTCGAAAAAGCCGTGAACGCCATATACAAGGGCGCGGAAAAGCAGGGCATCAGCGTGCAGATTTCAAGCCGCGCAAAGCATTTTTATTCAATCTATCAGAAGATGCGTAAGCGCAACAAAGGAGCGGACGAGCTTTTTGATTTGCTTGCGCTGCGCATAATCTGCACCACCGTGCCGGAATGTTACACGCTCATCGGCCTTGTACACAGCCTGTGGAAACCGATGGACGGACGCTTTAAGGACTACATCGCCATGCCGAAGGCAAACGGCTACCAGTCGCTCCACACGACGGTTATGTGCGAAGGTAAGCCGCTTGAGATTCAGATTCGTACGGCAGAAATGCACAACAAGGCAGAGCACGGTGTTGCCTCGCACTGGCTGTACAAAAAGGGCACGAACCGCGACAAGGTTGATATTTCAAGCTTGGGCATTGTAAACCAGCTGCAGGAGCTTAAGAGCCAGGATTTAAGCGACGAAACCTTCTTCAGCCAGCTAAAAAACGATTTGCTTGGCGATGAGATTTTTGTCTTTACGCCAAAGGGCGACGTTGTGCAGCTTCCGGCAGGCAGCACGGCAATTGACTTTGCCTACCATGTGCACAGCGCGGTCGGCGAAAAAATTGTCGGCGCAAAGGCTGACGGCAAAATCATTCCGATTACAAAGCCGCTTGAAAACACGCAGATTATTGAGATTCTGACAAATCCGCAGGCGCACCCGACGGAAAATCAGCTTAAGATTGTGCGCACAAGCAAGGCGCGGCAGAAGATTCACGCGTGGCTGACGGCAAACGAGCCGACTTTTATTGACAAAGAGCTTTTAGCAAAGCGCGAGGCAGAGACCGCTGCGCAGAATGCGTATGCGCAAAAGACGCAAGGAAGCCGCCGCCGCCGTCCAAAGCTCGGTTCTCAGGCCGCAGCCGATGCACGCGCAAGCCGTTACAGCGGAAAAGTGCTTATTGACAACACGAAAAATTTTGTGATTACGTTTGCAGGCTGCTGCTCGCCAAAGCCCGGAGAGCCGATTGTCGGCTACGTAAGCCGCGCGCGCGGCATTACGATTCACCGCGCCGACTGCATTACCTACCACCGCATCCAGAACGTCGAAAGCCGCAGCGTCGAAGTAGCATGGGAGCAATTATGACACAAGCAGAATATGACAGCTGGCTTTTGAAAGTCAGTGAAAACGGAATGGAGATTGCGAATGTGCCGGAGCAGACAGAGGAATTGTGTATTGCGGCGGTTAAGAAAAATCCGTGGGCACTCCGTTTGGTAAAAGAACAGACGGAAGAGATCTGCCTGACAGCGGTGGGATCTTTTGGCCTGGTGCTTTCTCTTGTGAAAGAGAAAACACCGGCGGTCATAAAGGCAGCTATAAAACAAAATGGGATGTCACTCCAGCATGTGCCTGAGGAGCTGCGAACAGAAGAAATCTGTTTCGAAGCGATCAGAAATCATCCGGATGCGATACGTTTTGTTCAGGATCCTGCTCCTGAGCTTTCGACGAGGTGCCTCGCTCCTTAGCCTCTCGCTTGTACTTGTTGATGGCCTCCGCCAGCTTGGGCAGGATGGCGCCTAATTCCTCAGCAGTCTTTTTGGCGGTATCACGCGCGCCCAGAGAGGGATCATAAATCTCTTTCGTTACGTAATTTTGCTCCATCAGACTTTGATTACGGACCAGATCTTTTTCGGCACGATCCAGCTCGACCTTGGCCTGCTCGTATTCCACCTGTTTTTCCAGCAAGTCGAATCGCAGTCCGTAGTAAGATCGGAAGAGCGTCGTGTAGGGAA
>CALAEZ010000017.1 GCA_937891125.1 uncultured Treponema sp. | reverse complement strand
GCTGTTTTGCAGCCCACACGATGGTGTAGCCGCGGCTCATAAAGTCGTTGGAAACGGCAAGGTCAGCTGATTTCTGAATGACAAGCGGGTCTTCGTGCGGCTCGCCGGTAAAACACAGAATGTCCGGATGGCTTTCCTTAATGCGGCGGAACGCTTCTGCTGTTCCCGGAACGCCCTGATTTACGATAATTGCCTTCATCAGCGGGTCGTCTGCCAATGCAACAATCTGAGAAATGGTTGTTTCCTGCTGGCTCATAAAGTCATCAGGATAGGTGATGTGCTGAATCATGCCGCCTTCTTTAACGCTTCCGTAGCGGCGGATCAGCTCTTCAGCTCCGCGAAGGTCATCTTCTGACTGCGAAACAGTTCCTGTTGCAATGCCGATATGGAAAGCGGCATTAGATTTTGCCTGCTGCTTTTCCTTGCAGCCGGTAAAAGACACGAATGCAGCACACGCAATGGCTGCTAAACAAATCAAACTCTTTTTCATTATAAGCTCCTGCTTAAAAAATGGTAACAGCGAGTATAGCACACCGCGCAACGCTTTTTCAACCTACAGACGTCCCCTGTAGCCGCTCTGCTCCATCCGGGGCTTACCATGGCTACGCGCTCTTGAGGGGCTCGCGTCACTGTGCTACAGTTCCTCCATGAAAGGAAGATTCGCCCCCTCCCCTAGCGGCAGAATGCACATTGGTAACGTATATGCGGCGCTTATGTCATATCTGCATGCAAAAAAACAGGGTGGCGCGTGGCTTTTGCGGATTGAAGATTTAGATGCGCAGCGCTGTAAGCGAGAATATGCAGATGCACTTTTAAGCGACCTACGCTGGATCGGGCTTACCTGGGATGAAGGACCAGAGAAGCAAGCTACAGAAAGCTTTTTTCAGTCCGAACGCACCGCATTTTACGAGGCAGCGCTTACCACGCTTAAAAGTAAAGCGACGCTATACGACTGTTTTTGCTCTCGCGCCGACATTTTTGCCGCAAGCGCGCCGCATGCCTCTGACGGCACGATTGTCTACAGCGGAAAATGCAAAACACTCAGTCAAGAGGCGCGCGCGTCTCTCTTAGCGACACGAAAGCCAGCAACACGCATTGCGGTTCCTGACAGCGAAAGCTCTTTTATTGACGGACACTACGGCTTACAGCGGGAAAATCTGCTCAAAGATACAGGCGACTTTATCGTGCAGCGCGCTGACAAAAACTTTGCCTACCAGCTTGCCGTTACGGTAGACGATGCGCTCATGGGCGTAACAGATGTAGCGCGCGGGCGGGACTTACTCGCCTCTACCCATCAGCAGCTGTTTCTGTATCACCTGCTCGGCTATACGCCGCCTGCGTTCTTTCACCTGCCGCTTCTAGTCGCTCCTGACGGCAGAAGGCTTGCAAAACGGCACGGCGGAAGCAGCATGAAGGAGCTTCGGGAATGCTACAGCCCGCAGCAGCTTATCGGACTCATCATGCACCTCTGCGGCTTCATTCCAAAAGCGGAGGCTGTCAGTCTTTCAGAAGCGCTCGCTCTTTTTGAGCCCGATGCGCTTCCGACAAAAGACATCGTAGTACCTACAGACCGCCTAGATATCGCACAGCTTTAGGCTTTCTTCGCTTAAGCCGGTCAGTTCGCAAAAATGCGGAAGCGCAAGACAGGCGCGGATAAACGCATTCCAATCCTCGCGCTGGCGATGATTGGTACGCTGTATGCAGATAGTTTTTAACTGTAAGTAATTGGTGGTAATCGTTTCCCACATTTCAAAGCCGCCGGGAATGTTGTGGCGCAAGCGCATAAATGCCTCGTAATTTTCCCGTCTAAGTTTTTTTATACGCACCGCCTCTGCATTTCCCGTGTCAGCAGCCTTGAGCGCTTCCTGCGTCTTTTCAAACGCCTCATACAGCCTGCGCACCTGAGCCTTGCTTTCTTCAGTTACATAGACGCTGTATGGGTCAAGACCGTTTTCCATAAACTTTTTGAGCGAATGCATCGTCGACTGACTCATCACAATCTCTAAAAAGTGATAGCGCTGCAACTCCGGCGTAAACGCCTGCGAATACTTTAAGTCAAACGACACAAGAATTCCCTTGAGAAATGCATCGTGGCTTTGGTGCGGCTCTCGGTTACCGCCAAGCGACTTTGCAATCTTCCATTGACGGTTTTCATCAGATTTGTCAAAAGCGACCGTTGTATCAATGTCGCCCACATTAAACGAATTTGCTTTTGCATTGAGCGCACGGTCTAATCCGTACACTTCAACATTTCTTACTTCTACCATGTAATTTTCACCTTACTGCAGTGGCGCAAAATAGCCCGTTTCGTCTCTGCCACTGCGATTCATCAAATATGCTTCTACTTCCACGGGCAAAAATGCCTGCCCAAATTCGGTCGTCAAAAGTGACGTATACGACAGCCGATATAAGCCTGACGGAATGTCAATAATGTCAGAAATGACGCCAGAGAGTCCCTGACTGCGGTACACGTAGTATGCGTCTCCCTCGGTATTGTCAATCAGGTATGAAAGCTCCTGCGAAGCTGCCTCCTGCGACAGCGATACAAAGGAAAGCGCAATCGAATTGTTATTAAGATACGCGGCGATGTCAGAAAGACCGTAGTTCGAAAATGCATCGGGGGATACCTCGCCTTCGCTGATAAGCACAATCGCGCGTTTCTTCTCCGCATTGATTAAGCCGTTAGCCGCAAGCCTAAAAGCGCTGTCAAGCTTACAGTACGGAGAAACCGGATTTTTAAGCGCAGAAAGACTAAACTGCTCACAGCCACGTGGCGAGCCTGAGTATTCCATAATGGGCACTGTTCCCGCGCTGATAACACGAAGCGTTCCCTTGCCGTCCATCGCATGCGAAAGCTCACGCACGGCAGCTTCAAGCGACTCGTTATAGCGCCTGTCAACCGTGCGGTCAATAAGCAACGTAATATCAGCAACATCGTTTGCGTATGTCGCCCCGTCAAAATGTAAGTCCTCAACAGCAGCCTTGCGCTCTGTCACAAAAAAATTGACATCTTTAAGACCAACAATACTCTGCCGACGGCGATTTTCCACCTTTACTTCCAGTGTCACCTTAGGAAATTCGTCCGAGATAACACGCTCAATCTGCACAAACAGACCGCCGATAAGCTCTGACATCTTAGAAAGCACATAGACTTCATTTGTCACAAAATCACACGCAAGCACGTTTCCGTTTGCATCGGGAACAGCTGCCGTTATATGTGATGGCGCATTTCCCGTATTCGCACTTTCAAAAACGGCGCCCGTTGTGCTGTCAACAGAATACACATGGTTTTCGTCACAGACTAACAGGTAACTTCCCCATGCCTTCATTGCCTCTGGATGCTTAAAGGTATGCTCCCGGCACAACAGCCCCAAATAATTTCCCGCAGTATCAAACCGATAGATGGCGCCGCTTACCGCATCTGCTACCAAAAGAGCGCCATGAGCGAATGCAATGCCGGTCGGCGCCTTAAAGCCGTCAAAATCAACTGTGCGCCTGCCAAAGTAAAAAAGCGCATTTCCGTCCTTGTCAAACACATCAACGCGGGCGTTTCCAAAGTCAGTAACAAAAAAGTTTCCGTCTGCATCCTGCGCAATAAACTGCGGGCCGACCATATTGCCAACGCCCGCGCCTTTTGAGCCAAACGATTTTATAAAATGACCTTTTTTGTCAAACATGCTCACGCGGTCGCCACTTGCCTCGCTAATGACAATCGAGCCGTCAAGACTGCGAATCATGTCAAGCGGACGGTCAAAGCCGTTTAAGGGACCGCCCGTGCGGTTTATGATAAAGCCGTTGACATCCATGAGCACCAGCTCATTTGAGCCGTACGCTAAAATCCACGTACTGCCGTCAGCATTCGGCAACACCGACACAGGCTGACTAAAAATCAGCGTTTCCCCATTTTTTCCCGGAAAACTTCCCGACTCCGTGTAGCGCACGGGCGTGTCATAGGCATTGTCGCTAATACGCCGGTCACGCACAATTTCTATACGATTCTGCAGCAACAGGTCGCCATAGCCAGCATCTGAAGCGTACTGCCACTGCTGTAACGCCGCGCCTTCTATGCCAGAGCGATAGTACGCTTTTCCGAGCCAGTCTAAAATAATGTTTTCGGACGGCAGGTATGAGAGCGCTTTTTCAAACTCCAGGATTGCATCGTTAAACGAGCCCTTGTAGTACGCCTGAACGCCGCGTCTGAACTCCTGAAACGCAAGCCCCGTCGAAGCGGGCAGCGCACCAGCAGCACCTGAAAGGCGCGCTTCCTCGCTGGTAAACGGACTTAACGCCGCTTGTGAAGAAAGAGAGAGCGCACTCGCAAAGGTGATTGCGCACATAGCTAGAATATACTTTTTTTTCATGCTTTTCTCACGCTCCCTGCAGCACGCGCACATGCTCTGCAATTTCTGCGTTATCAGGAAGAAGCGCCTGCGCCTGCAAAAGGTAGCGTTCGGCGTCTTTTTCAAGCCCTAGCTTTAAGTAGACCCACCCAAGTGAATCAAGGCAGGCAGCAGACTGCGGCGCCTTATTGAGCGCACGCTTGCAAAAAGAAAGCGCCTGCGTCAAATCGCGCTCTTCACAAGCCAAAACATAGCCCATGCCGTTAAGCGCTGTCGGGTTTTCAGGGTCAATATCAAGTGATTTTTTATACAGGGAAAGACTTTTTTCAACATCTTCCTGTTGCCAGGCAATATACGCAAGCGCCGCATAGACCGAAGCAGGCTTATATCCCGTTTCCAGAAGCTTATTGAGCTCAAAATCGGCAAGCTTTTTTCGCCCGCTTGCAGCGTAAATCACCGCAAGCAAAAAACGGCACTGCAGCACGCGGTCAAGATTCTTACCTGCTGTCACCACCTGCTCTAGGTAGACAAGCGCATCATCGTACCGATTCAGTTTTGCATAACACAGCCCAATAAAATAGGCTAATTCAATGTTGTCGGCGTCGGCGTCATCGGGGAGCGCCAGAAAAAAAGTAAGGGCATCAGAAAATAAGCCCTGCCGATAGAGGGAAATTCCCCCCGCTAGCACGTTATCCATAACAGCCTCCCGTCTGATATGCCTACAGCGTAAAAGAAAAAGTGTGCGGTCGCGTTTCAGCGTAATCTTCTGCCGGTATACGTGAAATTGCTATCGCCCCGCTTTCAACGGTTGCAAAATCACAATCCGCATCTCCATGGCTTTTCACACTGCCACCAAGAAAAAAGCTATACAGCTTTCCGTCTGGCATTTTTTCTATCCTTACTCTATCGTGATAATCACGTCTGCACAAGGAGCTATAGCAGACTTTTTCATACTTTTCACGCGACGGCGCATTTACGTTCACAAAAGCAGTTTCTGTACACAGCGCCATCAGAGTATGCACATTTTTTGCGGCAAAATCGGCGAGCGCCTCATAGTGGTAGCAGTCGTCCTTCGAATCTAAACTAAGCGCAATTCCTGGCACACCATACATACACGCTTGTCGAGCGGCAGCAACTGTACCAGAATACACCGTGTCGCTTCCCATATTCGGTCCCTTGTTTATGCCAGAAAAGACGGCATCAAAGTAAATGCGCTTACCGTTGGCATCGGTAAACAAGTCTGCATGCAGGGCGGTGACAACGCAATCAACAGGATTTCCCGAGCTCGTAAAATGACGCGGATCTTTTTCAGTAATACAAAGTGGCGCGTTCATGGTAATGTGATTTGACACCGCAGAGCGGTTCGAATCGGGGGCAAGTACGTACACCTCACAAACAGAGGAAAGAGCCGCTTCAAGCGCCTGCAGCCCAGGAGAGCCGTAACCATCGTCGTTTGTCAAAAGCACGCTAACGGGTAACAACATGCGCTCCATCAGCTGGCGAAACCTCGTAGCAGGCGGTATGAAAACCAAAAATCCGCTCGTATTCGGCAAGCTTTGCCTTAAAAGCAGGAATATCGTCATCTGAAATAAATGTGTAAATACAGCGACCAAAGCCCTTACCCGTAATGCGCCCACAGGCAGTCGGATTTCGTGGGTCATCAAGATTCGGTCTGATTTCAGAAAGGCGTTTTAGAATCCAGTCGATTTCGGGACACGAGCTGTTGTATAAATCGCGCATGCTTTCGTAGCTTTTGTTCACCGCGCGAGCAAATTTGCCAAAAGACGCCGTTTCTAGCGCTTTGTAGGCATCAAGCACACTTTTATGCTCACGCATAATGCACAGCAGGCGGCGGCGCGTGTCTTCAGAAACAATCGCAAGCACTTCATTTACGTCTGTCGGATTTTCCTCATACTGCCAGCCGCCGTACACCGTGCTTTTTCGTTCTTTGAGCTCGCCTAACAGCAGCACATGCTCTGGCTGGTGCAGCGTTTCTTCATTCCAAACCGAAACGCGCGGAACCTTTGCGTCGACTAACAGGATTTTCTTGTCAGCAAACGGAAGAGGGAGCGTATCATACCGTCCTGTCGCATAATCGGTAAACAGCACTTCCCCTGCCTTCGAAAAAAGCGCCGTATATGCATCGGCGGCAATATACTCCTGCTGCAGGAATAGACGGTTTCCGCGCTCGATGACCTGCAAAAGCTGGGCATCCGTGCACGCAGAAAAGCCAAACAGCTCACGAATTGCAAGCGCACTGCCCGCTTTTATCGCACTGGTAATACCAAAGCCGGCAGACGGCAAAATGTCAGAATATACCGTGATATTCATGCCAGCAAGCTCAAAGCCGCCAGAGGTAAAGCCGTACATCATCGCTTTTATAGCATTCGCCCAACGGTCTTCCTTGCGGTATTTTAAGGCTGTCAGTGAATTTTTTTTGCGTTCATTCAGCTGTGCAAAATAAAAATGGAGATTAGCATCTTCTCGTCGCGAGATTGCAACAAAAACGGGCAGATTCACAGCCATTGAAAGCGTTTTATCCTTGCAGAACCACGAATGTTCTCCAACAAGATGAAAGCGCCCCGGCGTCGAAACGACTATCTGCGGCTGCACCTGATATTCTGACTCATGTGCTTCAAAGATGTTTTTCATGCAGTGCCCATTTTTCCCTAGTGTTGCATTTTTACAGTGTAATTTATAAAATGATACTATAATGTGCCGTTTTTTACAAGTTTTTTGTGCGATTTTTTCAGGCGTACTGTTAGCACTCGCTATCCCTAACGAACACTACCTATTTGGTGAGCCACTTATCGGGCTTTTCGCCTTACTTCCGCTCTATCTTGCAGTTTCTTCTGCACAAAGCTATCGCTCATCCTTCTGGATTTGCGCACTACAAGCGCTTGTCACACACCTGCTTTCAAGCTTTTGGCTTGGAAACTTTCACGGCTTTGCACTCTTTACACTCGGCGCGTCGGCATTCGGAACCGCAGGCTACCACGGCTTATTCGGCTGGCTATACCACTGGCTTTTTTCAAAATATACGTCACAAGGCTCCGCAGCCTCGCTTTCAATGCGCGCTGGCAGACTCGATTTTGCGGTTTTTGCACGCATATTCATGTTTGCCTCGCTCTACACCATTTGGGAATGGTGTAAATCAAATGGCTTTTTAGGCTATCCGTGGGGCACGCTTTCAATGACCGCATACCGCTGGCCCCTTGTCACCCAAATAGCTGCAATCACCGGCTGCTACGGCGTCACCTTTCTTTTTGCGCTCTTTGCCGCAACCCTTGCAGAAGGCTTGCTGGTATTACGCACGCTTTCTAAAGCCATCACCCCGCGCCGCTATGCAGAAGGTTACACACGCACCGCAAAGGTAACTGCCGCATTTTTTTTACTTGCACTCTGCTATGGTCTTATCACCTATACCATTCCTCGACAGCCGGTCAAGCTACTCAATGCAGTGCTTGTGCAGCAAAACAAAGACCCGTGGCTGAGCGGAGACAAAAGCGCAATTGATATTTCAACACGCCTTACAGAGGAAGGCTTAGCATCGTTCTCGGCAGCCGAAAAAGAGGCCGATGTCGTTGTTTGGAGTGAATCAGTTCTCGGGAAAAATTTTCCTGACGCTATCCATCACTATACAAGCTATCCAAAGGAAAAATCGCTCATCGCATTTATACGAGAAAAAAAAGTACCATTCATTATTGGCGCCCCCTACACGTTCAATAGAGAAAAACATCAGACGGCAAACGCAACCATTTTAATCGACAAAAATGGAAAATATGCGGGCAACTATGCAAAGCTGCATTTAGTTCCCTTTGCCGAACGCATTCCTGGCGTTGAGTATGAGTGGGTACGTAATTTTATTCACAACATTGCAGGCTTTTCATACGGTTGGACACAAGGCTACAAGGCAACGCTATTCGAGATTCCCTTGAGCACAGCTCCACTCTACGATGCAGAAAAAACAGAAATTGTATCGCTTGTGTCTACCACTCACAAAGCGGATACACAGCCGTCAGTGCGTATAGGGACTCCCATTTGCTTTGATGACGCATTTGGTGAAGTGTGCAGACGGCTCTACTTAGCGGGGAGCGAGGTCTTTATAAATCTGACAAATGATGCTTGGTCACAGACGCAAAGTGCTGAAATGCAACATTTTATTGTTGCAAGCTACCGTGCTATTGAATACCGCACCACGCTTGCTCGAAGCACAAATGCAGGCTTTACCTGCGTCGTTTCTCCAACGGGAAGCATTTTACAAAGCGTGCCACTATTTGAAGAGCGCGCACTGGCAGCAGAAATCCCCGTGTATGAGCGCAAAATGACTGTTTATGCCCGTCTCGGAGACTGGCTCCCGATATTGCTTGCCGTTTTGTGCACACTGCTGTTTGCCGTAATAACGCTTTCCGAATACGACCGCAAGAACGAGTCCTTCACAACAGAACGCATGAAAGCTTTAGGCATCTGGTTTACCACAAAAGCTGACATGAGCGAGTGGAACTACTAAGCTTTTATGTTTTCAGTTTCTTTCACATTCGCCTCTAAAAAAAAAAGATTTTAGGGTGAAGTTTCGTGAGGAAAAGCCCTTGCAGGCGCGCTATCTAATCCGTATGGATTAAGCACTTTCCCGCAAGGGCAATGCGGTGTTGCCGCGCTATCTAATCCGTATGGATTAAGCACTTTGCAGACCACCACGAAACCCCAATGCAGGCACTCTAAAAGAGTTTACCTTGCAACAGTGCCATAGCTCCAATTGATACAGTCTTCCAGATCGGAACCGCCAGAACTGGCAAGAAACTCGGAACCATATCAAAAGGCCATAGGTATCACAAGCCAAAGCCTTTTGTCTTATACTATCTCTTTTTCCACTGTCACAGGTAAACCGTCCGTTGACAAATTACAGTGTCTCAAAGCCGTACTTATCCAGCACCTCATTTATCGCAAAAATATCATAGTGCCCGTGCAGCAAAAAATACTTAACAATCAAATCCGCCTTGCTCGCCGAGCTGAAAGCATAGCCCGCCTTTTCCAAAAGCAGCTTTGTCTCATCAACCGTCAGCCCCATACCGACTGCAAGCGCAAAGACCGTCTTTTTTGTCGGATGATACTCCCGCTCACTCCGTATGCGGGAAAAAAGCTGCCGACTCACATTTCCCCGCTTATAGATTTCCACCTCAGACAGCTCTTTTTCCTGAATCAACGCAAAGAGCTTGTCCGAAAAGGTTTCAACCTCAGAAGCTGCAATCTCAGCTATATCCGCATCCGCAGGCCCCAGCTGGAAGAAAATTTGTATGTAATTGTCCTGTAAAAATTTCTCTAAGTCAGCAAGCAGCTGGTCAGTCACATATTTCATACAAAAAAGTATTGAGCCAAAACCTCAAAATGTCAATTTGCCGTTTACCTATAGAGCCCTCTGTGCTGGTATACTGCCTGCAGTTTCTGCCAGGGACACAGCAGATGCATTTTCTGAAGTGCTTTCGTGGGGGATAATGACGTATTTGCCATTAGCCAATGTACCGGAAAACACTTCAGTTTTTTTTGTTAGATCCGTCTCCGGCATAAGAATTTTTTTTGGCTTACGTATTAACTAAAAAAGAAGAAGAAATCATTAAAAATTATTTT
>CALAEZ010000016.1 GCA_937891125.1 uncultured Treponema sp. | reverse complement strand
TAACGCCTGCAAAAATAACGTTTTTCTTCACATAACCTTATTGGAGAAAAACGCGTATTTTCTCCAATTTTTGCCGAAAAAAAATGAATTATTTTTTACAAACCGCTTTCTGCTGTGCTAAAATCTTAAGCAGAGCGATTTTCAAAGCTCTGCTTTGCTTTCCTGGGACGTATTCCTCTGCATTTTTTTCTTTACGATTTACCCGTTTATGAGTATCTTCTCTGTAATCAAAACAGGAAACAAAACATGTAATTGTAAAAAAGCTGGGAATCAGCTATACTGTTTTTCGGTTTTTACTAAAATACAAGAATGGTGGAATGACTATGGCTAAGCGTGATTATTATGAAGTGCTCGGAGTAGAGAAGGGCGCGACGAAAGATGACATTAAAAAAGCATACCGTAAGCTTGCTGTAAAGTATCACCCTGACCGCAATCCGGGCAACAAGGAAGCCGAGGATAAGTTTAAGGAAGCTACAGAGGCATACGAAATCCTCTCTGATGACCAGAAGCGGCCGATTTATGACCAGTACGGCTTTGCCGGTCTTGACGGCATGGGTGGCGCTGGCGCTGGTAGTGGCTACAGCCATGCATTCCATGACTTTTCAGACCTTTTTGGTGGCATGGGCGGCGGCTTTGGCGATATTTTTGAAAACCTGTTTGGTGGTGGCGGCAGCCGCAGAAGAAGCCCTACTGATCCACAGGAAGGCGCAAGCCTCCGCTATGATTTAGACATTTCATTTAAAGATGCCGTTTACGGCACAAAGGTAGATATTTCGTTCCAGCATGCAGAAACCTGTTCTGCCTGTCACGGCTCTGGTGGAGCTGCCGGAAGCAAGCGAAAAACCTGCCCGACCTGTAACGGCATGGGACAGGTGCGCCGAAGCGCAGGCTTTTTTGCCGTGCAACAAACGTGTCCAAAGTGTGCAGGCAAAGGCTCGGTCATCGATAAGCCGTGTCCTACCTGCCATGGAAGTGGTGTTGAGCAGAAGAGCAAGCGCATGACGCTTACTATTCCAGCGGGGGTAGATGACGGAAAGCGCATTGTTATTCCTCGCCAGGGCGATGCGGGCGCAAACGGCGGTCCTGCAGGCGATTTAGTTGTGCTCATTCACGTAAATCAGCATGAATATTATGAGCGTGACGGGCAGGATTTGTACTGTGCCATTCCTGTTACGTTTGTGCAGGCGGCGCTTGGTGAAAAGCTTACGATTACAGCTCTTGACGGAAAGAAAATTGATTTTGCGCTTCCTGCTGGCACCACAAACGGAAAGCTGTTCCGCATAAAGGGGGAGGGCGTTCCGATTACTGGAAGCAGCCGCAAGGGGGACTTGTATGTAAAGGTTGTCGTGCAGACTCCGCAGCGTATGAGCGCAAAGCAGAAAGCGCTTTTGGAAGAATACGCAAAGCTTGACAATGCAACGACAAGCCCGCTTTGCGTGCCACTTGCTTCTCTTCGCTAAGTGCTGCACGCTATGCCTCCTGTCGCTGCTTTGCCGCATAATTTTGAAGACTATATAGCGCCTACGTGCAATCGCCTTCACTTTTTGCAGGCGTATCTTGCAGACTGGGGCGTTGAGTCCTCTATTATTCCGCTTGCAGGACGTAAGCATCTGTATGTGCAGTTTCCGCAAACGGCATATAATCCGCTTTTTAAGATAAAAACGGTTATTACCCACTACGACCGTGTGCCAAATAGTCCTGGTGCAAACGACAACAGCGCCGCAAATATTATGATTGCAGATTGGGCAGGTCGCCTCGTTGCTCGTAGCCGCAAGGGAGGTGCGCTTGCAGCGCATAATGTACGCATTTTTTTTACCGATGGCGAGGAGCTTGGCGAAAATGGCGTAAACGAACAGGGCGCCTTTGCCCTTGCAGAGCTGTTCCGCAAACTTGGTATAACGCGCGATGATGTGTATGTGTTTGACGCCTGTGGTCGCGGAACGGTACCGGTGCTTGCCCGCGCAGGAATAGATGCGCTCAAAAAAACAGGCGCGAGTTTTAAAAAGCAGTTTGTAAGCTTGTATCAGCGCACTCAGAATCTGTTGCGGGACTGCTCGCCTAACCACTGGCTTACGCTTCCGGTGCCCTATAGCGATAATGCTGGTTTTTTGGCATGCGGTATTCCTGCGGTGGCCATTACGTTGCTTCCAGAAGATGAAGCAAATGCGTATCTGCGCAATCTTATGAATGATAAAAACCTGGAAAAAGAAGTAATGCATGCACATTGGGAAACTGATGATCCCGCTCGCTTACCACGCTTCCGCTATGAAGAGATGATGCCAAAAACGTGGCGGCTTTTCCATACCGAGTATGATAATGCATTGAGCTTAACGCCAGAAAGTGTTGCCGTTATGCAGAAGCTTTTAGACGACCTTGCCGACCTAAAAATTGTGTAGATAAAAATGTTGCTTTCTTTTCGCTTTTTACTTTCGACAACAAAAAAAGGCATTGCTTTCGAGTATAGACCGTTTGATTATATTGACTAAGTGCCAGTATTTCTGATATTATTTTTTCACTTCACGTTTTATGAAGGAGGGGCCATTAGCTCAGCGGTTAGAGCAGAGGACTCATAATCCTTTGGTCCTTGGTT
>CALAEZ010000015.1 GCA_937891125.1 uncultured Treponema sp. | reverse complement strand
TAGCGTAAAAAAAAAAATTTGGGTATAGATGAGGATGCGCTCGAGCGCCTGATGATGCTGCGCTCGCACAAAAAGAAAGCTGTGTGCGCATTGACACTGGCTCCTTATATCGTTACCTTTATAAAAAACAAAATAAGAGGTAACAATATGTTTTTTCAGTCAACAGAACAGCATGATTCCACCCCTGCGGCAGGAACAATGAAGAAAAGCACGCTCTCTTCTGTATTCACCACCCTGTTTGCAGCACTTATCTGCGCAGGCTGCTTTATTTCTGTTCCGCTTCCTGGCCTTGTTCCAATTTCAATACAGAACATGTTTGCTATCCTTTCTGGTGTTCTGCTTGGTGGCATACAGGGCGCGGCAAGCGTCGGCATTTTTTTGGTGCTCGGCGTGTTAGGCATTCCCGTTTTTTCTGGCATGAGTAAGGGAATTGCCGTACTCGCCGGTCCAACAGGCGGTTTTCTCGTCGGGTATTTTTTAGGTGCGCTTTTTGCAGGGCTTGTTGCAGGTAGGCCACGTGTTTCTGAAAAAAAGCCGTCAGTAGCGTCCGTGTTGCGTATCATTTGCGCCACGCTTGTCGGCTACATTTTTAACTACCTGCCTGGTATTCCGTGGTTTATGCGTGTTATGACTGCACGAGGAAAAGAAGGAGTTGATCTTTCGTATGCATTAAAAGCCTGCCTTATTCCGTTTATTCCAGGTGACAGCATAAAGATTGTCGTTACGATTCTGCTTGCGCTTGCATTGCGGCCAACGGTAGCCCGCTATCTTAATCCAGAGAACGAAAACCGCATTCTTGAGCAGGACACGCTATGACAGCAGCGATTACGCTACAGAATGTCAAAAAATATTTTGCGCACACCGACACCGAAAGCTACCGTGCGCTTGACGGCATTTCGCTTTCAATACAGGCGGGGAGCTTTACCATAATCGGTGGCGCAAATGGCAGCGGAAAATCGGTTCTCATGCAGCTTATCGCACAGCTTATGAAGCCGACAGCGGGCGTTATACAGACGAGCTCGCGACCGGGACTGGTGTTTCAGGACGCTGCTACCCAGATTTTAGGCGAAACGCCGCGAGAGGATGTCGCTGTCGGTCCTAAAAACCAAGGCGTAAAAAAACAGGATATACCACGCATTGTTGATGAAGCGCTGTCGGCAGTTTCGCTTTTGCACAAGGCAGACTTTGCGGCAGAGTTCCTTTCTGGTGGCGAAAAACGTAGGCTTGCGGTTGCAGCAATTCTTGCCATGAAAAAGGACATCATTATTTTTGACGAGCCGTATGCAAACCTTGATTTTCCCGGCGTGCGCGACGTAAATACGCTTCTTGCACAGCTTAAGCACGAGGGGAAGACCATTTTGCTTTTAACACACGAAATTGAAAAATGCCTTGGCATGGCAGACCATGTCATCATTTTGCAGCAAGGACATATTGTTTTTGACGGGACACCTACCGATGCACTTGCTGCGCCACTTGAAAGCTGGGGCATTAAAAATCCGCTTACTGCGTATAAAACAGTCGCTGACCTCATCTGGTAGGCGAAAAAATATGGAAAGTAACCGTTTTTTTAGATACCGCACGGGGAATACGTTCCTTCATAGACTGCACCCCACGGCGAAAATTCTTTTAATGCTCGCGCTTGCAATTGTCTCGTTTTATCTTCCGATTCGCATCGCGCTTCTTTCGTTTGTATGCGTGCTCGTAGCAGAAAAAGCCCTGCATTTTACGGTTCAAGAGATAATAACCGACCTCAAACCAGCGTTTTTTTACGCTATTGTGCTTTATCTCGCCTCTTTTTCTCAAAATGCGCTTGTATGTGCTCACGCTCTTGAAGCTAACAATACGCTTTCCCTTACGACACTGTTTTCAATGCATGCAGACTATCGAGCGCTTGCTATCCATTTAGCGCTTTCACTTGCAGTTTCCGCCCTTTTTTACCGGACGACAAGCAATGTGCAGTTTCATGAAGGATTTACGCTGCTTGAATTAGCGGTCACCAGAAAGAAAAAAGAAACCTTTTCAGACCGATTGAGCCTAACGCTTACCTTTATTCCGCAGATTGTTGCAAATTGGGAGCAGATTACGCACGCATGGCAAGGTCGTAACGGCAAAAATGGCATCCGAAAGCTACTGACGCTTATTCCGCTTCTTTTTTCTGTCAGTATGAAGCATGCGTACGATACAGCGCTTGCAATAGAAAATCGCCGAAGCTAACGAAAAAGAGTAACGGTTACTGAATTTTAGCGCCGTATTCGCACAACGCACTTTCTATGCGGGCGTCTTCGAGGAGCTCAAGCGATTTTCCCATTTTTTTGTAAATACGTATCTCGCCAAAGCCGCTTCCACCACTGACAATATGCATACTATCTCTTCCCGCCTGAAGCATATCACAGCCCTGCACGAGCATTTCATCACTCTTACAAAAGACATCAATGTCAACAACAAAGTTTTTTTTGTGGATACTAACCGACCAGTGTAATTTTTCGCCATCAGCATCAGCGGGAACCTGAGAAAAATGATGCACTTCATTCCATTTTTCTAAAAACCAGCGTTTTTGAACGGGTAACACTTGTCCTTCAAGCATTAAAAACGCAGTCAGGCTTCCCCCAAACTCGCCACCGAGCGCCAAGCAAGATTTCTGTAACGGGTTTCCATTTATAATACTTACTAAGTGCGAAGAAGAGAGATGGAAAAATGGCTGCACAAAGTCAGGAGCCCAAAAACGGTCGATGTAGCCAAAGGATTTCTTGGGAACGACGGCATATTCCAACCCAGACATGCGGATTGTGCCTGAAAAAAGCGTCTTTACCCCGCTTGCCGTCCAGCACAGCCCATGCTTTTTATACAAAGGATTTGCGTGAATTTTCTGATCAAAGCGAACTTCCCACGAAATACTGCCAGCAGCACAATCTAATTCAGGATGCTCTAAAAGATCGTTCTGACCGACAACAACAGAGCCGGCAAGCACATTGATACCAAAAATACAGTTTCCAATTTTGTAGCCATTTTGCCCTTTTTGTCTGATAAAATCTTTTAAAGAATAATAGCGCTTAAACTGCTGTGCCTGCGGACCGTAGCTTCCCGCCTTTAAGAGCACATAAGACTGCGGCTGAACCTGCGCCGCAATCGTTTTTTTGCCATATAGCGTATCTGGGCTCTCATCAGCACTACCAGCAGCACTGTTTTCACAATACACAACAGGCTTTACCGGGGACACAGCTGGATTTACGAGAATTATTTCGATAAAAAAAGTGCGTTCTGTATTTGTCTCGCGATTTACGCCATTAAACACATAGCGTATGCGCTGAGAACCTGCTTTTCTTAGCTTTCCGCGCAACAAATACTGCTCGTAATGCTGACTGTCCTTTTTTTTAGTCATCCCGCCCATCCTTGTCATAAAACAACACTCTTAATTTATTATCGGCACAGCGGCAAAAGACTTGACTAAAAAACTACTTAAAGAGATGCTTCAAGCTCTTCTCGAAGTTTTCTCGCTCCTGGGGGAAGTTTTCTTCAAGGTATTCAAAGCAGTCAACGGCAACGCGCTGTGCATGCTCATACCAGATGTGATACAGCTCAGGCTCAAAATTATCTCCCGGATACGGCGCACCCTGTATATCGGTAACAAGCTGCCGCATCATATCGACACATTCCTGCATTTTTTTGTTCATAGAAGCCTCCGCATATTTGCATACTTCAAGAAGATTAGCTCTAGCATGAAAGAAAAGCTCTTCTAGCCACGAGCCATTATAGTGGTAAAACAGTGATTTTTCCAGCTGTTTTTATGTTTTGTCCACAAATTATTGCCTGTCGGCGATTCTTTTTAGCAGAATCACGTAAGAGCGCAAAACCGCGCTGTATGTCATCGGGAGACAATAACAGCATAGTACGGATTTTTTCTTCGCGATCCTGCGCGTCAAGCGCATAGAGCGTGCGCAACAGTCCTGTAGAACCGCGACTGCGCGGGCTTTTTGGCTGAATAAAATTACTGTAGCAGCCGGTAATTGCTTTTTCACACTCCTCGCGCGTCATGCGCCGCTGCGCACATTCAGAAAGCGCATCTTCAAAAACGGCGCACGAACGCTCTGGCGTTGGGTCGCGGTAAGTTGCAAAAATCACTAGCGAAGAAAGCGCCTCGGTGTAGCAAAAAGCACCGTATGCACCGCCAATCGTGCGCAGCCGCTCCCACAAAAGCGTATTTGAAAGCCAATGCGTGCACACTTCTACGGCAGCGCCTTCACGAGTGCCGTAAGGAGCAGAGTCAATGCAAGAAGCGGCAAACCCAACCTGTGCGCTTGTCATAAGCACCTCGCCTGCACGTTCGTCTCCCTTGCCCGCAATTTCGGTTAATGCGTAAAAAGCCTCATTGCCAGTTGCACGCGGCGGCTGCAACGCAGTTATTGCCGCAGCTTTTGTAAAGGAATCAAGCGCTTTTCGTGCACGGTCTATGCCGCTCTGCTCTGCCGTCACGTGGATAAACGCGCCACCAGAACGAAGCTTTTTAAGCACCGCTTGTAAGGCTTGTGCCGTCTGCGCTGCATTTTCATCCGCCGCGCGATGCAATGCGTAGAGTGCGGATACGCCGTTCCAGATTTCATCAACCGCTTTTACTCGAGACATGAGCCGCTTTGTGCGAAGCGCAGCGTATTCATGCCCGTCAGGAATTATCGAGGAGTCAAAATCATTACGAATTTCACAGGCAAGCTCCTGTAAGCGGCTTACATCATGAAAATCAGTTCCCGAAATACAATCTGCAAGCAACGAAAACGCCCGGTCGGCTTCTTCTTCTATCATGCTTATGCGATAAATTACCCATTCTCTGCCAACAAAATCGCGATGAGCCTCAGCAAAGCGTTGCGCACGAGGCGTTTTTGCCATTTCTGACACCAACAAATGTATTGAAAGCCCACCGGTATATAAAGCCGTTTTCTGCGCACTTTCTACCCAGCTCATGTCCTTCCAGCCAACCTCCGTTGCGGTTTCTGAAAACAGGGGAAGAAGCGCATACTCTTCGGGCGTAAGTACATCGGCAGGAAAGCCGACATCAGCATACACAATGCCGTTTGTATGCTCACTGTTAGTAAAAAACGGAACTGCACTGCCGTCACAGCCAGGCACCGTTTCGATAGCGGTGACGATATTATCAGAAAGTGATTTATCCTGCTGCAAAAAATCCTTGGGGCAGACATGCGGAAGAATGCTTGCATCCTCAGCTGCACTTTGGAAGGCATGGAGCGCGTCATTTTGTTTTTTTATTGCAGCACGGTCTGTGTTCTGTAAAAGCTCTGCAATAAAAGCCTTTTCTGCCTTTTCACGCTGCTTTGTGTACTGCGCAGTGGGCGTTACAACCACCAGCGACTGCTTTTTATTTTCCAAAAACAGGGTTCGGATGAGCTGTTGCAGCTCTTCAGGATGCTGTTCAATGCGGGCGCGCACCCGCTCCAAATCAGAACGCAGGCGAAATGCCTGAGAAAGCGGTGCGCCGTACACCCAATTATGCACGGCATTTCCCATGAGCCGCAGTGCATACGGGCCGTGCGCACGTTTTATCTCGCGCTGAGAGTATTCAAGCGCCATCATCGTTGCCGTAATGTCTTCTTTTGGAATGCCCTGCTCGCAAAGCGTACGCAATGTTTCAAAAATAACGTCTTTAACGCGGTTTTCATCGCCTTTTTTCACCCCGCGTAAACCTGCAGAGAACGTAAAATGATACAGGCTGCCGTCAACGCCTGTCTGAGGCGCAACATCCTCGCCAAGCGCGCTTTCAATAAGCGCTTTCTGCAGCGGAGAGCCGTCATGATTCAGCAAAATACCGCTGATGACAAGATAGGTAATAACCCGCTCGGCATCAAGCGCTGGCGGTAAGAGCCAGCTTACGAGCACCGTGTTTTTTTCGCCTTTTTCTTCGGCGGCAGGACCTTTGTGATAGCAGGTAACTGGCTCCTCTTGCTTTTCGGGCGTCACGTCAGCCAAAAAAGACGCAATGCGGCGCGAACGCTCTTCCTCACTCGTTACAAAAGCAGCATATTTTTTTTCAAGCCGGCTTAAAAATTGCTCCTGCAGAAAATCAAGCTGCTCTTCGGTCGGGATATTGCCGTACAAAAAGACAAGGCAGTTATCAGGCCGATACCATTTTTCGTGAAAGGCAAGCAGCTTTTCATGCGTTATTGTGGGTATGACAAGCGGGTCACCCCCCGAATCCTTTTCATACACA
>CALAEZ010000014.1 GCA_937891125.1 uncultured Treponema sp. | reverse complement strand
ACATCGTCACTCCCTCAACCACTTCCTGCCCCTGTCCGCTTTCAAAGCCGAATTTCGTAAGCCCGATTAAGATAAGCGCCATCACAATTGACGCAAGAATACCAATCACAGAGCCTTTGTAGACTGAGCCCAAGTTGTTTTCATTTCCGCTTTTGCGTAAGTAGGCAATAATTGCGCCTACAATCAAAATTGCTTCAAAGCCTTCGCGGAGCAAAATCAAAAGAGAGGCAACAACGGTAGCCCACCACTGCGCGCGACCTTGCGCCTTTGTTAAATCAACAGCGGTGTTGGAAATTAAATCAGAGAGCTCTTGGATAGAAGCGACAACGGCGGGCTTTGCGTCCTTGTTCAAAATCATCGTCTTTGTTTTCGTATACAGCTCAACGATTTTTGCGTCGCGCGCGCTTCCCAGCGATTTTGCAACATTTTCCTGGAACTTAGATTTTCCGTAATAGCGTGAGTATGCTTTTCTAAACTTTGGCTCAGCGGTAACAACGTGTCCGTCTGCGTACATGCCGGCGGCCTCAGTAAACTCATCTTTAAGTACGGCGGCAAGGTCTGTCCATGCCATCTGCGGCGGGTCAAGCTTTTCTGCGTCTTCAAAAAGCATTGCAATGAGCGTGTCAGCCTCTTTTCGCACCTCTTCGGCAGCTTTTCCCGCGCGCATCGCGCTCTTTACGCGGCTAAACTGCACTTCAACGTTTCCGGCGCGGCTTCCGCCAATGCGGCTCTGCGTGTTCCGCTCAAAACCGTCAACTTCGTAGTGACCGAAGTACGCGTCGTTTACGCGCTCGTAACCTGCATCAGCGTTGCCACTGACGTAAATAGTGTATGCATCATCAATGATGCCCTGCATCTCTGTCGCAACCTGCTTCCAAGAGCGGTCGACAGCTGAAAGACCAAAAACTGCTACACAAAGCAGCACAAAAGAAAGAATATATTTACGCATAGTATACTTAATCTTACAACGGCATTATACATTTTCCGTTGTTATGCGTTATTTTAGAGAAACGTGTATTTTTTCGCAATAGCATAAGCTAACTTTTTATATACAGGAGTAGCATTTTTTAGTCAAAAACAGCTCGAAGTAGCGTTTGCTTGGTAACAGCTTTCTCTTGTATAGACGCCCGCGGCGTAAAAACGGTATGATAGAGTGCTATGACTAAAGATGAACTTTTAGATAAGGCGATTCGCCGTGTGCCTGACTTTCCAAAGCCTGGCATCCTTTTTTATGATATTACGAGCGTACTTACTCAGCCGGCAGCGTTTAAGTACTGTATTCGCCGCATGGTAGAGCTGTACAAGAATACGCATTTTGACGCGGTCGCAGCTGTTGAAAGTCGTGGTTTTTTGTTTGCGGCACCTTTTGCGCAGGAAATGGATTTGCCACTTGTGCTGATTCGTAAAAAAGGAAAGCTCCCTGGGGAAGTCTATCGCTGTTCGTATGATCTTGAGTACGGCAGCGCAGAAATCGAAGCGCATAAAAGTGACATTCGTGAAGGCAAGAACTATCTTATTGTTGATGATTTGATTGCAACGGGCGGTACGTTAGCTGCGGCGCGCAAGCTCATTGAAATGGGTGGTGGAACGGCAACGGATGTATTTGGAGTTATTGGACTTCCTGATTTGAAGTATGAGGAAGCGCTTGCGCCAATGAAGGTTACAACGCTGATTAATTTTAACGGTGCATAGTAGACTTGCTGTATGCAGATATGATTCTTCTTCCTGACGAGATTCTTTCCTTTCAAAACAGCGTGTGGGATTTTTACCGCACGCACAAGCGTTCATTTGCGTGGCGTGGTATTTCTGACCCCTATGCCGTGCTCGTTTCTGAGATGATGCTGCAGCAGACGCAAACGCAGCGGGTTATTTTAAAGTATGACGAGTGGCTGTCTGCGTTTCCGACGGCGCAGGCGCTTGCTGTAGCCTCGCTTGCAGATGTATTAGGACACTGGGTTGGGCTTGGCTACAATCGCCGCGCCGTTTTTCTACAGAATGCTTGTAAAGCCGTGTGCCAAAGCTATGGCGGTGTTTTTCCGCGTACGCAAGAAGCGCTTATGCAGCTTCCGGGCATTGGTCCGTATACAGCAGGCGCGGTTAGCACTTTTGCCTATAATGAGCCGAATGTGTTCATTGAAACAAATATCCGTTCAGTGTTTATCCATACGTTTTTTTCTGAGCGCCTGCAGGATGAGCCTGGTGCAAAAATTGACGACAAGGAACTGTATCCGCTTGTGGAGCAGACGCTTGTTCGCTCGCAGCCGCGTGAGTGGTACTATGCGCTCATGGACTACGGCGCGCACTTAAAGGCGCAACTCCCTAATCCGTCGCGTGCAAGTCGACAGTATGCAAAGCAGAGCCGCTTTGAAGGCTCGCTGAGGCAGGCGCGCGGTGCCATTTTGCGTGTACTTTCTAAGGAGCGGACAGCGTCGCTTGCTGCAATTGCTTTGTATGAAAAGCTTGATAGGGCGCGCTTAGAAACAGCCGCCGAAAAGCTGCTCTCAGAGCACTTAATAGTGTATGCGGACGGCAAGTACCGCATTGCAGACTAATGGACGGAAAGTAGCACCTGCGTACGGCTAGTAGCTCGTGTGTTGGCTGGTGGTGTGCGTTTCCCTAGATAGCATCGCTCGGATGCTGCTGTATATATTGCGTAGGCTACGCCCACAAAAGCCATAGAACTGCTGCCGCACATGCCGTTGTAATCACGGTGAACGAGCCGCAAATGGTAAGCCAGCCGGTAAAGCGGATGGGGCAGCCTTCTTTTTTTAGAATCCCCATGCTTACCACGTTTGCGCTTGCTCCAAAGGGCGTAAGGTTACCGCCCAGACAACTTCCGACAAGCAGCGCAAACATAAAAAGCTCTTTTTGCAGCGCAAGATTTTCTGCAAGACTTCCCGCGACGGGAAGCATGACAATAATGTACGGAACGTTGTCTACAAAGCCAGAAATGGCAATTGACACGGCAAGAATGAGTATAAAGCCGACAGCTTTGCTTCCGCCAGTTATGCGCGCTAAGAACGCAGCAAAGTCAGCAAGCAGACCGGTTTCGCTTATAGCGCCAACGACGACAAAAATGCCGATCAAAAATGCTATGGTTTCCCAGTCTAGCTCGCGGATGAGGCGCCAGGTTTCGCTTTTTGTCTTTTTCTGCGAAAAAAAGTACCAGAGCACGCCCGTTATACCGAGTGCAAAACAGAACAGCCCTGAAATAAAGGCGCAATCAATCTGAATAAAGGAGATGAGCGCAAGTCCGAAGATGAGCGCAAGCAGCAGCAGCGTAGGAACAAGCGAAATAATTGGCTCAGTTTCGACCGTTGCTTTTTCTTTGTTGCGTGAAAAAAGCAGGTAGAAAAAGATGCAGCCAGCCAAAAGTCCTGCTTGTATAATGAAGAAGATTGAAAGCGTGCCGTTATGCACAAAAAAGTCGTTAAAGCTGTAGCCAGCATAGCTTGCAAAAATCATGCTTGGCGGGTCGCCGACGAGCGTTGCCGTTCCCTCCAGATTCGACATGACGGCAAGCCCCACTATAAAGTACGTTGGATTGAGCTTAAGCTTGTGGCAGAGCGAAAGTGCGATAGGTGCCATGACAAGTACGGTCGCTACGTTTTCTACAAAGATTGAAATAATGCCGGTCATTGCAAGAATCAGCACAATGGCGATTCCCGTGCTTGGCGCGTGTGACACGAGCACATCGGCAATCTTTGCGGGCACCTTGGAATACAAAAAAAGCGCTGCAATCGTCATGCTGCCAATGTAGATTAACAGCACGTTCCAGTTTATAAGTGCGGTAAGTGCATGTAAAAGCGCAAAGCTCCTCGTGTCGCCACTAAAAATCTGGGCTGGAAAGAGTGTGCCGAGCGACACGGTGATAAGCGCGGTAAGCGTGGTAAACCATACTTTTTTTTCTTGAAAAGCAATTACCAGTGCGTACATTGCCACTGCAAGGGCAAGTACAATCCATTTTAGTTCGATATTTTCCATGATGACAGTGAGTATATGACAAAGTGGCGCGGATATGCTAGTATAGGCACGGAAATACCCATGAATACAGAAAAAACTCGTTTATCATATACTCCTATCAATCAGCTTCCAGCGCTTACCTGGAACTGGCTCAAAATGAATCGTGCCACGCTTACGGTGGATGCGCTGCCTGCTGGAGGCACGCTTACGGTAACGGGCGCTGACGCTTGTGGCGTGCGCTATAGCAAGGACGGCGCTGCTCTTTTTGCTTCGCTTCCTGCCATGAAAAGTGGCGTTGGAACAGAAGCTGACGCAATTATGCAGGCCTTTGCGCCTACGCCGTGCGCCCTTGTTGCAGAACAAGCGATGGCAGAAGCTGACGAAAGCGCGAGCGTTGTTATGCGCTTTACGCTTGAAGCGGGAACGGCGCAGGTAAGCCAGCAGGCTGTGATTGCAGAAGCAGGCGCGCGCCTTACGCTTATTATGCTATATACCGAAAAAAACGGCGCAGGCGCTGCGTCTTGTGCTGGCTCTGGTGAAGCGTGCGCAACGGCAACGGCAGACGCTCCATTCCACGCCGTGCAGACAAAGCTCTGGGCAAAACCTGGCTCATCGATTCATCTTGTAAAGGTAAATCTGACGGGAGCGAGCACGACCGCGCTTGACGATACTGCATTTTACTGCGAGGACGGCGCTTCGGTGGTGGTAACGCAGCTTGAGCTTGGCGGCAAAAACGTCTATGCAGGCTGTGCTGCAACGCTTGCTGGCAGCAAAAGCGCCTTTAAGAGTGACACCGCTTACTCGGTGCGCGCGCAACAGCTTTTGGACATGAACTATGCCGTCTACCACCAGGGAAAGGCGACTGAAACAAACATGGCGGTTAAAGGCGTTGTCGCCGATGATGCGGTTAAAGTCTACCGCGGTACGATTGACTTTCAGCGCGGCTGTGCTGGTGCGACAGGAAACGAGCAGGAAGAAACGCTGCTGCTTTCTCCTACGGCGGTTAATAAATCGATTCCAGTTATTTTATGTGATGAAGAAGATGTTTCTGGCGCACACGGAGCTACCATCGGCAGATTAAGCGCCGACGAGCTTTTTTATATGCAAAGCCGCGGTATAAGCGAGGTTGAGGCAAAGCGCATGATGAGCCGCGCAAAAATTGCAAGCGTAGCGCATCTTATTCCTGACGAAAGCGTTGTGCAGGAAATTGAAGCGTACTTAGACGGTATGGAAGGCGTGTAGCCGGTAGCGTGTGTATGCTTCGGTAACGCTTGCATAAAATATGCAAAAACTGTAGATTTTATTGCATAAATATACAGTTTGCACTGCAAACGTTAACGGAGCTTCGTATGGCAAAAGATAAGGTTATCCTCGCTTATTCTGGTGGATTGGATACTACGGTAATCATTCCGTGGCTTAAAGAAAATTATGATTATGACGTTATCGCCGTCTGTATCGACGTTGGTCAGGGTGATGACTGGGAAAAGATTAAGGCGCGTGCTGTAAAAACAGGCGCATCTGCCTGCTATGTTGTAGACGCTCGTCAGGAATACATTGAAGAATATATTTGGCCGGCACTTAAAGCAAATGCTGTCTACGAAGATGAATATCTTTTGGGCACTTCTACCGCCCGCCCGCTTATCGGAAAAATTCTTGTAGAATACGCCCGTCAGGAAGGAGCGGTCGCTATCTGTCACGGTGCTACCGGTAAAGGTAACGACCAGGTGCGCTTTGAGCTTGCAATAAAAGCATTTGCGCCAGACTTAAAAGTGATTGCCGCATGGCGTGACGATAAATGGAACATGGACAGCCGCGAGGCAGAAATTAAATTTCTTGAAGACCGAGGTCTTGAAGTGCCGATGAAAAAAGACCAGTCTTATAGTCGCGATGAAAACATCTGGCACATCAGCCATGAAGGTCTGGAGCTTGAAAAGACAGAAAACGAACCGAACTATCCGCACATGCTTAAAAATACGGTCGTTCCAGAGACCGCAAATGATGCAGGCGAATATGTGACAATTGAATGGGAAAAGGGCATCCCTGTTAGCGTGAACGGAAAGAAGATGAACGGCTTAGAGCTTATGCTTGAGCTGAACAAAATCGGCGGCAAAAACGGCGTTGGTCTTGTTGATATCTGCGAAAACCGCTGCGTGGGCATGAAAAGCCGCGGCGTGTATGAAACCCCCGGCGGCGCAATCCTGTACTTTGCGC
>CALAEZ010000013.1 GCA_937891125.1 uncultured Treponema sp. | reverse complement strand
AGCAGGCGAGAGCGCGGTTTCGCAAAGACGAGTCTGCGACTGGTAGCCATTTTTGCACTAAAAAATGGTATAATGCAGGTTGTCCTGAAAAAAGCCCGCGCCAAAACTGACGCGGGCGTGAGATGCAGGGGCGCGCAAAGCGCTCGCACCCGATTGCTTATTTTTCAAAATCCTTGCTGTCTTTTGAAAGACGGTCAGCAACCGTTTTGGTCACGTAGAAAAGATACGGCGTTTCGCTTGATGAGCAGATGTATTTGTCATCAGTGCTTGAAGCGGCGCCGTCCTCTGCTGCGTCCTTGCTGCCGGCAATTTTTGCCATGGTGAGCGAAACGCGCTTTGCGCCGACGGTAAACTCAATGCGGCTTTCGCTTTCTGCTGGCATGGTGGCGTCAGGAAGCGCCCAGCTTTGCGCGCTCATGGTCAGCAGCTGCTTTGCCCAGCTTGCAATCTTGCTGGAATCTGCGTTTTCGTCGCCGTCAATGCTCCAGACCTCGCCGTTTTCGCCGATTGCGCGATGCGCCGTAAACGAGCTTTTTTTGCCGTGCACATCAATCGTGGTCAGCTCGTCGCTCGAAAGTGCGTAGACTTCCTTTGAGCGCAGGCTGTCTTCAGAGCGGCCGAACGTGTCGCGCAGGCTGCCGCTTGCAAGGAAAATGTCGTTTTTGCCGTCTAAACGCAGGTAGGTCTGGTCACCAGTGCTGGCAGCTTTTCCGATGTACAGCGTGCGGACTGCTTCACCTGCCTTGAATGCAGTGACGGTGATGGCGGTGTTGTTGTCTAAGCCGAAGCGCTGGAGCGTTTCTTCGCTTGCAGAGCGGGAGACGGTGCCGAGCGTGCGGACGCTTTTTATGCTTTCAAGTATGTCGTCAATGTAGCTTTCGCTGGTCTTGTAAGCCTGCTCGCTTACCGTCCAGTCCTCTCCATGCTTGTTTAGCGTAATGGCGCCGTTTGTGCTCGATACAAGCGTAATCTGGTCAAGTGCATCTGCTTCGCTTGCTTTAAGCTCAAAGGTCTTAATAGGCGAGCGGCTGGAAACAATCAGCTGCACAATGTATACGCAGAGTAAGACTGCGACTAGTGTTGATAAAACGATTTTTCGTGTTTTCATTTTGTTACCTCGCGCGAATCATCTGGATTATAGGTAAGGCGAATCTGGCGGCGACGGCTGTTGCGCACTTGCCAGACGGCAAAGCCAATGAGCACGATGAGCACGACAAGCCCAAACTGGTTAAAGTACTTGGCAAGATTTGCGCTTGCAGCAGTGCGTGCTTTGAGCGCGTTGAGAGATAAGCCCTTTGTACGCATGGTGCACAAATCTTCTTCGCCGTTCAGGTAGTCGATAACGTTGCGCACAAAAAGTGCAATTGGCTGCGTGCCGTTTTCATCGATAAGCTGACCTGTTGTAAGAAGTGACGAGCCGGTGACAAAAATCTTTCCGCTCTGCACGCTTTCTGACAAATGTTCGGTAATACGCATGGCGTCGCTTGCAGCTTCTGCACTATTTGCTTCGGGAGAAGCTTCGAATGCGCTCTTAAATGAGCCTTCCAGCAAGACTGCAAGGTTTTCGCTCTTCATTTCTTTTGCCGCATCTCCTGTCGGCTCGCTGATAAAGCTGGGGTTAGCAGAAATGTTTTTATCCATAAGCCAGCTTTCAGCAGACGATTTTGCAAGCACGGTTGTTTTAATGCCGTTTGCCGCCTGTGCGCCAGTTACGTCAATTGCGCTATTCTGCAGGAAGATTACGTAGCCTAAGTTTTTGGTAATCGGATTCTTTTTGTCTAAAAGACTCTTGTGGAGCATGGGCGCAAAGTAGATTGGCATTTTGCCGTCAGGAGCGTACTGGCTTTGCTGTACAAAGCAGTTTTTGTCTAAAACCCAGTTCTTTCCGAGCGTTACGCCGTTTGCTTCCAGAATTTTTTCAATACCGCTTGAAATCGGCGTGTAGGTTGGCTGCTGGTAGTATGCCATCTGACCTTCCGGCATGTGCGCTTCAAATGCGTCTACAAACAGAATCAGGTTTCCGCCACGCATCAAGAACTGATCAAGCTTATACAGCTCGCGGTCTTCAAAGGTGCCGACAGGACCTGCAACAACAACGCTTGCTAGCCCTGCCGGAATGTCTTCTTCGCGAAGGTCAATTTCCTTAAAGCTGTAGCGGTCACTCACGAGGCTTTCTAAGCGTTTTGAGCCTTCATCGCTTGTCAGCTCTTTAACACCGTGGCCGGTAATGTAGCCGATTTCCTGCGTTTTTGACACAAGGCTTTTTAGGCTTTCTTCTATGCTTTCTTCAAGCGTGTCCATGCCGGTAATGGCATTTCCGCCAAAGAGCGTGCGTGCCATTCTAAGCGGCACTAGTCTAAAGCTGTTTTCGTGGCTTAGCACAAGACCGAGCGCGCCAGTTCCCGCGCCTGTTTCTGGATCCTGCCAGTTTAAGCCCTGAATGCCGTAGGTTTTAATAAGATTCTGCACGTCGCCGCTTGCCGGATCAATTGTCTGGAAGGAAATCTTATTCTGATTTTTCTTGTTAACCGCTTTATAGGCGTCGCGCACGGTTTCTTCGAGCTGGTTAAAGCCAGAAATGTTGAACTTAGAAAGCGCGCTTGACGCATACAGCGTAAGCGTCACATCGCCTTTAAGCCCTGAAAGCGTGCTTGTCGTTGCAATCATCTTACTGATGGTTGTGGTAATCTTGTATTCAAGACCGTCGCTGCTCGTCAGGCTGTCGAGCACTTCCTTTGCGTCCTGATAGTCGAACGCCATGCCCATCCACGCCTGCGTAAAGCCAACTTCGTTATTCTTTACCTGCTGAATCTGCACGCGGTTTAAGCCGTAGTTAGACGCAATGCGCTCGTTTGCCTGGTCTTTCATGTTAAAGAACTCGTAGCTAAAGTTCTTGTTTGCTTTAGCCTTGTATTCTACGAGCAGGTCTTTTATGTATTGAGAAACCTGATTGTACGGAGCTGGAAGATTATCGGTAAAGAAGACTTTGACCGAAAGCGGCTCTTCAAGCGTCTGCACAACCTGCTTGCTTGCCTGTGAAAGCGAGTAAGATTTTGGACTTGTTACGTCTACGCGCAAAAATGCACGGTGACCGACAAGATTTGCCAGAATCAGCACGAGGATAAAAAGCACCACGTCGCTTTTCGGGCTTTTTAAGTATTCGATAAAACGTTTCATTTTTACTCCTCTCTATCTGTCTTTTTGCACGGCCTGCACCGTGAGTGTTAAAAAGAGGGCTGCAACTGACGCAAAGTACAAAAGGTCGCGGCTGTCGATAATGCCACGAGAAATCTGTACAAAGTGGTCGTTTGCAGAAAAATACGATAAGAAGCTTACTAAGCCTGCCGGCAGGAATACGAGGAAGTTTCCAATCATCGTAAGCACGATACAAATCGTAAAGGCGGCAAAGAAGGCGATAATCTGATTTTTGGTTACGCTGGTGGCAAAAAGCCCGATTGCGCTGAATGCTGCAATCAAAAAGAGTGCGCCTACGTAGCCAGCAATCATCGGACCAACGTCTGGCTGCCCAAAGATTGAGCAGGTAACGGCATAGCTTACCGTTGGCACTAAAAGGGCTGCGCCAGAAATAAAGGCTGCGCAGTATTTTCCGAGCACAACGTCAGCTGCCGTTACTGGAAGCGTAAGAAGCGTTTCAAGAGAGCCGCTTCGCTTTTCTTCTGCCATCATGCGCATGGTGAGCGCGGGCACAAAGAACGAAAGCGTTATCGGTAAGAGCGTAAAGAAATTGCGCAACTCGGCTCTGTTTGCCAAAAAGAACGTGTTAAAAAACAAAATGCCTGAAAAGATTAAGAACAAGCCGCTTACAATGTAGGCAATCGGGCTTGTAAAATAGGCGGCTAACTCGCGCTTCATGATGACGAGCGCGGTATTTCGCTTTTTTGCTGTGGATGCCATTAGTCTGCCTCCTTGCTGTCTGCTTGCGCGGTCGCGCTGCTTTTGCCTGCGGCATCTGCCTGCGGTGTGTCGCTTGCAGCGGCTCCTGTAAGCTCGTGGAATACGTCTTCAAGGCTGTTTCTGCGTAATGCTAATTCATACAGATTCCAGCCTTTTTCTGCCACAAGGCGCGCAATTTCTGGGCGCAATTCTGCTTCGCCCTTTGCGCTTACTAATGCCGCGCCTACAGTCTCCTCGCCGCTCACTGCTTCTGCTTCGGTTGCCGTTGCGCTTTCAGCTCCGTTCAGCGCGCCCAGTGCCTGAGCGAGTGCTTCGCCTGTAACGCCACCTGCCTGCACAAACACGGCTGCATTGTGGCCGTATCGTTCGCGAAGCTCGCTTGTGGGGCTGTCTGCAACAAGCTTTCCCTTTGCAATGATGATGACGCGGTCGCAAATCATCTCAACTTCGCTCAAAATGTGGGTAGAAACAATAACCGTGCGCGTTTTACCAATTTCTTTTATAAGCGCGCGAACGTCTTCAATCTGATTTGGGTCAAGACCGCCGGTAGGCTCGTCTAGGATTAAGATTTCCGGGTCATGCATGAGCGCATGAGCTAGCCCGACGCGCTGGCGGTAACCGCGCGAAAGGTCGCCGATATTTTTGTGCATGACTTCCTTTAAGCCACACTGCGCGCATAAAAGCGGCACTTTTTCAGCTGGATCTACTCCCTGCACCTGCGCAACGTAGGAAAGATAGTCAGCTACAATCATGTCGCTGTAAAGAGGCGCGCTTTCGGGCATGTAGCCGATTTTTTGCTTTGCTTCAACGGCGTGTTCCTGAATATTGATGCCGTCAATGCTGATAGTGCCACCGGTTGGCTTTAGAAAGCCGGTAATCATGCGCATGGTCGTGGTTTTTCCTGCTCCGTTGGGGCCTAAAAGACCGACAATTTGTCCTGTTGGAATGGAAAAGCTCACGTCGTCCACCGCACGGAACGTCCCGAACTGACGGGAAACGTGCGAAAGTTCAATCATTTTTGTCCTCGAACTGATTTGTGAAGATTTTAGGTCATTATAGTAACAAGCGAAAGCTGCCGCAAGTTACGGATAAATAGGGGGATGACCAAAAAGTATTGTCATGCTGTATATAGTGCAGAGATACCGAAACACCTGCCTGACCTGCCTGACGGCAAGGCAGGTCAGGCAGGCGGCAAACAGGCCTGCCTGTCGGCAGACAGGAGTTCGGAATGGCCATATGTTACGAACTTATTACTCATCCCCGCGGGCGGTAATGGTGCGTGCTTAGACCTTGAACTGGTCTACCTGCGTGCCGATTTTTGCAATGGAATCGTTAATCTGGCTTGAAACATCGGAGAGCGCGCTGCCCGTTTCGTTAATTTTTCTAGCTCCAATAGACATTTCTTCCATGCTCTGCGTCATTGCCATGGTCGCATTCTGGAGCTGCTTAACTTCCTGCAAGATAAGCTGGTTTCCTTCCTGCATTTCGCTTGATGCATTGCGTACTTCAACGGTTGAGTCGTTCATCGTGTGAAGGGCCTCAGTAATCTGCTGCGAGCCTTCGTTCTGCTCCTCCATGGCAGCCTTAATCTGCATGACCAGGGCATCTGTTTCTTCAAGCTTTTTAGACACGGTTTCAAATGCCAAGCTTGATTCGCCCGAAGCGCTTACCACCAGCCCAATCGAATCCTTGATGTTGCCGAGCTGCGTGCCGATTGTCTTTGATTGTGCCGTTGAGGTTTCTGACAGCTTACGAATTTCATCGGCGACAACTGCAAAGCCCTTGCCCGCTTCTCCTGCGTGCGCTGCCTCGATTGCGGCATTCATCGCCAAAAGATTCGTCTGGCTTGCTATGCTTGCAATGGCAACGTTTGCTTCCTGCAGCATCTGCGACTGCGCTTCAATCTCGCTAATGCGTTCGTTTACCGCCTTTTGCTTGTCGATGCCGGCCTGTGAATGTACACGCAGCTCGCTAAAGGAGCCTGCCATCTTCTCCATAGATGCATTTACCGAGGTAATGTTACCAATCATCTGTTCAACGGCGGCGCTTGCCTGCGTTACGCCTGACGACTGGCTTTCTATCATGTGCTCTAAAGACTCAATGTTAGAAGCAATCTCGTTTACAGCCCCCGCAGTTTGGGAAACACAGTCAGCCTGATGATTTATCTGACTGCTTACAGTGCTGATGCTTTCTAGAATCTGAGTATTTGCCTCTTTTGTGCCAGAAGCACAGGAATTCATCTGGCCACCAGCAGACGAAAGCGCATCCTTTGATTTTTTGAGCTGCACTATAATGCTCTGCAATTTTTCCGCAAAGCTATTGAAGCCGTCAACAACCGAGCCTATTTCTGTTATAGAATGAATATTGATTCGCTTACTAAGATCTGCATTACCAGAGGCAATCTCGTTGATTGATTTTTCTACAGCAGAAACAGGGCGTAAAAGTTTTCCTACAAGAATAAGAGAGAAAAAGCCGATAAGCAGAACCGTTGCAATAGATGCAACCATGATAATAGAATGAAGTTGATTTCCTGTAGCGTAAACCTGGGATTCAGCCATGGAAAGGGCATAAAACCATGAAGTGTTTGCAATTGGAGTGTATGCAATGAATGACTTTTCTTTTTCGAATCATAGTTAATTCCGACCAGCAAAATCTCACCTCCATACCCCTGAAGTACGGAAGGATACATCTTATCTTTTATTTGTTCAATTGCCCCGCCGGCAGTCTTGTCCCATTTCAATTCAATCCATTTATGATTTACTTCCGTTCCCTCAAGGATTTTTTCAAATTTCAGCCTAACCTCTTCATTCGGAATCCTAGCCATCTTGGTATCCTGATTCCAGGTAAGATACCCCAAATGGATCAAAAGCGTTAATATATCATCCCTGCTTTTGAAAGTTTGAAAATCATTTTCAAACCTATCCGTCCTAACTTCCGTATCCTCTCCCGCGATCAGACAGGCAATGGTCTCTTGCAAACCGTCAAAATTCATGTTAACGTAAGTCATCAACGACTCTGCGGCGGAAGTTTTTTGCCAGTAAGAATCAAACTTCTTTCTACGAACGGCTTGCATTACGGAATAAGGATTATATATGGAACCACCATCCAAGATTTCATATCCGTCATACCACTTTTTCGCATCTCCAAAGCTCAGGCCGTGCTTTTGACAC
>CALAEZ010000012.1 GCA_937891125.1 uncultured Treponema sp. | reverse complement strand
CTGCCGCGGTGGCATTGTGTCGCACGCCAAGAATCTTATAGCAATCTTCCAAAGTGAGTGTATGATAACGAAATACGCCTCTTTAGGCAATCAGAGATAAAAACGGCGATGAAAGTACCTGCAAGAAAACAGGAATAGATTTTCCGGCGACGGCATATCTGCGCCAGACGTTGTGCCACTACGGGCTTAAGGCATGTGCGGCTTTGTGTATTTGTAAAACTCCGGGGATTTTGCTTCTACGCGCCAGCTTCCGTTAAAAAAGCCGTTATCGTTTGCGCACGGCACCACCCAGATGACGCGCGGCTTTCCTTCAGGAAACGGAGCGGTACTGTCATACAAGAATTCATTGCTCGTCCACTCATTGCCTTTGTCTGCGGCCGCGCTTTCCGCCGCAGCACTTTCGTCCGCGCTCGCGCTTTCCGCCGCCTGCACTGAAATGCGGTAAACGCCCGGCTCCATAATCAGGTGTACGACAACGCCGCCTGAAAAACAGCCGTTAAAATAGGTGTGAAGTTTTTTTGGCTGTGCGCTGAAGGCAGGACGCGGAAGCTCATAATACCAGCTGTAGGAAATGTGGCGGATTTTATCAGACGCGTCGTTTCCGTCTGCATCGCGCACAATAAGCTTACAGGGCTTTGTATTTAGCTCGCCGTAATTTTCCGGTCGGTAGATTTCAAGCGCAAAAACAGAAAAGGCGGCAAGCACAAAAAGTGTCGCCGCCATAAAAAAGTGCTTCATGTGCTTATTTAAAATCTTTTACACCGTCTAAGTCAAGCGTTGCAAAAAGGTCATCAATAGTCTCGCGGCGGCGAATCTGCTTTATGCTGCCGTCCTCGCGAAGTAAAAGCTCGCCTGCCCTAAGCTTTCCGTTGTAGTTAAAGCCCATAGCCCGTCCGTGCGCGCCTGCGTCGTGAACGATGACAAGGTCGCCGATGTCAATTTTGGGGAGCGTGCGCTGAACGGCAAATTTATCGCAGTTTTCACACAGGCTTCCGACAACGTCGTACACGTGGTCAGCGGGAGCATTTTCTTTTCCGCTTACCGTCACCTCGTGGTACGCTCCGTACATGCCGGGGCGCATGAGGTCAGCCATGGTTGCGTCCACGCCGATGTATTCGCGGTAAATGTGCTTTTCGTGAAGCGCGCGCGTTACAAGGTAGCCGTACGGACCGGTAATCGGGCGGCCGCATTCAAAGCAGATGCGGAGCGGGTCTAAGCCTGCCGGCACAATCATTTTGTCGTACAAGGCGCGGATGCCGCGCGCAACATAGTCTAAATCTACCGGCTTCTGTCCCGGCTTGTACGGAATGCCAATGCCGCCGCCAAGGTCTACAAAGCTGATGTTCACGCCGCATTTTTCTTTAACCTCAAGCACAAGCTCAAACACTAAGCGCGCGGTATCAACAAAAAAGTCAGGATTCAGCTCATTTGAAGCTACCATTGTGTGAAGTCCGAACGTCTTTACGCCCTCAGCCTTGCACCGCGCATACGCTTCTAAAAGCTGGTCGTGCGTGCAGCCGTATTTGGCTTCTTCCGGCTTTCCGATAATCGCGTTTCCGCCCTCTTTTAAGGGACCGGGATTGTAGCGGAAGCAGATGGTATCAGGAAGCTTTCCAAGGCTCTTTTTTACGTAATCGATATGAGTTACATCATCAAGATTTAAGATATCGCCTTCACTAGCTGCATACTGATATTCGGAAGCAGGCGTTTCGTTTGAGGTGAACATCACGTAGTCGCCTTTTAATCCGACCATTTTAGAGAGCATAAGCTCAGGAAGACTTGAGCAGTCAGCACCGCAGCCTTCTTCCGCTAAAATCTTCAGGATATACGGGTTCGGGCAGGCTTTTACGGCAAAATATTCTCTGAATTCAGGAAAAATGCTGAATGCCTTTTTAAAAGCGCGCATATTTTCGCGAATTGCTTTTTCGTCATACAGATAAAACGGAGTCTGGAACTTTTCTGCCACTGCAGAAAGCTCGGCGTGTGAAAGGGGAAATGTTTTACTCATAGAAAAGATTGTAACGAATTGCTAACAGGCGGTAAAGTAGCTTTAGTGTGACTAAAGGCTACACCCAGTTGCCAGTCTTAGGAGGCATGGGAGAAAGCGTATCGTTTATTTTTAAGACACGGTATGTAGCATCGTCTTTAGGAAGCGGTCCAATGCAGGCATGTTTGGGCTCAGGAACACGGCTCAATGTATCTGCCAGATCCTTAAATTCCTTCGTTGTCATCATTGATTTTTCTTCGACAAGCGAGAAATTAAAAATATATGCACCGACTTTCCGTATTGCACTCGTATTTTCAGGAAGTTCCAACACCGGCAGCATGCAGTACTGGTGGTGAATGGTAGAACGTTTGGGTACATAGTGAACAAAAAACCAGTCTTTTATTTTCATAATCTTGATAATTTTCTGGATACGCTCATCCTGCAAATCCATATAATCATCGACTCGACTTTCTGTTTCAATACGATAAATCACGTAACAAACCTCTGCACAGTAGTAAAGGAAAACTTACATTCCAGTCAAATCTACTATACCATATATAACACAAAAAGCAAGCTGACCTGTTAAGCCGCCTGCTTTCGTGTTTTGAAAAGTATTCTGTAAGCGCGTCTTGTCCTACAGCGCGTCGAAGAAGCCTTTTGCCTTCAATAACTCTGCATTTAAGATGCCGCCAAGAGCAGCACCGCGCTTTGTGTTGTGGCTTAACGCAACAAACTTTACGTCAAACACATTGCATTTGCGCAGGCGGCCAAGCACGCATGCCATGCCTTTTTCGGTGTCGCGGTCACGGCTTGGCTGCGGGCGGTTTGTTTCGTAGCGGTAGACAATCGGATGCTCCGGCGCACTCGGAAGTTTGAGCTCCTGCGGAACAGAGGTAAAGCTCTGCCAGACGCGCAGAATCTCTTCAATGCTCGGCTTTTTGTC
The DNA here is from genome assembly GCA_937891125.1 of uncultured Treponema sp. GTDB lineage: Bacteria > Spirochaetota > Spirochaetia > Treponematales > Treponemataceae > Treponema_D. The sequence continues at coordinate 894 of CALAEZ010000012.1, read as the reverse complement.
TTCCGGCAGGTCAAACTCAAGATTTACGCAGGCGGTGTGTCCGTCAATAACCGGAACGCGCGTACAGGTAGAAGAAACAACCGGATACGCTGCATTTGCAATCTTTCCATTTTCTACCTTGCCTAAGATTTTAAGACATTCTTTTTCGGTCTTTTCTTCTTCGCCGCCGATGTACGGCACAATGTTGTCAATCATGTCGAATGACGGAACGCCCGGGTAGCCAGCGCCGCTCACTGCCTGCAAGGTAGTTACAATCATGCGCTTAACTGGGTAGCCAGCCTGCTGCAAAGCGTAGAGCGGCATCATGTAGGTCTGTAAGCTACAGTTAGGCTTAACGGCGATAAAGCCCTTGTCCCAACCGTGATGCTTCTGCTGCTCTTTAATCACGTCAAGGTGAGAGAAATTGATTTCCGGCACCAGCATCGGAACATCTTCCGTCCAGCGGTTTGCGCTTGCGTTAGAAACAACCGGAATGCCTTCTGCAGCATACGCTTCTTCAAGAGCCTTAATTTCGTCCTTACCCATTTCAAGTGCGCTGAACACGAACTTACATTTACCGAGCGCAAGACGCGGATCGTTTGCGTCCTGCACCGTAAGGTCAGCCACATCGGCAGGAATGTTTGCGCCGATAAGCCAGCGGTTTTCAACGGCATCCTTGTAGAGCTTACCTGCACTACGCGGGCTTGCGGCAACATAGGTCACCTTAAACCACGGATGATTTTCCAAAAGCTTGATATACCGCTGGCCGACCATACCAGTCGCGCCTAAAACGCCGACGTTTATCTTCTCACTCATATAACTCTCCTAAAATGTTTTTTTTGGGGCGGTGCCCCAAACCCCTGTATTTAGGGGAGGAAGAAAACCTCTACTCCGAAGCGTGGTTTTCTCCCTCCC
>CALAEZ010000011.1 GCA_937891125.1 uncultured Treponema sp. | reverse complement strand
ATTAGAGCACCACCCTGCGGAGGTGGGGGTCGCACGTTCGAATCGTGTCAGTCTCGTACAGGTTTTTGAGCCTGCTTGCATGTTTCTACTGGAAAGATGCGAGAGCGGTTGAATCGGGCGGTCTCGAAAACCGTTATACCATTCTTTTGGTATCGGGGGTTCGAATCCCCCTCTTTCCGATACCTTATTAAATCAGCAGATTCAGAAATCCCGTAACATATAGAGTTGGAAAGATGTCCGAGTGGTTTAAGGTGCACGCTTGGAAAGCGTGTGTAGCCCACAAGCTACCGGGGGTTCGAATCCCCCTCTTTCCGATTTGAGCCAAGATGCTATGCAAGTGTCTACCGCAAAACCCCGCCAGAGGAGGAATCCAGCAACGGTATGCGGATAGCGCTGTGCCGTAGATTATCTTGGCTCTTTTTTTATAGCTAAATACGGCACAACGGTACGCAGCGCCGCTATTTTACTGCGTACTTTGCAAGACCTTCCCAACCGCTTTTTTCATTATTAGACACCGAAAGCGTTACTTCTTTTACATTAGCAGGAATCTGTACATCGCCCGTAAATAAACCGTTTCCATCGTTTGTAAGCTGAAAAAACTCTTTTCCGCAGATGACGGCAGCGTACTTTCTGTTTGCAACACGCAATTCAAAATGACAGCTTTTACCTTTTGCAAGTGGCATGGTAAGCGGAGCGATAATCTGCACACCTTCTGCTTTTGACGCAAAAGTCTGCGGATAACGTATATCACTTCCTGCACTTGCGTTTATTAAGAATTCACCGCAGCTACTGCTCGATTTTGCACCCGCCTTGCACCAAAAAATCTGCACACGGTACATTCCTGGTTTTGGTAAACTAAACAGCGCTTCAGCTCCTGCGCTACCTTGCTTTATAAAGCTACAATTCTGAGCATCTTGCCCTGTTGTGGCATCTGCAATGCGGAATGACAGTTCATATCCTGTAGCAGGCGTATATGCGTAGCTGTAGCTAGAATCAGCCGTATTTGTTTTTGCAAGTGGGGTGTATGCACTTGTTACTTCAAAAAACTTCGGGCGCAAATCAGGCTGTGCACTAAATTGTGCGGCAGAAAGCGGTGATGCAAGAAGCTGCTGACGAGCTATTTCTGGAAAATGTGTGTAGATAAAATGTTCTGGCTTTAGGAACAGCCAGTCTGTGTTGTAATCCTGCTTTGACACTTTGCCTTCCATGTGACCAGAATCCCAAGTACAGTCAACAAGGTACCAAGCATCAGCAATTTTAACGAGATTCCATGCGTGATTACTCTGTGTAGGATCTGGCTCGTTAGTAAGCGACGTACCAACACCACGCGCATACCCATGCACTTTTTCACAGCGAATCTTAAGCGTGTCACAAAATGCCTTGAACACATTTGCATATCCCTCGCAGACAGAAGTTTTTGACTGCAAGACATCCATGTATTCTTGTGACGGTAGTATACCTGCCCAGAAACTTTTGGCGTCGTAGGAAATCAACAAGCAAACAACATCATGCGCAAGCTTTACCTTCTCAAAGTCATTTGTAGCTACGGCGTTAATGCCGTCACACATTTTTTTGACGTAGCTATATGGGTCACTCGTACGGAGTGTATCAATACTTTTATCTTTTAAAAGCGCAATGGCACGCTTATCTGCATTGTCAGTACGATAGCGATAGGCCTCCTCGTACGAGTCGGGTACAGCATAGTCGAACATGCTCTTTTTCTTAGGCTTTTCCTGTGCGCCGCCCTGCGCCGTTGACTCTGCACTGTCGCCTGTTTTTAATGGCAGCTTTTCTTTAAGTGCGTCAAGCGTTGCGCACCCTGCGAGCATAAAGAGCGCTGTTGTTAAAACAACAAGCGTTTGTAGTTTCATTGGTATACCTCCAAAGATTTCTGGGCATGACTAAAAAGTATTGTCATGCTGTATTCGTACTTAAAAAATGTTTCTAGGCTGCTTTGAGCCAATCTCAATGTAATGTAACTCTGCATACAGGGGAAAAACGGTGATGCAGAGTAAAAGAGTCAACAGCCGTTTCATCTCTATTCCCCCGTGCGTTAGAAGTAGTACCACACCTGATATTCAAGACCCGCTGGGAGATAAAACACAGCTCCACTAGAAATTGTGTACGTTACATCTCTTGAAAGCGTATAACTTTCTTTTGATGAAGGCGAAAATGCACGTGTTCTCGCCATATCGCACAGCTCAGAGCCGGTTCTGTCGGTATAATTGCTGTTTGAAATTGAAAAATAATCCCTAACTTTGGGGAAATCACGCATGCGTATGAAGAGGATTCTTTCATTTTTCATGGTCGCCGCCCTGGCGCTGACCCTCTCCGCGGAGCAGGGTCCCTCGGTCCAGGAGCAGTATATCGCGAAGTACTCTGCCGTTGCGGTCGCGGAAATGTACCGCAGCGGCGTTCCGGCCAGCATCACCCTCGCCCAGGGACTTCTGGAGTCCGGGAGCGGAAGGTCGCGGCTGGCTACCGAAGGCAACAACCACTTCGGTATCAAGTGCCACAATACGTGGAAGGGGAAGTCCATGCTCGCAGACGACGATGCGAAGGGAGAGTGCTTCAGGGTATATGATTCCGCTGCTGAGTCCTTCCGGGACCACAGCGATTTCCTCCGCTACCGTGACCGTTACAAATTCCTCTTCGAGTTCGAGACCACTGACTACAAGGCCTGGGCCCATGGGCTGAAAAAGGCGGGCTATGCGACCGATCCCTCGTATGCGACGAAGCTTATAAAGTACATCGAGGACTACGAGCTTTACCGCTATGACACCAAGACGGTAAAGGAGGTCGTCGCCGAGACTCCCGGCGGGGCCGTCGTCCCGGTTGAGGACGAATACCCTTCCGTGATCCCTGAATCCCCGATGAAAATGGAAGAGGCGACCCCGTACTCCTCCGTCGCCCTCGAACAGTATTCCTTCCCCCTGACAAGGAAACTCTATTCGAAGAACGGAGTTCCGTTCGTGGTTTCCGTAGAAGGGGAGACCTACCGCTCGATTGCCAAGTCCTACCACCTCTTTTTCAGGGAAATCCTCCGCTGCAACGACCTCTCCGCCGACGGGATGCTCCGTCCCGGAACCGTCGTCTACCTCGCGCGTAAAAAGGACATGGCGGCCGAGGGTATCGACAAGTACATCGCCGGGGAGGACG
>CALAEZ010000010.1 GCA_937891125.1 uncultured Treponema sp. | reverse complement strand
CGTCGGGAGCCACGGCGACGGGCAAATCTTGCGGCACGGGCACATCAAACGCGGGTGCGGCAGCGGGTGGCGCAACAGCGGCAGCGGGCGGCAGTGCAGCAACAAGCGCAGGCGCACTTATTGAGGCGCTGTTTGCGTCCATGCAGAAAAAGAGGTAGCCGTATGCGTGAAAATCCTGAACTTTTGAACTCACAGGCGATAGAACTGGCAGCTCACGGCGACTACCCTGCCGCAATCGCCTGTTTTAAGCGCGCGTTGGAAATAGAAAAGACAAACTACCTGCTGTGGTTTAATCTGGCAATTACCTACCGCGACAACGGCGACCTTGCGCTGGCAAAGGATGCGCTCGAAAAAGCATACTATATTGAAGATGAAGATGACGAGGTTATCGAAATGCTGGCGCTCGTAAGCCTGAACTGTGGCGCCGAAGACGAGGCACTTCGCTACTGCGCTGAAGGACTGGAGCTGAATCCGACTAATGCGCACATCTGGAATACGATGGGCGTCATTTACTTTAACCGCGCTGAATACGATATGGCATGTGAAGCCTTTGAGCAGGCGATTACAATAAACTCGTACTACTACGATGCGCTGTTTAACCTGCGGGACACGTATGAGGAGCTAGGAAATGGCGCTGGCGTTGAGATGTGCAATCAGCAGATGAAGGCAATCTCGATAAACAAGAGTAACGGAGCGCCGGGGACGACAAATGCGTAGGCAGGCGATAGTGACCGCAGTCGATGCAAGCGGTAAACGCATTGAAGCCGTTGCCCTTTTGAGCGACGTCTGCGTAAGCTGCACGCAGGACTGTGGGCGCGTTGGAAAGCCGTTTTTAATAGAAAATCCGGCGAAGCTTCCTGTTACTGTGGGCAGCGTGGTGCGCGTGTACCATTCGCGGCTCGTGCGCGGCATATCGGGCGTTATCGCGCTTTTTCTGCCGATTTTATGTGCGCTCGTCTGCTATAGGTATGCACCGTTTTTCGCAAAGAAGCTGGAGCTGGAGCTGACAGAGCTGGTAAAAGCACTTTGTGTACTTGCAGGCGTTTTGGTGCCAGGCGGCGCAATTTTTATCGTAAACCGCAGCAATCTGCACATTTTTAAGCCGGTTATTACGCAGGTGCTGTAACGGCTCGTATGGGAACAAAAAAACATGGCAGTAGAAGACGAATTTTTTGCGGCGCTTAGGGGCGAGGACACCCCCTACTGCGAAGCGAGGGTTTCCCCGCCCCTAAAGCCCCACCGTTTCCCGGCACGCTTTAGGGGCGTTGCCCCTAAAAACCCCGCATTTGCGTTCAAGAAAACTTATAACATAGAGAGGTAATATCATGAGAGTAAAAAATCTATTGATTTGTTTTTTTTGTGTCTTTGGAACAAGTCTATTTGCTCAAACAACGAGCCTAAAACATTATTCCGATGAATTACAGAACTTTGATGGGTGGGCAAATGCTGTTTTTGAGGAAAGTATAAAGGGTAGCGAATACGAAAATAATGCAGACTTGGTGATAGAAGCCATTTCAAAAAAGTTATCTGAAAAATTTACACCAGTTTATAAAATGACAAAGAATAACATGTGGCTTTGTAAGCAAGCCTTGAACGAATGTGAAACAGAAAAGGGAGAAATATATCGAATAACATGCGCAAACTCAGAAAAAGCAATAGATTCGATTATGGTTTATGCAATTATAAAAGATAATGCCGAATTCTCGTGGTGTGCTTTTTCTGTATCGTTTTTTGATTTACTCAAAAATCTTTCTGCCAACGAGGATTAAAAAATGGTGGTAGAGGATGAAGCTTTTGCAAAAGTCGGGGAGCGCGAAAGACTTGCAAATCTAGATGAATCTATTATGCAGCTCCCGGAAAAACTGCAAGAATATATTACTAAGCTAAATACGGAGCAGTACGCTGCCGTTGTGCACGAAGGGAGCCCGCTTTTGATTCTTGCGGGCGCGGGAAGCGGAAAAACGCGCGTCATTACAACAAAAATCGCCTATTTAATTGCCGCCCGCCACGTTGACCCGTACTCAATCTTAGCCGTCACCTTTACCAAAAAAGCCGCGAACGAAATGCACGAACGCGCAGTCAGCTTAGAGCCGCGGGCAGAGCATGCGCAAATCCGCACGTTCCATTCTTTTGGCGCGTGGTTTTTGCGCACCAATGCAGAATCTGCTGGCATTTCGCCTAATTTTACCGTGTATGACGATGACGACATGGTCACACTTTTAAGCAAGGCTGTCGTCGGCTTAACGCGGCAGGAATGTTCGCGTTTTGCGCATAAAATCGCGCTTGCAAAAGACTACTGCTTAAAGCCCGACGACGTGGGCTTAGATGACATTGACAGCGACCCGCAATTCCGCGCCGTGTACGCCGCCTACGAAAAACGCCTTCGCGAAACGGGCAACGTCGATTTTGGCGACCTGATTATGCTTCCAACGCTTGTTTTGCGTTCAAATGAAGTAATCCGCCGCCGGATGCATCAGCGGTTTCGCGTGATTATGGTTGACGAGTATCAGGACTCAAACGTGGCGCAGTTTTTGTTTTTGCAGGCGTTAAGCGGCATTGACGAAAAAAGCGGCACCTACGTGTGCGTCGTCGGTGATGACGACCAGTCAATCTATAAATTCCGCGGGGCAGAAGTCAAAAACATCCTGAACTTTAAAAAGATTTTTCCTGACACAACGCTTATCCGCCTTGAAAAAAACTACCGCTCAACGGCAGAGATCCTGCAACTGGCTGACAACGTAGTGCGCAATAACGAAGACCGGCTTGGTAAGACGCTGACGGCAGAACGCGGAAGCGGAAAACAGCCGGTGCTTGCGTTTCTGCCAAATCAGGATGAAGAAGCACAGTTTTGCGCTGACCTTATTGAAAAGACGCACGAACTTGGCGTTCCGTACATGGACTGGGCGATTTTGTACCGCACAAACGCGCAGTCACTGGGCTTTGAAAGCGAATTCTTGCACCGGAAGATTCCGTACACGGTTGTCGGCTCGCTAAAGTTTTATGAGCGCGAAGAGATAAAAGATGCGCTTGCATATCTCGCTCTTTTGGCAAACGGCCGCGACGAAATCGCCTTCCGCCGCGTGGTAAATAAGCCTGCTCGTGGAGTGGGAGCGACTACGCAGGATAAGCTTGTTGAGGCGTACCGCGAAACAGTTGCAGCTCGTTTCGAGAGCCTTAACGAGCAAACAGATTCCACCGCAGAGCCGGGTGTAGCTACCGCAGAGCCAAGCCTTATCGAAACCTGCCGCACGCTCAGCGCGGTCGCTGAGCACGGTCGAAGCGCACTTTCAAAAAAAGCCCGCGAGGGAGTGTCCGCCTTTGTTTCTGCAATGGACGCATTTACCGCACTTATAAGCCGCACCGCCGCAAATTACGACAAAGGCGTGCAGGATAAGCTTTCGGTTCTGGTAGAAGCAATCAGCGAAAAAAGCGGCTTACTTGAATATCACACAAGTCAGGACGAAGTGAGCGGCACGCAGCGTGCGCAGAACTTACAGGAACTTGCTAACAGCGCGGTGCTGTATCCGTGCACGCGCGAGGGCTTACTGGAGTTTTTAGACCACATAGAGCTAGACCGCACGCTCGACCTTGCAGACGAAGAGGCAAATCCTGACAGCGTAACGCTCATCACACTGCACAACACAAAGGGATTGGAATTTAACCGCGTCGTGATGACCGGCATGGAACGGGGCATTTTTCCGCGCGCAGAAAAAAGCGGCGAAGAATTAGAAGAAGAGCGCCGCCTCTGCTACGTCGGCATTACGCGAGCCAAAAACGAGCTTTATTTAACAAGCTGCGCGATGCGCCGCATGTACGGCAGAACTGAATACATGGAAGTAAGCCCGTTCTTGCTTGAGCTGGGAGCTGGAAACGTAAAGGTGCTCGGCCACAAGCCGTACGGCTTCCGCATGGACGAAGACGCGGACGCAACCGCCCTGCACGGCGGCGATTTTGGCGCAAACGGGCTTTCTCACCCCGAGCTTTCTCTGGACCCCATTCGCGCAAAGTACGCGCGCGGAACAAGGCTTTACCACGACGACTACGGCTACGGGCTGGTAACTGGCGGCCGCACAAGCGACGACGGCGAATACGTGATTACCGTGCAGTTTGAATCTGGCGGCACAAAGCGCTTTATTCCAAAATACCAGTCACACGCGCTTATGGTTGTAAAAGAGTAGTCTTGCAAGAACAGTGCTGCAAGCGTTTCTGCCATGGCCAACGCATGCGGGTAGCCCAAGCCGCCGCGCCTTTTACAGCGAGCGACAGGACGTCGCGTCCGTAAATAGCACACGCATGCGCTCGAGTTTGCGCATCAGCAAACTCGGGAAGGGGTTGCCCAATAAGTTCGCTGAATAGCGTCATTCCGAACTCCTGTCTGCCGACAGGCAGGCCTGTCTG
>CALAEZ010000009.1 GCA_937891125.1 uncultured Treponema sp. | reverse complement strand
AATATTTGTCTAAAATCATGTATTGCTCATCAATGCTTATTTTGAACAGAGCCAAGATAAATAAGAATTCATTAATATTTTATCTTGCCAATTATTTTTTTTTCACATAAAAATATTTTCAACAATCAACAAGGAGAAAATTTATGTCACTTGAACCTTTTGACGGCGTTAAGAATATTTTGATTTCTGATTGTATCGTTGATGAAAATAACCTGTATCAAATGAGGCAACAGTACAAGCCTGAAATCATATCTGCTATCAAGACAAGCCTTGAAAACGGCAAGTTGTTTCAACCTATCGCAGTAACTCTTTCGGAAGATAAGGAACATTACATTATAGTTGACGGAACACACAGATTTAAGGCTGCTTCTGAACTTGGCTGGAAAGAAATACAGGCTACTTATCTTAATGAAGATGAAGCCAAGCAATGGGGACTTACAGCAAACATTTTGAGAAATGATTATAACGCCGTTGAAAAGTCTAATGCCCTTGTTAAGCTCAAAGAAAAATTAAAAATTGAAAATGACAAGGACTTAGCTGCTCTCGTAGGCTTAGATCCTTCAACTACAAGCAAATACATTAAAATTAATTCACTTCCTAACTTCATTAAAGAAAATGCCGTAAAGGTAGACTACTTTTCATATCAGAAGCTTTATGCCCTTGCTAAAGACAAATCTCTGACTGAAAGGGAAAAAATATTAAAATTCGACAGAATGATTGAAGAATATGATGAAACGACAGGAAAGAAAAAACACAAGCCCAGGGCAAAAAAGAATGAACAGTCACAAGAACAGGGATTGAAAAATATTTTTGCTTTGTTAGACAATGCTATTCCTAACCTCAAAGATAATATTGATAGCTACCTGAATAATTTTGTCGTTGATGATGAATACAAGGCAAAGATAGTAGCAAGATATAAGCGCATAAATAGTGAATACGCAGGATTGAAAAAACTGATTGAAGAAATGAATGCTTCTGAAAATGTTGAAAATGAAGCTTCAAACTAGAAATCTGCAAAGTGAAACAGTCTAACTTGTTATAATAAAACACAAAAGCAAAAAGTTTCCCCGAGGAAAATTTATATATTAAAAAATGTTTCTGCAAGTTAAAAGGTTACACGAATAATGTATGATAAAATCACTTGTTTTTTACACTAGTTAATAATATTGATACCTTATGGAGATCCTAATGAGCAATGAATCGTTGTTTAGAACGCAAAAATTAAACCTGTTTTGTGCTGATGCTTCTACCCTTTACAATAAATGGACGTCTCCAACGGTTATTATTTCTGATGGTCCATATGGTGTTAACGGCTTTCAGGGGGATTTGTTTTCTTCTGATGGCTTAGATAAATGGTACGAACCTCACATCAAACAGTGGTCTGAAAAAGCTACACCAGTTACTACACTTTGGTTTTGGAATACAGAAGTAGGATGGGCAACAGTTCATCCAATATTAAAAAATATGGATGGTCATATGTTTCTTGTTGTGTATGGGATAAAGGATTAGGGCATATTGCAGGTAATTCAAATACAAAAACTATTCGCCATTTGCCAATAGTCACTGAAGTATGTGTTCAATATGTTAAACTGCCATTTTTTTATATAAAAGACAAAAAACTTTCTATGAAAGAATGGTTACGCTACGAATGGGAAAGGACAGGTCTAACTTTTTCAAAAACAAATGAGGCTTGTGGCGTAAAAAACGCTGCTACACGAAAATATTTTACCAAATGTCATTTGTGGTATATGCCACCATCAGATGCTTTTGAAAAAATATCCAACTATGCAAATTGCTACGGTAGAAAAGAAGGTCGTCCATATTTTTCAATCAATGGAATTACGCCGTTATCTAAAGAAGAATGGGAATTGATGCGTTCAAAATTCTATTGTCCAATGGGAACAACCAATGTATGGCAATTACCTCAATTGAAAGATAAAGAACGCATAAAAATTAATAATAAAGCAGTACACCTAAATCAAAAACCTTTAATTTTGATAAAAAAAATTATTGAAATGTCCTCTGATATAAATGATATCGTCTGGGATCCATTTGCAGGCTTGTTCACGTCTGCAATTGCATCCTACGAGTTAGAAAGAATATGTTATAGTGCAGAAATATCAAAAGATGTATATGCGTGTGGTATAGATAGAGTGAAAAAAAGATTACAAAATTCCTGCCAATGCAGTTTCTAATCTTGCCTCATTATTTGAGGAAAGAATAGAACTCCATTCGTGAAGAGTTTTCTCGTGAAAAACTGTTTGAAAACTCTACTCTTAAAGTTTTCAATGTCTGTATGCTCTATTCTATCTATTTTGGCGTAGTTTGTATCAAGCCGATAAATAAATTCTCCATATAAAGTTCTTAATAGACGTTGATATTCATTTGAAGGACTATATATTAGTCCTCTTTCTCCCCACGATTCAACAATTCGTCTTGCTTCTTCTATGTCACATTGATCTTGCTGCAATTTATACCCGTTTGTATTTGTTTGCTGTAAATTAGAGGTTGGCTCTGTTAGCATAAATCATTGATACACTTTTATTTTGTAATCAAATAGTTAGAATAATACAAAAGCTATTTCTTGATTGATTATATGTATCTTTGATACTGAATACAATATTTGTCTAAAATCATGTATTGCTCATCAATGCTTATTTTGAACAGAGCCTAAAAAATCTTAACAACCTGCCTTTTGCTTGCCCGGAGCCGTTTTCAAAAATCCTGAGAATGCCCGGTATAAGCCTATGGTCAAGCACAACGCTGGCCGCAACTATATATTTGCCGAGAGGCAGGAGGCGCTTATGCCAAGGAATGGCCGAATCAATGTCAATTTCGAGGTTATGAAGTCTGTGGAAAGCGACGGAGGTTACATAACCTGCGTCGACGAGGGATGCACGGTTGAGGAGCTCGCCCGCCAGGAGCACGCGAGCATCAACAAGTCAGACGTGACTGTCAATGGACAGAGGGTTGAAAAGGACTATGTCCTTGAGGAAGGCGACCGGGTCGTCATCCTCACCCGAAACTACAACAGTGGCTATGCAGCGTAGCTGCATGGCCTGATGGCCTGACACAACAGCATTGCCGGCGCCCAGGAACACTGGGCGCCGTTATTTTTTAGCAAAGGAGGTTTTATGCTTGCAGCAAGGTATGTCCTTCCTGCGCTTGGCATAGCGGACGAACCGCTGCCGCCATGTAATAAAGGCTTCAGGAATAGCATGGAGGATCTTCGAGCCGACCGGATGGATTTTCTTACAAAGAAATGCGCAGCACTCCGTGCAATGCTCTGTCCAGGAGTTACGGAGGAAAAGTCTTCTGCAGCAGATTTGCTGGAATTGTACAGGAAGGCAAAGCCGATGGCTGTCTCCCTTGATGAAAGCAAGCGGGAGGTGCGTGAGCTGACCAGCGTGTCTGGGGAGGCTGATCTGAGAAGCCTTGGAACAGTCGACGATTTGCTTTCCCTTCTTCCGGAACCTGCGTGCCGAAAGTTATACACGCGTTTTCTCGCCATTGCTCACGCGCGGGAAAATTCATGTCTTAATACGTGCTTCTACGAGGGAATCCCTTATTTTGTCGCGGGCAATGGAATCGTACAGCCGCTTCGGCAGCCCGGATCCTTATCCGACAGGTACGTGATCAGTTCTGCAACGTCAGCGATGCTTGCCTGCAGGGCTTTGCTCAGCGACAAGGACTTCGGCACGGAACGCTCGTTCTGCGCTCCAGCCTTGTGGGTGAAGCCGCTGCCTGGGTGGGACACGGACGCGCTTGATGCCATTGTGCTGTCCTATTCGTTTGCCCTGTTTGACTTCGTTAACTTTGTGCATGCGGTAGGAAGGTTTCACACAATGAGAAGCGTCCACGGGAACCCGCTCATCGGCCTGGGCGCCGAGCGTTATAAGCTGATTGAGTACGCCATGCCGCCTGACCTAGGAGACATATACGAAGAGTACTTTTCTCTTGTAAGCAGGCACCTCTCCGCCTGCAACAGCATTATGCGTGCCGCCTATGCCCTGCTGCCGAATGAATACAAAGAGTGTGATGGCGCTAAAGAATTCTACAGTATGATTATCATCAAATGCCTTCATGACGATTGCAAGGCGGCAATAGAAATCCAGCAGCAGTCAGGGCATGGCTCCGGCAGCATTGAAACGGTGCCTGCGGGCATGCTGTATTCGGCAGATGAAAACACGTCTGTCGGCGAGCACATAACGTCGGTCGCTAGCAATCTTGGAAGAGCCTTCGAGTGCAGCAGGCTAAATTTCCCCGTCATTCAAAACAGCAGGTACGCAGGATATGGCTTTCCGAGGAGAATCGTCGTGCTGCGGCCTGTCAATGGAGTGCATGCTACCCTGCCCATCCTTTACGGATACAGCGCTGAGCACTTGGTCAATGTCATGCTCCTTCCATCGACGGAGCGCGCTGCAGCAGGGCTGAGGGCGATGTACGGGCTGCAAAAATACAACGGGCTTGCTGCGCTGTCTCCAAAGCAGAACGCGCTGTTTTCGTATGCGGATCCGTCGTACGGAATGTCGCTGGCAAGGCTTGCCATGCCAGCGCAGCCAATGGCTTTTCTTGGCCTTGCGGACATACGGTCTTTTCTTGGCGGCTCTGAGCCGCGGAAAGACTGCCCGCGGGATGAATTATTCAGCATGTTCGCAGTGTAGCGCGGACAAAGGAGGTTTCATGGGCGATAGAAACTCGGAATATATAGCAGGTGTGCTGAACAGCAAGCTGCTAGGTGTGTCCGGTAACGACAGGCTTGACGCCCTGTGCAAGGAAATAGAGGCTGTGCGCAAGCGCTTGCATGACCTGCTCATTGACAAGCAGCGGCTTTTGTCTGCGCCGCGCACGGATGTTTCGGCAAAGGATGCGGAAGGCTTTGTTTCCGGCATAGACGACTGCTCCGTAACGATTTCCACCTCAGTTGGCGGAATGGGCATGCTTTTTGTAAAGTACACGGATGCGCCCATGTATTTTCACATGCCGTACCGCAGCTACGACATAGGAAACGACAACGTCATATACGCATCTCTTCCACAGTATTCGTTCAAGGCGGAATACATGCTTGACAAGTCAGTGGCCATCAGCAACGAGACTTGCGGAGTGCTGCTGAATGGGCGCATGGCTGCGGACTGGGAGCCGGAGCAGTATTCGCACCCGCATGTGTCGGGCACGTATCCGAGAAGCAAGCCATTTGACCGCATTTGCTTCGGAGGGAACAGGTTTGTCGAGGAATTGCCGAAAATAATGACCCCGTCGGCATTCCTCGAGTTTGCGCGCCGCTTCCATATCTGGGCGACGCATGGCAACCTGCTCGACATGTATGATCACCCTGCATACAGGACGCCGCAGCTGTCTACAGACCTGGCAGTCTCCGCCATTGAGCATGCTGACGAGCTGTTTCTCATGGCGCAGACCATGCTTCCTGACAAGGACAGGAAACTTGTCGGGGTTCTGGACACTGCCGGGATTCTGGCAGGCTCCTTCAGCGAGGCTTTTGTAAAGGCGTATGGCCTGTGGCTGCTCAAGCATATGGACAGGCTTCCAAGCGGAATCGGCGCAAGCATCCGCACGAGGGCCATGCGCTCGGCAATAATTCTGGACATCGCATCTGACCCAGTCATCAGGGAACACCTGAAAGGCGCATGGGAGGAGCGGGCGTACAACGCTCCGCGGGCGCTCAAGAAGCTGCTTGCGGATGCCCTGCAGGCAGATGGCGGCAACATGGGGGCGAAAAAGCTCCTCGATGCAATACGCATGTAAATGTAATTAACCATCTATTGGAGGTACATATGTCTTCAAGCGTGTCTTTCAACAACGCAAAGTTCCCGTTCAACGAGCCAAACCTGCGCATCAGCAGCTGGGACGTTGATCCTGTCAGCCCAGACAACAGCACAAGGCTCATTGAAAGCTCGGATTTCAAGGGCCGCAATCTCCGCGACCTGTACCTGGACATGTCCGTGCCTCTGCTCGTCTTCACAAGCAGATGCTATCAGGAGATAGAATACCTGACGCACAAGTTCCCGCACCAGGAGTGGGCTGTGTTCCTGACGCTGAAGAAGCTTGACGGCCACCGTCCGCATTTCCTGGCGTTCGACTGGTTCATGCCCGGCCAGAAGGCGAGCTCAGGCGCTGTGTCAATGCAGGCTGACGACTCCATAAAGTACTATGATTTCTTGAAGAATAAATATCCGTACTACAAGGAGAACGGCCTGCACCGCTTTCTCTGCCACCTTCACAGCCACCACAGCATGAACATGCCCGAGTTTTCGTCTGTCGACAAAAACCAGCAGAGCGCCCGTGACGAGCTTGGCTTTTACGATGCCTATCGCTTCTACGTTGTTGTAACGTGCCATGCCGGCATCAAGGCATCGTTCGTGCAGTATGATCCGGCGATGATCACCACTCCTGCGGCAGTAGCCATTACGTGGTCTGAACCTGAATATGTTGAAGCGCTCACCCCGGCGCGCAAAAAGGAGATTGACGCCATAGTAGATGGAGCGATGTACAAGGCGCCGGTAAAGGAGAAGGTGGAGCCAAAGATCGCGAGCTGGTGCGGCAGGAAGGACCGGCTTAATACCTGGCAAAAAGAAGAAGATGCGTGGCCGATGTTCGAGTACCCGGATGCGAATTACGCAGTGCGCCGCTTTTATTCGGACCGCCTGCGTGACCTTGAGGCAATCAGTGACTGCTATGATGGGTACGCGGAAGAAGACTGCGTGGGAGAAGCCATGGACTCTGAAGCCTATGCAGAAGGCGCTTTGTTGAAGCAGGCAGAGGCGGAAGCCGCAGCAGAATAAGCAAAATATGTGCGGCGGCCAGCAAAGGCCGCCGCAAAAGGAGAAGGATTATGTCAGTTATGGAAGATAACGTTGCAAGCTCCCTTCCGGAAGGCTCCCTGTTCCCGGCAGAGGAAAGCATGGAATCTCAAGGACAGAGCGATCCGCGCGGGGCATTTCTGGAATGGGCAATGCAGCACAGCCGTGCGCTGCGCGAAGACCCGGACATCGACATGGACGATGCCGACCTCAGGTTTTCCAGCGTTCTTCCCATGCGCAGGGTGCGCAGCATGTCCGTGGCCATCGTCGGCGCTGGCGGGCTGGGCAATTTCCAGTGGAAGGCGCTGCTTGGGATGGGGTTCAGGCGCGTGTCTGTCTTTGATGACGACGTGGTGAATGTGGAGAACATAGGCAGCCAGGGGCACAGCGAGCATAACCTCGGCCTGCCGAAGGTCGAAGCCATACGGCAGGAGGCGCTGCTGTACCGCGGCGTAGACATTCCCGTATTCCGCAAGCGCGTGTATTCCCTTGCGGAAATTGACGACGCCCTCGGGTATACGCCGGACATCGTCATCACATGCACGGACAGCGCGGAGTTCCGCGAGAAGTTCTTCAAATCGTTCACGTCGACTTTGGGTACGTCTGTGCGCCTTTTAAATGGCGTCATACGTGCTGATCGTCTTCCTTTGCTATGGCTTGACTACCGGATGTCCCTTGGCGACTGGGTATGCTACGCGCTCCCGCTGCGCAGCATGACCGGGTCGGAGAGCGTAAGGCGCATCTCGGCAAACTTTCTCAACGCGTACAGGGACGAGGCCATATTCAGCGAGAGCGAGGCCGTCCACGATTCATGCACGGCAAAAGGCATAATTTACGTTGGCTTCAACGTTGCCAGCTACACTGGCGCGTACCTGGACTGGTTCATCAATACGTTTGAGCCTGCGCTCGAGGAAGCGCCTTACGAAACATTGAAGAACTACCTTGAAGGCAACATGGATCAGGAGCCGAAGATGGCGTTCTCAGCAAGGGACTTCAAGTACATCCACGGCACGAGGACGGAGAATATCCTCCGCAGGGAGCTTGCCGAGGCGCGCAAAAAAGCGGCAGAGCTTGAGGAGGTCCTGGAGGCGCGGCTGAAGGCAGATCTCGAGCATGCAGAGCAAGCCGCCGCTCAAGCAGCTGAGCAGCGTTCTGCTGAGGAAGAACAGGAAGAACAGGAGACGGCGCGTCCTGACGACCGGCACACATGGTACGCGCCCAGCGTATCCTGGGGAGACCTGCAGGTTGGCGACATGGTGCTGTTCCCTGCGCTTGGCGAAGACATGTGCACCGTTAAGGAGCTGCACATGGACATGGGATATGTCGTGGTGCGGTTTGAGGGCGACGCGGTTGACGTGCGCGTAAACAGCATGTACGGCAGCGACATACAGCTGTTTGGCAGGGGTGGCAATGGAGTATTCACTGCTTAGCGACGGGCAGTTCCTGCCTCTTGAAGGCGGCATGCGCTGCAGCTGCGCCCTGTTTTATGGCACGCCGGATTCCGGCATGCTCATATGGCATATAAGCAGAGCCGCAGCGCTGTTGTCGAGCAGGCATCCAGGGTCGAGCACGGAGGCTGAGTTTGCTGCAGCGCTCACCGGCCTGTACCGCATGCGCAGCGAGGGGATGCTTCGGCAAGGCAATGTCACGCTGTACACGGACTGCATGCGCGTAGCAGACATGGCCGCCGGTGCCGTGCCAAAAAAACCTTCCCAAAAAAGCAGGCTTGGCACCTTGCTGCGCAGCCTTTGCTCAGAATATCTTGTCAAGGCGCGCTACTACCCTTCCGGCAAGATGAAGGGCAGCATTATCGGGCACTGAAAACAAGGAGCATTGATGTGGCCTTTTGACTTATTTGTACGCGAGGAGATTATCTTGATAAACATAAAGGCTTTTAAAAAGTGGCTGCAAAAGCGCTACGCCGTGCTGCAGGAGCCGCGCAGCGATGACGAGGTTTTGCGCTTTGCGACCACAAAGGGCGACGGTGTCGTGCACAGGACAAATGAGGGGCGCATGCTGCCAAACGCCATAGCCGCAAAGGCCATCCGTGCGTTTACGGCGCACAATTCGTGGTCGAGCGGGTTCTCGCCTTTTCCGCAGCAGGGCAAGCGCCTCGTGCGCAAGGCTGACAACCGCCGCAGGCTGGTGCGGGCCATTGCGGAGCGCGACGGAGGCATGCGCTGCGGCTACTGTGGAAGGGAGCTTACCGTGGAGGAATCCACGCTTGAGCATGTGCTTCCTTTGTCCAAGGGTGGCGTGGACAGCATGGACAATCTCATATTGTCCTGCAGGAGGTGCAATCTTCTATGCGGGGACTACCCCATCGCAAAGAAACTTCAGCTTATGAGGACCATCATGGAAAAATACGGCGCTCCTGTTGAGGAGTTATCCGAAGAAAAGACAATTGGGTATGCTGACATAGCTGGCTCTGCTGACGTTGCTGATTCTTCAGGCGAGAAAAAGAAAGAGGCTGTGCAGGAAGGCAGTGAGAAAAATCAGGAATAGCGTGGTATAAGTTACCGTATTGAAACTGGGCGCAGCAATGTGCCCGCCCATTAAGACCGCCAGCGGCAATATGCTGGCGGTTTTTATTTATTCATCTATGCAAGGAGGTTTTATGAACGCGCATCTTGGTGCAGTTGATGTGGAACAGAGTGCTATGCTGGACGCGACTCTGGACATGGACGGAATTATGCAGGCGCGCCTGCAGGCTGACAAGGTTGTCATCAACATGCTTATGAACAGCCTTGGAAAAAGCATGCAGGCTAAGGCGGATGTTGCGGCGACATCTGCCATGAACGCGGCATTCAGCCGTTTTGCCCATCAGCTCCTCAGGAGCATTGGCGAGGAGCATGACACGCGCGAAATGTGGGACAGCTTATCTTCAGAAGATAAGCGGATGATGCAGAAGCATAGGAAGATAAGCGCACGGGCAACCGAACGCAACATGAGCGATGATGTGCGCAAGCACACCAGTGCGCGTCTGAAATCCGCATGGGAGTCTCTCTCGCCAGAAGCGAAGGAAGAAAGGGTTCGGGCTTTGCGATCGTGGTGCAAAGTTCCTCGGCCAAAGAAAATCCGGCTGCACGCCATTCCCATGGAGGAGACGGCAAATTACGTGCGGATAAAGGACAGCGGGGAAATAGCGCAAACCTTCGCAATGAAGGAAGGCGCAATGATTAAGGAAGCAAACCGTGCAATTGCACGGTGCCTGACCATC
The DNA here is from genome assembly GCA_937891125.1 of uncultured Treponema sp. GTDB lineage: Bacteria > Spirochaetota > Spirochaetia > Treponematales > Treponemataceae > Treponema_D. The sequence goes on along the minus strand of CALAEZ010000009.1, from coordinate 136,591 downwards.
ATATCCTATGACAAAGGGTATAGCGTAGCCATTAGCAGCAACTACAGGTGGTATGATGTCCGCGCAATAGCGGAATTGTGCAATGGCTATGAAAACCGTACGCTCAGCAGCGACATGGCTGCCGATCTCAGCCGCTTCTTTAATCCTCCGCACTATACGCTGTAGTGTCAGCGGCGGCCATGGCACCTATGCCTGGCCGCCTTTTTTTAGCCGCCGCCCAAGGCAACCTTTACCTAAACATACGGAGTGACAACATGAAGAAAGCATTTATCTGCCTTATTTGTACAATGCTGTTCGCCCTGCTCCTTCCAGGCTGTGAGAATGACGACTTTGCAACCAACGCCTACAAGACGCTGAAGTCTGCCGACATTACCTACGTTGCCGTCATGGAATCCGTGGCGCAGGCACAGGCAAAGGGCATCATCACCGATGCGCAGCGCGAGGTTATCAACGTCAAGGCGCATATTTACGTAGACGCATTCCGTGCTGCGGCCACGGCATTATACACTTGGCAAGTGAGCCGCGAAGCCAAGGACAAGGCGGCTGTCCTGCAAGGCATAACCGAAAGTGTTGACGCGGTTAAAAACCTCGTGGTGTCCGCGGCAAGCTACGGGATTTCCATAAACAGTAAAGTTGCCGAGGTATTGAAATGAAGATAGCCGATATCATAACGCTGCTTGTCATAGTCGGGCAAAACGGCGTTCCAGCCGTGATGGACATCATCAAGACATGGAAGAAGGACGAGATTTCCCTCGCAGACATTCAGAACCTGCTGCTTAATGTCAAAAATCCAGAAGAATTCGTTGCCAAAAGCTAAGTCAGGCATCATGCACGGTTGAGCAACGGCAGCTCGCCAGGGTCCTTGCCTGGCAATGGATGTTCGACTCATCCCCGTGCACCCTTAATTTTTTAACTAGCAATTACAGCAAGATACTCCATAGGGCGCATATAAGCGCCCTATTTGTTTGGATAAAAATTAACGTGACTCATAGTAATATTTCTTGTTATATCCAAAAGGCAATGTTTTTTAGCAAAATTTATAACCAAATGGAGTTGATGCATGTTCAACTGCTTGAAAACTTTATGCGATGGGTATTGCCAAAGTGGTAACTTGCTGTTAATATTCATTAAGCGACTCAGTTGGGGGCAAACATTGAGCGACAACGAATTTGACGATGCCATGGACAGGATGCTGGATGCTTCTCGCTGTTCCACGTGGTCTGAGCTTGCAAAATTTCTCGAAGTGCAGCCGTCTGCCATAGCGCAGGCAAACAGCAAAAAGAAGGCCATACCGAGTAATTGGCTCATTACGCTTCTGCGCAAGCGCATGGTTAATCCCGAGTGGGTGCTCCATGGCGGGGCCATAGCCAAGTACCTGCAGCCCCGCAAGCAGGACAATGCCGAGATGCTTGGCGATCTCATACGCATGCACGCGGCCATAGCCTGATTGTCCTGCTGCAAAATGCCAGCACAATAAACCAGGTACTAAACTAGGTAGTCAACCTAGTACTAAACTAGCAAACTAGGCAGCATGCTAATTAGTAAATTAGCTACAAAGTCAGTTTACTACCTAGCCACATACGCAATCAGCAAGCAACATAATAAGCAAGGCAGCATGCAAATTACAAAGCTAAGCAGCAAGCTTGCAAACCTTGTAATCAGTCAGGTACGCGGTCAGGAAACGGAGTGGACGCTGCGGGAATCAGTCAGGTACGCAACTACGTACTCAACCAGGTACGCAACCGGTTGCATAAATTTATCATGTTATTCCACTATGTTGCCATAAACCAACTAGGTACTCAACTAGGTAGTCGGTGCAGTTTTAAAAGTAGTAGTAGTTAAAAAACTAACTGCTAAAAAGATGTGTTTATAGTGACAGATAAAGTGATAAATAACCTTACAGATTGCTTTGAATTTTTTTAGATGCGTGCAGTTGACAGCTTTTATTAAAGCATGTATGGCTCACAAAAAGAGCGAATCAAGGAGCAGTCCTCATGCCAAAAAAGCCCATAATAATTTCCATAGCGACGCAAAAAGGCGGCGTAGGCAAGACGACAACCGTAGTGAACCTGGCGCACGCATTGACGCTCAAGCCATGCTATAAAAAGGTCCTGGTCATCGACATGGACCCGCAGGCAAACGCGTCGTCCATACTTGGCCAGGTGCATCCTGAGGAGCAGATAAAGGGCGTGTCGACGCTGTTTGACGACGCGCAAAAGTACGCTGTCAACTGCATTGTCCCTTCAAAGTACAAGAACATCGGGCTGATGCCGAGCAAGCTTGACCTGTTCGCGTCCGTAAACCGGCTGGCGCCAAGCAATCCTGCCGCGTTCATGTGCCTCGACAAAAAGCTGGACAGCGCCACGCTCTCCGCCTACGACTTCATACTCATTGACTGCCCGCCAAACATAGGCGGGCCGTGCGTTGCCAACGCGCTCACGGTGTCCGACTACTACATAACGCCCATTGAGAGCTCGTCCATATTCTCGCTGAACGGCCTTGAGCAGTTCATGGACGCCGTTTCAGCCATGCGCGGCTACACGGACCACAACCAGGAAATGCTTGGCGTGCTTATGACCATGTACGACTCCAGGCTGTCCATATGCAAGACCATGCTTGAGGCGCTGCAGCAGTCGTACGGCACGCGCCTGTTTGAATCCAAGATCATCAACAGCACGGACATAAACAAGGCGCACGGCCTGAACAAGACGGTGATCGATGCATTCACGCGCACGAAAAGTGCAAAGTGCTACCGCGAATTTGCTGTTGAAGTCATGCAAAGATGCCATTTGGTCAGCGAAGAAATGCAGGCGCTCATAGCAAACGGCTCTCCGTTTGATGAAGATGAGGGCGTGAACAATGGCTAGCCGGTCGTCTGCGCTGCTGGCGCAGATGCAGGCCAACATGCGCATGGCCGCGCAGCGCGCGCGTGAAAAAGAAGAGGAAAACCGCATTGCCGAGCAGGCTGCCATAGCAGCAGCGTCCGAAGGAGGCGACGTGCCTGAAGAGCTCGCCGAGGCAATGCAGCTTCCTGCGCTGCAGCCAGAGCAAAAGCCGGCAGAACCGCCAGATGTTGTTGCAGTGGCCGCGCAGCCTGAGCCAACGCAGGCAGAACCGCCATCCTCAGACATGGAACGGCGCATGCGCAGCCTGTCCGAAGTTGCCGTGGAGCTTGCCCGCGCGCTTATCAAGGCGAAAAACTTCATCAACCTTGCCCATGTCGAGATATACGGCAGGCGCGGGCGCGTGCCTTACGAAACCATACGCACGGCCATTAAGCGGCTGGACAAGGAAGGTTTTTTCACATACCGCGGCGTAGGCAATTATGGCATGCTCAAAGGCATGAGCTATTCGCTGGACAGTGCGGTTGTCGAGGCGTTTTCTAAAGCGCATGGCATGGCAGCACCAGAAGCATTATCTGCCGAACAGCCAAAAAGCAAAAGCAGCGGGCAATTTGTGGCGCAAAGGCAGGAACAGCCGGCAATAAGCCTCGACCATCCGGAGCTAACGTCTTGGCGTGAATTTGGCTTATCTGAAAAACAGATAAGTTTGTGGATAACGGAGTTTGGCATAGACCCTGCGCTGATGGTTCAGTACCTCAAGTGGTGCGCCTTTGACGTGGCCAACAACCACGCCGACAATCCTGTTCAGAACATGGCAAACTGGTTTTACGCCATGCTCAAGAATACGGGGATGTATCCTAAGCCGGCGGGGTACGTGTCTGTGGAAGAGCTGCGCTCCAGGCAGCTTGAGCAGCTGCGCCAGCAGGAAGTGCAGTCCATGCAGGAAAGCATGGACCGCGGCCTGCGCGAGTATTTTGACACCGTGATGTCAAAACGCTCGGAAGATCCACTGTATAACGAGCTGCTCGCTTCGCTGAACGACTTTGCACGCCGCATGGAAAATGTGCCGGACAGCCCTGTGTTCCGCGCCGCCATGTGGTCGGCGTTCAGGTACAAGGCCGGCGTTTAGTATAAGGCTGGCTGCATTCATTGCTGGCCATCTTTTGCAAACTTCATCCATCTGTACAGCGTAGTGCGGCTCACCTTGTTCTTCCTGGCCGTTGCCGATACGTTGTCCGTCTCCTTAGCATCCTGCACTATGGCCAGTATCTCTTCCCGGCTCTTGCTGCGCTTCCTGCCTGAGTAGACGCCGAGTTTCTTTGCAAGGGCTATGCCTTCAGCCTGCCTCTCGCGTATCAGGGCGCGTTCAAACTCGGCAACGGCGCCCACTATCTGCAGGTGCAGCCTCTGCATGGGGCTGTCGTCTCCAGTGAACACAAGCCCTTCCTTGTGAAAGCGTATGACGACGCCCTTCCTGTTCAGCTGCGTAATCATGGACAGCAGGTCGGCAAGGTTTCTCGCCATGCGGTCTATGCTGTGCACATGCAGCGTATCCCCCTCGCGCACAAAGTTCATGCACTCGCGCAGCGCGGGCCTGTCTGCGCTTTTCCCGCTCTGGTGATCCGTAAAAACCTTTTCAAGGCTTACCCCTGCGAGCTGCCGTTCCGTATTCTGGTCAACAGAGCTCACGCGCACGTATCCTATCTCCATGACTGTACCGAAACCTCTTTAACGTTTAAGAACACGTGTTACATTTACCGCATTTTGCACCTTAATGCAACAGGCATGCGGGGCTGTTCCATAAGGGTGTACCTAAAAGCTACGGTTATTCTGATATAAGCATATGCCAAGGCGGCCATTATTCCGTGGCCGCCAAAAAATTTTAAATGGGAGGCAAAATGTTTTCCTTGAATTTTAACAGGTTCCGGCACTGTGTCAAAAATCGCCCAAAAAATGTGCGAATTGGGCCTAAATCTTTTTATTTGCAAGGGCAATATGTGATTGCATTCAACAAATCAGGAGGTCGTCATGGGCAGGCTCATAGTTCTTGAAGGCATAGACGGCTGCGGAAAGTCCACAGTGGCCCAAGTACTGAAAAATAAGATTCGCGATGCCGAAATAGTCAGTTTTCCCACGCCGGATGCAAAGCTGCGTGCCGCAGAGCTTGAGAACGAGCCCGTGATGTCTTCCGTACTTTTATACGTTGGGGACATGGTTAAGGCGCTGCAGGAGACGGTTGCTCCGCTGGTCAAGCAGGGCAAGACGGTAATCTTTGACCGTTACTGGCTGTCAACGGTGGTGTATCAGGGCGGCCGGCTTAAAAAATACTGCAAGAACATGGAAGAATCCGCTCTCATGTATGCCAGCCTCATCACGTCGGTAAAAGGCTTGCTTGAATTAGCTGGGCAGGAGTTATGCCGCTTTGATGACGTCCATTACTTTATCCTGACGCTTCCGTTCCGCGATGCGCTGCTGCGCTCTTTGCAGCGCTCTTTGCAGCAAGGCGTTGAGCTTGATCAGTACGAGCGTGCGTTTGACAAAGAGTGGGAATACCGCGCTCTCTTTTATGCAAATGTTGATTTCACGGAAAACGAAACAAGGATTTCCGTGCTTGATAAAACGCCTGAGCAAATTGCCGGCGAAATTTTGGAGAACATTGATGTCGCTTGATAAAGAGCTGGATTCCGCCCTGCTGAAGGGCTGGATACTTGAATGCCTGTACTATGACGAAGAAAAAAAGAAGTACCTTGCCGAAGTGTCCGACCCAGAAGGGAACACGCATATTTGCACGGGCGCTTCCCTGGAAACGGCCATAGGCAAGGCGCTCAAGGCAGCCAACGGCTAGCCTGCGGTCTAGGGCACGGTGAGCATCCCTTTTTGTGGTCAGTAGCCGTGCCAGCGTGCAACCGCATGTATCATACACCTCCTAGGTACGGCGGGAGTTTGACTCCCGCCAAAACAAATCAGCAAGGATAAGCAATGCTTACAAAAGTTATAAAGCGCGACGGACGCAAAGAAACATTTGACGCTGCCCGCGTTTACGAGGCCGTCAGAAAAGCCGCCGTTAACGACTGCGGCAGGGATTCATTCCAGGCAAACGACATTGCCGAGGCAGTTGCGGGCGAAGTTTCGCAGCAATGCCTTTCCAGCAAAAAGGTGTCTGTCGAAGAAATACAGGACATGGTTGAGCACGCCCTGATGAACGTGGATAAAGAGGTTGCCAAGCAGTACATACTGTACCGCAAGCGCCGTTCGGACGTGCGCGAGGCAAAAACCTCGCTGATGAACTTGTTTGACGACTTTACCAAGAAAAGCTCGCTCGAAGTTAACGAGAGCCGCGAAAATGCAAACATCAACGCTGACGCGCCCATGGGCGTCATGCTCAAGTACGGAAGCACGGCAGCCAAGGACTACAACTGCAAAAAGGTGCTGGCGCCTGAGTTTTCAAAGGCGCACCTTGACGGCGACATACATATTCACGACCTGGACTTTTACAGCATAACGCTGAACTGCTGCCAGATAAACCTGGAAAAGCTGTTCAGGCACGGCTTCAGCACTGGGCATGGCTTTTTGCGTGAGCCGAACAGCATCGGCTCGTATGCTTCTCTCGCCTGCATAGCCATACAGAGCAATCAGAACGACATGTTCGGCGGGCAGAGCGTGCCAGCGTTTGACTATTACATGGCGCCGGGCGTTGCCAAGACGTACATCTCGGAGCTGTGCAAGGTAGTAGAGGACGTGCGCACGCCGGACAATGAGGTTCTGGATGCGTTCAAGGACGGGCTTCGCAGCTACGCAGCGGGCAGCGGGTGGCATATCCTCAACGCCGAGGGCAAAGGCATCGTCGGGCAGCGGCTGCGCGACGTGTTCGGCATGGGCAGCGATGAGGCCGAGCGCGTGATGGGCATGGCGCTGAAGCGCACGGACAGGGCGACATATCAGGCCATGGAGGCGTGCGTGCACAACTTGAACACGCTGCACAGCCGCGCGGGCGCGCAGGTTCCGTTCAGCTCGCTCAATTATGGCACGGACACGTCCGAAGAAGGGCGCATGGTGACCAAAAATCTGCTGCTGGCAACAGAGGCAGGCCTAGGCAATGGCGAGACCTGCATTTTCCCAGTGAGCATATTCAAGGTGAAAAAAGGCGTGAGCCTGAACGACGGCGACCCCAACGGAGATTTGTTCAAGCTTGCCTGCCGCGTGTCTGCAAAGAGGCTGTTCCCCAACTTTTCCTTCATGGATGCGCCGTTCAACGCGCAGTACGCGCTGCCAGACGGCTCGCCAGAGGGGGAGATAGGGTACATGGGATGCTCGAAAGGTACTGAAATAATTACGTATAAGGTGAGAGATTACCTGAATGTCGAAGGTATTAGCCGTGCATTCAGCAAGCTCGCCATGTTCCATCATGTGCAGAAGCACGGTGTCTCGGAGTACATAGACCTGGAAGATGAAGACGTTCGCATTTACGACTCTAATGCCGGCGGATTCGTCAAGGTGCGCAAGATCATTAAAAATCCGAACAAGAACAACTGGAAGCTCATTCAGTTCTCAGACGGCCGCAACCTCACGCTCACGGAAGACCATTACCTTCCCGTGGAAGGCAAGGGGCGTACGCGGGTTGGAGATCTTGCCGTCGGCGACGAGGTTCGCCGCATTTCGACGCAGTATTCTGAGGAATGCGTGCAGCAGGAAGCTGATCTTGCATGGCTCCTCGGGCTCTTGCTGTGCGATGGGACGTACGACACAACTGTTGTGCTCAGCATCGGTCCTGATGAGCTGGACATCTACGAGAAGGTGAAGCGCGTTTCCGAGAGCATGGGCTTTTCTGTGGCGCTTACGGAGCAGGACCGCGGAGAACGCGGGCACTACTTCGACGTGCGCATCAACACGGGAGCTTTCAGGGCAGCAAAGAATCAGCTTACCGAGCTGTATGGCGGACTTCGCAAGGCTGAACGGCATGTGCCGAACGTTGTGTTCTCTTGGAACAGGGAAGCTAAGATGGCCTTTTTCGCTGGAATGCTGGATGCTGACGGGCATATTCACGTGTCAAATGGCAGGTGCAACATTTCGGCTGGCAGCACGAACCAGGAGCTTGCGACGCAGCAGATGCTTCTTGGGCAGGCGCTTGGGTTCATTGGCAAGCTGTACCGTAACCATTACAAGAATTGCAATGCAGGAAAGATTCGTCACGTGGTCACGCTGACCTCTGCAACGAAGGATCTTTATGATGAACTGCGTTCTTACATGGCTTGCGGGAAGAAGAAGGAAGCGCTGGCAACTTTCGATGGGATAGGGTCAAAGACTGGTGACTTGTGCAAGGTTGTTTCCATATCCAGCTACCATCTTGAAGAGTGCAGCTACGACGTAGAGACGGCCAGTGACATGTTCGATCTCTCTGGCGTGTGCAGCCACAACTGCCGTACCCGCGTGATCAGCAACGTGTACGACACAAGCCGCCAGACAACCTCAGGCCGTGGAAACCTGTCGTTCACGTCGATCAACCTTCCACGCCTGGGCATTGAAGCGCATGGCGACACAGGCAAGTTCTTTGACAGTCTGCGATCGATCATGGAGCTTGTGACGCGCCAGCTTATCGAGCGATTTGAAATACAGCGCCGGCGCCACGCGTACAACTTTCCGTTTTTGATTGGCGAGGGCGTGTGGATGGACAGCGACAGTCTTAAGCCGTCAAGCGAGCTTGGCGACATACTCAAGCATGGCACGCTGTCTTACGGCTTCATAGGGCTTGCGGAGTGCCTCAAGGCGCTCATTGGCAAGCACCACGGCGAGAGCGCAGATGCGCAGGAGCTTGGCCTGCGCATCGTAAAGTTCATGGACGACTTTGCAAAGCAAAAGACGAAGGAGCTCGGCCTGAACTTCACGCTGATCGCCTCTCCTGCAGAGGGTTTGTCCGGCCGCTTCGTGCGCATCGACAAAAAGAAGTACGGTGTCATTCCTGGAGTAACGGACCGCGACTATTACACAAACTCTTTCCATGTGCCGGTTTACCACAGGATTGGCATCAAGGAGAAGATAGACCTGGAGGCCCCATACCATGCGCTTACGCCTGCCGGGCACATCACCTATGTCGAGGTGGATGGAGACCCGTCTCAAAACCTGCCTGCTTTTGAGTCAATCATTCGCTATATGGCTTCTGCAGGCATTGGCTATGGCTCTATTAACCATCCTGTGGATCGTGATCCTGTGTGCGGGTACACTGGCATCATTGGTGATGTATGCCCTCGCTGCGGCCGCCACGATGGCGAAGGCATTTCGCCAGAACATTATGAAGAGCTGCGGCTGAAGTACAAGCTCCCGCCGCTTGAGGAATAACTAATAACGCAGCCTGGACGACTGCATCGAGTCCAGGCTGCATCATCTGTGGAGGAAAGTCAGTGTTCATACAAGGAAAGAAAACTGCTGATGTGATTGGCCAGGGCGTAAGCGGCAGTGGTAAGGACGCCGTAGAAGTTTTCGCTGCATACGTGAGGTCTGCAGAAGGAAACCTGTTCGTCAGCTTCAGGTGCCCGTTATGCGGCAGGGTGCATTTTCACAGCGGAGTTACAAGAAAGGAGCACGATGCCCACTGCGAAAATGACAAGTATTGGGACCCTCGTCGAGGATACGCTGTGGCGATTCCAATAACTGAAAAGTTCAGCAGCTTCCGCAAGGGAGTTTTCCGAACGTCTATGACGGATGACTTTTCCAAGGCAGGCGACTTGCACTTAGACCCTGGAATGCAGCGCGTGACTGTTGAGGAAGCGGAATCGCTGATTGCAGATGCGCTGTCGAGGGGCGAGTTGGAAGCATAAAGGAGACTAGGAGCAACGCAATGAAATCGCAAACAGTATCTGCTGCCGGAAAAAAGTGGATGTTCGCAGTTGTATGCATGTTTACCGCGCTCATGTGCCATATTGAGTGGTCGCACATCAATACGCGACGCTGCATAGCTGCGGCCATAGAATGCATAGACATACGCGTGGAATCTCTGCTGGGGCGCGACATTTCAGGCAGGCTGCCTGGTTTGCGCGCAAAGCTTGACAGCATAGGGGACTATTCAAATTCACTTACTGAGGCCATGCCATTTATTAAGGAACTGCTGAAATAATCTTCGGCTGCATTGGCAAGCATAAGATATCCGGCATGCTGCCGTACAGGTGCATGGCGGATTTTATTATCTAAGGAGGATACCCATGAAAAAGCTCATTTTGCTTTTGTGCGCGCTGGCATGCGCTGCCTGTGCAAAAGAAGATCCATTTGCGGTAAAAGAAGAGGACATAGTCCTGTGCGAAGTGTTTCGCGACGGCGACTATTCCGTAGACTTGGTGTGTTTGGGCGGGCTTGCGTACGTGCGCGAGCGCGTAGGCGACGAGCCCGATGTATTTGTGCAGTACCTGGAAAATACCGAGGATGGTCTTTGCCTAGTGCGTTGCGAATAGTTTGTGGCAAGCGTGGAGGTGGTGCATGCTGAACGATTTCAAGGACGCAGCGGAGTTCAATGGGCGCGTGGCCGTGCGGATGGCAAAATTGAGCGTAGAGTACCACAAAGGTGATGAACTTTGCCCTTATTATGATACCGACCTTGATAGCTACATCCCGCTATGCCATTGCACAGAGTTTTGCAAGAGCCATCCAAAGCTGGGCTGCACAGAGGTAAAGCTGGCTTGGGCCAGGATGCAAGTTGAGGAGGAGATGAGTGAACGGTGACCCCCACGGAGGATTGCGGGTTATGACGACGAATTACAGGCAAGTCATAGCGCGTTCGAGTGATGCTGAACCTAACGATTACTACGCTACTGATCCTAGGGCGGCGCATGACCTGCTCCGCATAGAACCGGCGCTGGAAAACATATGGGAGCCTGCGTGCGGCGAGGGGCATCTGGCCAAAGTGTTCGACCAGTACGGCAAGCTGGGCCGCGCCACCGACCTTGTTGATCGCGGCTATGGCGAAACGCTGGATTTCCTTTCCTATGGCGGCACCGCATGGGACGGAGACATAGTGACGAACCCGCCATATAAGTACGCCGCTGAGTTCGTACTGAAAGCGCTGGACGCCTGCGGTAAAAACCATAAGGTGATTATGCTGCTGCCTGTTACATTCCTTGAAACGGCTGACCGGTACGACCGCATATTCAGCAGATATCCACCCGCGAGGGTGTTTGTTTACAGCAAGAGGCTGATGTGCGCCAAGAATGGCGATTTCGATAACGCCCGGAAGAACAACAGCATGAAGTGCTACGCATGGTTTGTGTGGTGGAAAGACTTGATGACAACAAGCCCGCTTATGGGATGGATAAGATGAAGCAATGGTTTCCTTTTACTGAGACGGAGGGTTAGCTATGCTGGAATCGGTGTTTGTTTTTCTCTTCGTGTTGTTAATGCTTGCGTTTTTATTTGGCGTTTTCGTTGCAAAAAGGCTTTATTTTTGATTTGTGCGTCACAGGATACACGCCCATTATGGATGTTGAGATGCCAGCTCACAAATACAAAATCTTAGTGTCCAATCTTAAAGGCGGGCAATCTTTATAACAGCAACAACGAGGTGTTATCATGGACAATGATGGCAAGACAATTGGCAAGGGAGTATTCTTTGAGCGCATAAGACGCATAACTGACTATGCAGCATGGCAGCCTGGTTCTTCGGGGACAGCTATTCCAAGGAGCTGAGCGACTCAGCCTTTGACAAGGCAAAGTGGCTGCCAATCAGGTACAACATCACGGTGGATGCAGAATGACAAAGAGAGAGCTAGAGGAGCGAAACGATACGTACGTTTCTACTACGGTAAAAAACGTGCTTGAGAGCCTGTCAGGAGTTCTCCATGAGGGAACAGAGGTTTGGTTTAATAATATTCCAATTTACCCTGCTACCCCTGGGTATGACTATGGAGCTGTTAGCTTTGTAGCAACTATACCTTCTGTTGTGGCCAGCGAACCATCACCTGAAACTTCACGCGGGAAATAGTGGAATCGGCACCACCGCCGGTAGCGCCAATGGAGAAGCCGACTACATTCAGGCTAAATTTACCGTCGCTGGAAGAAGAGGCTTTTATGGCGATGTCAAAGTCTACAGGCTCCAACGTCTCTACATTAGCTGTTTGTGTCCTCGGCATTTGGTTACCATAATGCATAGGGGATACAAGGTACTCACCATTTGAATCATGCTGTGCTTCTTGTATGCCGCGCGCTATCTGTGTAATTGCTCGGTGTACAAACTCTTGCAGTTCCATAAAGCACCTCCGGTACGAATATTATCCTTAAAAATTAAGCACTTGTCAAAGAGGAGACCCTAAATGACAAAGAGAGAGCTAGAGGAGCGTGTCCTCATCCTTGAGCAGAGGGTGAACGACCTGCTGGTAACGGTGAGCGGGCTTGCCAGGGGCGCAGCGCCGAGCGGGCAGCTGCCGCAGTACCGCGACCACTGGGGCAACTGGCTGCCGCCAGGCATACAGCCAAATCCAACCAGCCCGTCGATGACCACTGCCGCTGGCAGCCCGTGGGTCAACCCAGAAACGTCCAAGGTGCATGACACAGGCACCTTTGCAAGTGCCGTGGAGGCGAAGGCATGAAAGACTGCATGAACTGCACCTATATGACAGAGGGCGAAGACAACGTCTGGTATTGCCTCTCTGTTGGCAGGCCGTGCGTTGAAATTGGCTACGGTGAATGCGCGATGGGGCATGAGTTCGATCTTGATGGTGAGCCATGCGCGGAAAGCAATATTTAATAGTATGTACCTCAACCAAGGACAGTCCAATGGACAATGATGGCAAGACAATTGGCAAGGGAGTATTCTTTGAGCGCATAAGACGCATAACTGGCTATTTAGTTGGTACGCTGGACCGCTTTAATGACGGCAAGCGCGCCGAGGAGCGCGACCGCGTCAAGCACGCGGATCTCTGCGCCAAAAAGTAATGCAAAGGCCCCGCGTCGCTGCGGGGCCTAATTTTTTTAATCGGGTTAACAAATGCAAGTGTTTAATATTTAAAGCACTTTTCTCTCTGCATAAATTTTTGCTATAAAATATGCAATTTATTGCATTAATTCGTTAAAGTTTTCCAAAAATCGGGACAATATTATATTAAGAATTAAGTCTTCAACAAGGAGAGATGTATGATCAAGCTTGGTTCGCAAAACACCCGGGAATGGACGGATATTTCAAAGCTTCCAAGGATGGGCAGCAAGGTTAAGCGCGGGTATGTGGCAGTCAATCGCAAAGGCGACCTCAAGTATATCAAGACTGACAAGCCTGTTGGCAGAGTATCCACGTCATCGCAGGGGTACAAGACATATCATTGGGAGCGCAAGGGAAAGAGCCACTCCATCCAACTGCACAGGCTTGTGGCCATGGCGTATTGCGATGGGTATGCAAAAGGGCTTGTCGTAGATCATAAAGACACAAACCGCATCAATAACAGCTGGGACAACTTGTTGTGGGTAACGAGCGAGCAAAATGCAAACAATCCGCGCACGTTGAAAAAGCTCAGGATTGCGCGCACGCAGGGCAGCACGCGCGTAACTGCGTATTTTTTTGACGGGACTCCGTTCCGCACGTTTACAAGCCTCAAGGAAGCAGCCCGCATGCTGAACATCCCAAAGCTTACGCTCCAGGAGACAGCCATAAAACGCGAGGGAGTCAAGCATTGCTACGGACTGCTCTGGAAAAGCACCCCGTGCGTAACGACTCCTAGAACACTGTCCCGCAAAGAATGCGAGTATGGCAAGTACGTCCCGGTATTCATGGCTGTAACATCGCCAGACGGCAAGCAATATTTCAGTCGCTTCAGTGACGCGGCTGCACATATGGGAGTGGGTGCGAAAAAAGTGAAGGAGGCTCTTGATTCAGGAAAGGACTGCAACGGGTGCAGCGTATCTGCAATAACATGCCGTGAGTACTGGCAGGCCCGCAATCCAGAGATGTTCCTGTGATGCGTGGCATCGGCTTAATAAAAACGCTTAACAATAACACTAGCTAAGCAGCAGCAAGGCCCCGGCACTCCCGGGGCCGCAGCATAATAAGAGGAGGAAATCATGTCAGCAAAAGATGCTACGGAGTTGGTGCGCCTTGCAGGAATCGTGGACGACAGCGTCGTAGACGGCCCTGGAGTGCGCGTTGCCATATTCGCGCAGGGATGCGGGCACAACTGCAAAGGCTGTCAAAACCCTGATACGCACAGCTTTGACGGTGGCAAGATATGGCATATTGACGACGTGTTCAACAGGATTCTCAAGGCCGGCCCGCTTATTTCTGGAGTGACGTTCACTGGTGGAGACCCGCTGTACCAGTGGGCTCCATTCATGCGCCTTGCAGGCAGCATTGGCGGCCTTGGGCTCAGCGTTTGGTGCTACACCGGCTTTACCTGGGATCAGGTAAAAAACAATCCGATCATGCCCTATATCGATGTGCTTGTGGATGGCCCGTACGACCAGGAACTGCGCACGCTTGACCTTCCGTGGCGCGGATCATCAAACCAGTGGCTCATAGATGTGCAGAAGAGCTTGCGCACCGGCGGCGTCGTGCGTTATGAATTGGGCAAATAGGCTGTTATAAGGCATAAACATAGGAGGTGCTTATGCCGATGCATGCCAAAGTACTCCGGGAGCTTAAAGATGACGTTCATACGCTGCCCGGAGAATAAAAAGCAGTATCCAATAACGCGCTGCGTGGCATGCCCGAGGTTTCCGTGCAAGCGCGTAGGCAAGGCTGAGTTGTCAGAAATCATGGCGTCGGACAGGGTTGTGCGCCAGGCATCGTTTAAAGAAAGGAGAGTGACCATGTATATTTTCCGCAAGAAAGGTACGCTCATTGAAGCGCCGGCATCGTTTGATCCAGATGATCCTGATCTGGAAATGCTCGAGGATGTGGACGAGGTTCTTGTAATCAGCAAGGTGCTCGTCAAGCAGGTAAGGCTGGTTGTCAAGCCAAAGGAGGCTGCCGCGAGCGAGCCTGAGCAAAAACGCGCGAAAAAGCGCTGATCCTTGGTATAAGAATATATACTAGGAGGTGCGCATGATCTATGGCAAGTTCACGCCAGAAATCAAGATGATACTAGACCTGCTTAAATAAGCAGGCGTATCATTTCTGGCAAAAGAGGCCCGGGTAACTCCCGGGCCAAATTTTTTTTTACTCGCTAAACTTTGCGGCAAACCGCAACAATATGCCGTTGCAAGGAGGTTGCTCGTATGGTGATTGTCAATACGCTCGACTGTGATGAGGACCGTCTGCGTAAAATATACTGCGCTGCCAGGCGATGCTATAGCGCGGACGGGGCGATGCCGCACGAGTCTGACGTAAAAAGCATGGAACGGCTTGTCGAAAAGGTGATTAAGTCTGGGCATACGTCCATATTAGAGCACGCGTCGTTTACATTTCATGTAAGCGGAATTTCCCGTGCGTGTTCACACCAGCTTGTTCGGCACCGCATGGCAAGCTATGCGCAGCAGAGCCAGCGCTATGCTGACGCGCAGGGCGCGTATGTTATTCCACCAAAGGTTTTGGGGGACGGAAAAAGCCTGGAGGCTTACAAAAAAATCGTGGCAGACGCCATGGAGGCATATAAAATGCTCGTGGCCGCAGGCATACCCAAGGAAGATGCCCGCTACGTGCTTCCGCAGGCCATGTGCACGTCGGTTATCATAACCATGAACGCGCGTGAGCTGTATGAAAACTTTTTCCCGCTGCGCATGTGTGCGAGGGCGCAGTGGGAAATACGCTCTGTGGCGCAGGCCATGTACAATGCATGTGCCGAGGCCCTACCTTCTGTTTTTTTGCACACGGGAGCGCGATGTGCCTTGCTTGGCTACTGTCCGGAAGATAATGGCTGCGGCAAAAGGCCTCCGCTTGCAGAGATTGCGCGCATGCACAAGGAGGGCTTTGATGCACCTGACAAATGAACAGAAAAAGGCCGCGCGTGCAATATACTCGTACATGATGTCCCCCACCAGGGATTATATTGCCGTTGCAGGCTATGCAGGAACAGGAAAGACAACGGTGATGGGCTTTACGGCAGGCGAGCTGCTCAAGCGCAGGCCAAACGCTTCCATAGCGTTTACGGCGCCAACAGGCAAGGCGGCAGAAGTGCTCAGGCAAAAGCTCATGGCGGCGCACGCCTTTGGCAAAAACTGCACGTCAAGCACGCTGCACAGCCTTTTGTATGAGCCGCCAGAAAAAGACGGAAAGCAGCTGCGCTGGACAAAGCAAAAGAGCCTTGACTGCGACGTTGTCGTTGTTGACGAAGCATCCATGGTAAACAAGGAGCTGTTCAAAGATGTCATGTCCTTTGGCAAGCCCGTCGTATTCATAGGTGATTCAGGGCAGCTCCCGCCAGTAGGTGAAGATTTGTTTGTTCCATTGCAGGAAACTGGGCTGGTGCTCACGGAAGTTCAGCGGCAGGCGCTGGACAATCCAATATTGTCGCTCGCAACGGATATAAGAAATGGCAATCCGCTTCCAGCACCAGGCACAAAGCTTGGTGAAAATGTGCTTGTGCTTGCCAAGAAGAGCAGCGCAGGAGAAATGATATTCGATAAGTTCCTGCGCAGGGTTGGCGCGGATGACTGCATGGCCTTATGCTTTACAAACATGACGCGCGTAAGCATAAACATGCGTGCGCGCAGCTTGCTGGGATACGAAGGCGACCTTCCGGAGCCAGGCGAGCGCGTTGTGTGCCTGAGCAACGACAAGCAGGCAAGGATGTTCAACGGGCAGACCTTCCATGTTACGGAAGCCTTTGAGCACGAAGGCATGGAAGACTTGTATGTGATTGAGTTTGATGAGCGCGCCTATAAATATCTTGGGTGGAGCGGAACGTACAATAACAGCAGCACCCGCAGCCTGAATTTGCAAGACATTGAATTGCCGATGGACATATCACGGCAGATGGCTACCGCAGGGCAGCGCAGGCCACTGTCCATGGACTATGCGTACTGCATGTCCGTGCACAAGTCGCAGGGCTCGGAATGGGACAATGTCATGCTGTGCGATGACGCTGGGTATTTGCAGCGTGAAAAGCCTGATGAATACAGGCGATGGCTGTACACAGGCATAACAAGGGCTAAAAACAAGCTCATAATACTTAGGTAGCTTATTTTCACTGGCAAATGCAGTATTGCTGCATTTTGCGGTGTAAATAAAGGAGATTTTTTTATGCGAATTTTACAATCCGCAGCGCTGGCGCTCATCCTTTTTCTGCTGAGCACGATGATGCTCAATTCGTGCGTGCAGAAAGAGGCTGGCGAACAGCCGGAAGATTTGGCGAGGCTGCAGCTTGACGCTGCCATTGAAGAAAACGCGGAACTGCGCGATCACCTGGCGTATCTGCTGCATGATGCTGACCAGAGAAATGCTGTGTGCGTCAAAAAGCTGACGCGCGGACTGCGCAACAAAAATCCCATGAACATCGTTGCCATGGGCAGCAATGACCCGTGGCTTGGGCAGGTTGGCAAGGACAGCATCGGCCTTGCCAAGTTTGCCACGTGGGAGCACGGCCTGCGAGCAGGCTACAAGACGCTGTGCAAGTACCAGCGCAAGCATGGCGTGGACACGCTGTACAAGCTGGCCAGCAGGTATTGCGAAGGCGACGCCATGCGCTATGCAGCGCATCTGGGCAAGGCAATCGGCATCGGGCCGCATGACAGGGTGAACATACTTGAGCATGCGGCGGAACTTATGAAGGCTATTATAGTAATGGAAAACGGGTACAATCCGCTGCCGGATTCGTACTTTGTGGCGTACATGTAGCTAGGAGGTTTTATGCCATGGGTTACAGGTCTGACGTTCTTGTTTGTTTGGATAAGGACGCTGCGGAGAAGCTGCGCAAGCTATGCGAAGAAGCTAAAGAGGATAAGGACCGCCTTTACATGGTTGAAAACCCAGGCTATGGCGGACTTGACGATGTAGCAAAGAATGGAGAGGCATACTTTTTCTGGGAAGATGTAAAATGGTACCCAAGCTATAGCGAGGTAGCTTTTATTAATGAGTTCCTGGATGGCCTTGAGTCACAACAGTACTTGTTTTGGGAGCTCGGCGAGGACGGAGATTTCGAGAAAAAAGGTGAATACACACCGGAGCACATCTACCCGCGACTGATAAAGCGCATAGACATCGGGTACTGACGAGGGTGCAGGCAGCGTGGTTGGCGATACAGCCCAGCAGCGTAAAAACTGCTGGGTTTTCTCATTTAAGCATAAACTTTTGCGGCTGCGTCTGCAATATAGGGGTGATAAGATTGGCAGTTGCGGCAGGAGTCAGATTTGCATGCAAAACAGAGGAGACCATCAGTGGAAAGTCACACAGTAAGCAACATTGTATTGTTTGATTACAGCAACCTTGCGCATCGATGCGTTGCGTCAAAGGCTGGATTGCCGGGATGGCAGGCGCGCGCATTTGAAGAAATGTACGACTTTGTATTGGACGTTGCCGCGTCCAACGCTGCGGACTGCACACAAGTCGTGGTAGCTCTCGACAGCAAGGCAGGATATTGGCGCCGAGATATATTCCAGCCGTACAAGGCAGACCGCAAAAGGCGCAGGGACGATAGCGTAGACTGGGATGAGGTGTTCAGGCAGTTTGACGAATTTGCCGAGCGCATTGCAAGGCACCTTCCGTGGGCCGTGCTGCGCGTTGATAAGTGCGAGGCTGATGACATCATTTACGCACTGGTAAATAAACATGCTGGCAGCAGCACAAGCTGCTACATCTACAGCTCGGACGCTGACTACCTGATGCTGTGCGGAGAGCATGCGCGCTTGTACAATCCGATGCGCGGAGCATGGGCGTCGTTTCCTTACGACTGCAAGGTAAACGGCAAGGATTTCAGGTACGAAACGCCCGCAGAGTACAAGATGTACGCTATTTTGACTGGGCAGGCAGGCAAGGACAACGTGTACAACATAAGGACGCCTACGGACTTTTCCGGACCGAGAAAGCCCGGGTTTGGCGTTGCGGCAGCGGCAAAGCTCATAGCGGATGCCACAGACTGCGGACTGTACGAGGCGCTGCAGCAGGCTGGACTGTACGACAATTACATGCGCAACCGTACGCTCATAGACCCGCAGCAGCTTCCAAAAGGATATGGAGATGCGATTATAGGGGCGTATGACCGTGCTTTGCCGCACATGGACGATATTCCTGGGTTTTTGTCTGAAATAGGCAGCAGGATGAATCCTGATGAGGTGCAAGATACGCTTGGAACACTGTTTATGGGGACTAAGCAAGAAGATCCTGGCTTCGATACTTTTGAAAGCTGCGAACCGGATTTTGTGGAGTTCAGTTTCTAGGAGGAAGCGGTGGCTAAAATTGCGTTTATCATCCGCCTGCGCATGGGCAAGGCTCGCAGGCCTGCGTGCAGGCCGTCAAGGCCCATGATCAGCAAAAAGGCATACAGACGAAAAGCAAAGCACAATAACAGGGCAGCATATGCCTGGGAGGAATAATGGAATTCACTAAATTCCCGAAAATGGAAAATTTGCAGACTGCAATTTCCGCAAAAACAGCGGATTTTGCAGCTGCGGCAAAGCTCTCCACCAAGTGGATTGCGACGGAAAAGATCGACGGCACAAACATAAGCCTGAACATCACGCGGGACGGCTTTCAATTTGGCAGCAGAAACGGACTGCTCGCTCCAGACGCTCAGTTTTACGACGTTCACGACAGCTGGGCTGACGTAGCCGGACTGGTTCGAGCGATAAAGTCTGTCGGAGGGCTGCATATTGAGGAAGATGCCTGCGACGGGTACGGAAGTTTTCCTGTGCAGATATCTCTGTACGGGGAATTTTTTGGTCAGAACATCATGAACCGCCTGAAATACGGCCGCAAAAGCAGGTTCCGCTTTTACGCGATGCTGTACTATTACCCAGGCGAAAAGGTTTGGTTGCCATATAAGCAGTTTGCTGAGCACATGCGCACCATTGGGTATGAGAAGATGCTCGTTCCGCAGCTTGCACACTTGGCAGGTGGGCTTTCTTTCGAGGAGGCATGCGCTTTCCCCAACGACCAAAAATCTCGTCTGTGCGACGACACCATGGAAGGGGTTGTGATATGGCCTGCCGATATTCCGGCATTTGACGGCGGACACGTGTACGCGTTCAAGAACAAGAACGAAGCGTTTCTCGAAACAAGCGCGCGCAAGGTGCGCACGCCGCTTACAGAGGCTCAGCAGTACGCACGCGACATGAATAAGGTATTCCTTGAGTACCTTACGGAGAGCCGCATGTGGAGCGTGTTTTCCAAGCTAGGCAAGGCCGATGATGACAGCAGCGCAGGCGAGTATATCAAAGCGCTGCTCAATGATGCTTGGGAAGAATTTGTTCAGGACAATCCGGAAGTAGAGGTGTTGGACAAGGCTGGAATCAAGGTTGTCCGCAGTGGCGGGCCAACGCCGTACGCACTGTTCAAAACCGTACAGGCCAAGATGGCCAGGGAGGATGCAGATGAGGCTTTGTGACGTGCTGAGCATATACATAGGGATGCAGGATTATCCGTATTCTCCAGTCGCGGACGCGCTGCTCGAAGCATTCATGGCAGAGGGTACTGTGATGCACATAGAGCCCGATTACATGTTCATCCATGTTCAGTATCATGGCAAGAATTACGCGGTGGTCGGACTCGGCAGGTATTCGTTTGACCTGTCAAGTGCATATGAGGTTGATAGCAGAGGTGTGTTCAGGACTTTGTACAGCGAGAAAAGGCCGTCAAGAAAGGTGAAGCATAGGTTCTGGCGGTGGGTTGAGGACAGCGGGTACACGATAGCCGGGAACGCAGAACCTCTCGGCTGCAACGCCGATAGCGCCGCAGTCTTTGCATAAAAATCAGGCAAGCGCTGGTATAAGCCTGTAACTTACGGAGGTTCTATGGATAAGATGTCTAAGAATCAGGTCATGGTGCGCGATGCCATTATCTTTGCCGATGGCTATGTGAAGCGAGAGTACAAGGGAGGCGTACGCAGGTTTAGCGGGCTTTCAGCAAAAAAATTGCAAGAGCTTATTGACTTGCATCTCGCCGATCCTGGCGAAGCGCAAAACAATTCGCCTAGCATTGCTGAATTCCTGAATTTCATGGACAGTCACGACGGATACACCGCGCATGGTTACACAGTTGACTACACTCGTGATGACTGCAGAGTGAGCATAGAAGGCATAGAAAGCCCAGGCTACTGCGAGGCGCAGGAACTAGAGGACTTTGTTGCTGCGTTCCGTGACGCAGATGATTTTGAAGCCAGTACAAAGCGCATGTACTGCTGGTATGATTAGGAGGAAGCATGGCGTACAGCATGAGCGACTACAGGCGCGAACGCGCCGAGCTTGAATTGGAGCTTGTCACTGTAGAATCCCGCAGGGGCAGGTATTCAAACATCCCTACGGAGCTTGAGAGGTCCATAGAAAAGAACCGTGAAGAGCTCCGCAAGGCAAGTACGCAGCACTGGAAGACAAATACGTTTCCGCGCATATCCGGGCGGGCAGCGCAATAGGCGTTTGCTAGCCGGCAGTCTAGGAGCTGGCGATTCCCGTGCAGTTTTCGTGACATTTTCTGCACGGTCATAGCTGGTTCAGTGTGCAACTGCCAAGCTTTCATCAGGCAGCTGGGCCTCTGGACGCTGGATCCAGGGGCCCAGTCCAAAAAACAAAAGCGGAGGAGGCATGTCAGAAGAACATTTCGAGCCTTTTCAAAAGGTTCTTGTGTGCAATGGCGCTGGGGATCACTGGCGCAAGGCGCTTTATGACAGGGTTTTGTGCTCGACAAAGTATAAGTACATGACGATAGGAGGCGCCAGGTACAGGTATTGCATAGACTGGGGCAGAAACAAGGTTCTGTCCGACACGCTTGTGGAAGAAGATCCAGAAACGCTTTAAAAAGGACAACACGATGATTGTGGACTATTTAGAGGGGATTCCCACAGAACCTGGGTATTATTTCATCAACTATGGCAACAACACAATAAAGCCTGTTGTTGTCCGTGAAATAACGGACTCAAAAGGAAACAGGCACCTGTACGTCAACTTTGACATACTGTCCTTGCCTGTGGAGAACATCAACGTAAACGCCTGGGCAGGGCCGTTCCTGTTCCATGCACTTGATGTTGGCAAAAAAGAAGGGAAAAAGGAAAAAGAAAAAGAAAAAGAAAAAGAACCTGACGAAGCCTGTGCAGAGCCAGGGCAGGAAGGATGACAAAACGCTGGCAGGCGCATTGCTTGTGCCTGCCAGCGCCAAGCATTTCGCTATCCGGCGATGTCCACGAGGTCGGTCATTTTTAGCTTGCCAGCGTAGTAATCTTTCCAGGCAGCGTCAACATTGGGGTACCGACGCACGTTTCCTATGGCTGTCCTGCCTACGTTTGCCGTGGCAACATACAGCCCGGTTACGGGCTCGCGTCCAAACACCTGCAGCAAGTCGTCTTTCTTTTTATCCGAGAAAAGCTGCTTTGACGGCATTATGTTCCTGGCGTCTTTTACGGCGTCGTCCGTCACTGGCAGGTGTATCTGCATGGCGTCGCCGTCGTAGTCTGCGTTCAGCGAGCTTTCCCACAGCGAGTTGACGTGCAGGTTCGTGTCGCTGCGCATCACGGGCTTTGCAGCCATGATGCCATGCCTCCACAAGGTGGGTGCACGGTTGATGATGACAGGCCTGCCGGCCATTTCTTCCTCGAGCACTTTTTTAGCTATGGGCGTGCGCTTTTCAACCTGGTCCTTTGCCTGCAGCGGATTATACCCCATCTGAGCAAGCTTGCGCGTGATGAAAGGCTTGTACAGTTCCCACGCTATTTTTTCAGGCAAGCCAACCTCGTCAAGGCCAAGCGTTGTATCAGGCGTGATGGTGGAGCGACCCGTAAGGTTCATCTTGCCGTAAATAACCTTGCGCTGAAAGTATCCGTACTTCGGCACGTCCCCGGCAATGAAGTCAAGCGCGCCCTTGACGCCGCGCGCGCGCATTTTTGCTTCCGTAGGCGCAATGACGCCAGTAAGCACGCCCATGCTCTCGTTGAGCGCCTTGCGGTTGTCGCGCATGTCGCTGGCGTTAAGATTTGTGCGCTTTGCGTTTTTAAAGGAGTTGTTTACCTGTATGAGCGCGGAGTACAGCTTGTTGGCGTCGTTTTCCATGGAGTCGCCGGATCTGCCTATGGACACTGGCCGCATGATGGGCGGCGTGACGGGCACCACGGACAGCACATACGCGTCGCCAGGCTTAAGGCCGGTCTCTTTAAGCGCGCGCAGGTAGCCAACCTTTTTCACGGCAGTGTTCAGGGCTCCCTTGGTGAGCTTTCCGGAGTTCATTTCTGATTCCGTCTTTTTCAGCTCGCTGGCAACGTCGATCTTGTTCAGCTCAGAGCGTATGAAGGAGCCGCCCTTGCCGAGCATGGCTTCGTTCATGTCCTTTGTGCTCATGTTGAGCAGCGTTTTTGCCGCATCAGTGAACACAGGGTTCACAACTGGCTCAACAAGCTCAACGTGCGACCACTTCGTTCCTTTCAGGCCGCCAGTGGTCATGGTGTCAAAAATGCCGCCGGGCTCTGGCGCATACGTTTTTGCGCGCAGCATGAGTCCGCGGCTTGAGGTCCCGTCGTTTTCCCACGTGATCGGGCCGGAGCTCATCTCTAGGACGTCTTTGTCAGTGAGCGGGGCTGCGACAATGTCGTCTCCCTGCCGCGTCACGTTGATGCCGGCCTGCTTGAGCGTGGCTACAAAGCGCGAAAACGTCTTTTTCTCGTTGGGGAAGTTAGGATTCATTCCCATCTGGAACGCTTTCCAGAAGTCGGCGTTCTTTGAGCCGCGCAGCATGGTGCTTTCACGCAGCACAGAACGGGCATTGTGCGCCAGAAGCGCGTTGACTTCCATGCCGCCAAGAGCCTTTGGCCCGCTAAAGCCGCTTCCGGTAGGCGACTCGTCCTGGTCGTGGGGGCCGTCAATGCCGCGGCCGGCAAAGTTGCTGTCAGAGGTCTTGAACAGCTTGTGAAAATGCTGCACGCCGACAAAAACGCCGGGCATCTTTTTGCCTGTCACAGGATCAGTAACCGTCTCGCGGTCGCTGATGTTGTGCTTTTTCATTTCGTTCTTGACAAACTCAACGTAGTCCGGCTTGGAAAAGTTTTCTATCTCGTAGGTTATGCCCTTTTTCTTGGCTATCTTGCCAAGCGTGCTTTCCAGCGTCTGCGCGGGGTTGATGCGTGATATGACGGACATGGAGGTGAGCACGACATCCAGCGGCTTTCCGTCGCCATCCTGCGGCATCTGGTCATCCGGCAGTATCTTTGAGCACACGCCCTTGTTGCCGTAGCTGCCAGCAACCTTGTCACCAACCTGCAGCGTCTTTGCAACCTTGACCATGACGGTTATCTGCTGGCTTGTCTTTTGCACGCCAGTCACCTCGCCGTCAAACTGCTCCTCATACACCTCGGATATGTCGCTGTACGGATGGATCAGCGACTTGTGCAGCAGTCCGAGCACCTGGTTCTGCCTTGAGTCGCCGGAGCTCTTCATGGCAAGTATGACAGGGTCTCCAGCATGCAGCACGGCTCCTTCGCGCACAACGCCGTCGTCGTCGAGCTCCTTGAGCTGATCGGCGGTAAATTGCGTGGGAAACATGGCTGCGTACTTTCTCTTGTCGCACACGATGTCGTCACCAAGCTGCAGCGAAAACTTGTCTGCGTGCACGCTGGTCAGTTTCTTGGCGGTGCTTTCCGACACGACAACGCCGTCTTCGTGGTTAAGCCCCATGTACGGCATGTAAGCCACAGAGAGGTTCCTGCCCATGGTCAGCGTGCCGTCCTTGGTAAAGTTGCTTTCGGCAAGCCTCTGCCCTTTCGACACCTTGTCGCCGGCCTTGACAATGACCGTGTTGTCCAGAAAGGTTTTCGTCGCCAGCGGGAAGTTCCTGTCGTAGTCGACGTCGTACTTCTTCCCGTCCGTTCCGCGCACGATGATGCGGTCTTTATCAACGCGTTCAACCGTGCCGTCAACAGGGCTTTTTGGCAGCGCCCACTGCCCCACTACGTTTTCCACGGAGTCTTTGCCGATGACGGATGTCACGAGGCGCTTTTCAGGCTCAAGCAATGGCAGCGACTGCTGGATATGTTTGTCGCCCATGAGCAGTCGGTTGCCCTGGTTGGCATTCATGAGGGGTATGGTGTTCGTCGTGTACGTAGACATGGCGTGCGGCGACGGAATCTGATAATCCAGTGCAGACCGCTTGATCTTTTCTATTTTGCCGCGGTACAGCGCAGGCACAATGTCGCCGGGCTTTTTATCCTTGACATACCCGGGGTCAGGAAAGCCCACGTGCTTGTCATACAGCTCGATGACGCGCATGTTTTTTATCTGCCCAGACTTGCAGTCAAGCACGCGCTTGTAAAATTCGTTGTCGTCACCCTTTCTCGCGCCCATGGTGCAGTGCGCGTCAATGCCTATTTTAAAGCTCTCAGGGGCTGCTATGGGGTCGATGATGCCAAGGTACGAGTTGTGCACGCCGCGCGTGCCAAATGGCACGGCTGTTTCGTTGGAGATGCCGCCTTCTCCAAGGCGCGTGATGATGGACGCCGAGTCCATGAATTCCATGGGGTTGATCTGCGACGGTATGCGCGACAGCGTGGATCCCGTGATAAAGTTCTGTATGGGCTTTGTAAAGTACACGGGAGAAAACACGTTGCGCAATGCCTTGCGGTTTTCCGAAGCGTCTGCGGCAGGCTTGTACGCGTCGAGCTTGCGCTTGATGTGCGGCACGATGTCCGGAGCCTTGTCGATGACTTCTTTCAGCAGGTCTTCAACCGTGTATATTTTCTGGAATTCCAGGTTGTCGCGCTCATCGATGTCTTCCTCGCCCTTGTACACGGACAGCATCTTTTTCATGGCTTCCAGCAGCGTGAGCGCGTTCACGTTAGAAAATGCCTTGCCAAGCGTGAGCTCTGTCGTTTCAGGATCGATGCTGGTTCCTGCAAAATAATTGCGTATGGCGGCGTTCTTCTCTTCTGCGGAGGCGTGCTCTCCAGAGCCGCTTGCCTTGTACTGCACGAGCTTGTCATACAGCGTATTGCGCGTGCGGTCCATCTGCGCGGGAGAAACGTTGTCGTTCTTTTTGTACAGCTCGTCGCCAATGGCGCTTTGTATGTCGCTAGGCCCTGCGCCAAGTATGCGCAGCACGGCAAGGGCAGGCATTGTGGATCCTAGCATGTCAACCTTGAACACGCCCGTGTCCGGATCCATGATAAGCTTGAAGTTGGCCCCCTTGGCAAGGTTGAACGCGCTTTCAAGCTCGTCGTTGCCGCGCTTGCGCGTGTACACGCCTGATTTTGTGCGCATCTGCGACACGATGCTGTACTCGTTGCCGTCCAGCAGCATCGTGTAGCGGTTGGTGTAGTACGGCAGGTTGAGCAGCCTGTGGTTCGTGAGCGACGCGACGGCCTTGCCGTTCCTGTCAAGTATGTCTATGTCTGCAAACACGCCGTCAGGGGCATTGCCGCTGGACAGCCTCGTTTCGGCCTCCTGGCTCGACGTAAGCTCCGTCCTCTTGATGGTCACGTCCTTGAGCACAGCCTTGTAGTTGTTGCTGACAATGGGAAACTTGGCCTTCACGGCCTCCAGGACGCGGCTGTGTATGGCTTCGCGGATTTCGGACGGGTCGGCAATTATGGAGCGTATGTTCGCCATGGCTTACTCTGGAAGGTAAAGGTATTTTACGACGACTTGATAGCAGCCGTCGCGGTCAAAGGTTCCGCTTTCGCTGATTACGTAAACGTCCCCAGCGTCTTTCAGCTCTCCTGCGCAGGACAGCGACCTTGTCATGATGTTTTCCAGTTCGGCGCGGTTTGCCTCGTCCGTTATGCATCCGACAAAGTAGCGAATCACGGTTTTCTTAGGAAAGCCGAGCTTTCCGTTTTTCCTGCTGCTGCGTCCAGGAACAGGCTCAAAAAGGTCTTCGGACTCATCCTGCGTCGCGCGTATTTCTGCTGTTTCCTTACCCATGAATCAATCCCCGCGTTTCGTCGGTTATCTATTGCTGCTGCTCCTGCTGCCCTTTTGCGTCTTCGCGCAACGCTTCAAGCTGCACCTTTGTGAGGGCGTACGTGACGGGATCGTCGTTTTGCAGCTGGCTGAGCACGGAGCGGCGCTGCTCATACGGCATCTGCAAGAGCTGCATGGCCTGTTCCTGCGCCATGGCAATGAGCTTTTGCTGGTTGTACGCGGGTATATGCCCGGTATCCATGGCCTGCGCGTCAGCCTGCGCCTGCTGCGCTAAGCTCTGCTCGCGCTTCTGTATTTCGGTCTCAACGTCTTTCTGCGCGTCATGGTCGGACAGCGCCTCACGCGACATGCGCTTGCGCTCGTCGTCTGGGTTGAGGTTGAGGCTCTCAAGGATGGTTCCCTTGGAAACTGCCTGTCCCATGAGGCCCATGAGCATCTGCTTGTTCATCATGTCGTCCGCAAGGCGGAACGGCACGAGTTCGACGTGGCAGTACTCGCGGTCAAACTGGGCGTTGATCATGTCGATCACCCAGTTGGCAAAGTCCTGCAGGGATTCTGTCGTCGGCGTGAGCTGGTTTTCCAGTATGCGCAGCCCGATGGTTGATGCCTGTATGGTTGCGTCCCCCATCAGGATGTTTGGCGGGATGTCCAGCGCCATGGCAAGCTCCTGCCGGGCGTCCTTGATATCTTCAATGGGCGACAGGGCTTTTCCCTGGCTGCCAATGTTGGTTATGCCAGTCGGAAACGGCGCCGTCATCACGTAGTTTGGGTCGAGGCGCCATCTGTCTAAGGCGAGCTGTATCTCGCTGCGCCAGCGTTCCATGCTGCCCATCACGGACGGGTCGCTGGAGCCGCTGGACTGCGGGAACAGGATTCGCTGCGGCGTGATGTGCTCCATGCCTATGGCCTCGGATGCCTTGCGCAGCACGGATATGTACATGAACGTCTTGAGCGTTGGCACCAGCGGCGATATGCCCCAGCCAGAGGCATATCCTGACAGCGTGTTCACCTTGCTGTGAAAGAAGTTGTTGCCCATGACAACGTTGCGCCCCTGCAAGGCGGCGTCTATGAACAGCTTTGGGCTGTCCGCGAGCACAGTTATGTCACCGCGCCGCACGGCTGCTACAAAAGGCGCAGGCAGCTTGTAATAATAGCGCGTCTTTCCCGTGATGGGGTTTTGCGCGAGGTCAAACTGCTTTGGATCCCAGCGCACAATGCGTATGCCTTCTATGTCGTAGGACGTTTTGTCCACGATATCAGCGGCTCCTTTCCATCCGCAATGGCATGTAAGCTCGATGTTTTTGCGGCGCACGGTGAACTTTGCTTTTTCTATTGCCGTAAGCTGGCTGCAGTGCCTGCACTTTAAAAACCGCTGGAACGGAAAGTACATGCTGCGGAAGGCGTTTCCGTAGATGTACCTGTCCGTGCCAAGCTCAAGCAGGGCTGTTTTCAGGTGTATGGCCGTGACTACTTTCTTTGTGCCTTCGCGCACCTTGTCCGAGTCGTCGTTGTACGTAAACCCTGTCACAGGGTAGCTGACCAGCTTGCGTATGCTGTTTGATACGACGGGCATGCTGCTGTACACCAGCTCGCACCAGCGAAAGCTGTCCTTGATTTCCTTGGGCAGCATTTCGCTCAGGTAGTCAAAAAGCGGGTTGTTGTACAGGCGCGAGTATTTTGAGTTTACGATGGAGCCATGCCCTGCTATCGGGCTTATCACGGGATAGTCCATGGAAGATCGATCCTTATTGTTCCTGCTTTGTTATGCCTAAAGATTGCCACGGGCATGCATCAAAAACATAGCGCGGTTTTGGTATAAGATATTGAATGTACAATCCCGTACGTTCATAAATATATATGTAAGGAGGTGCCCTATGGTACATATCCACGCACAGTTCTTGTCCTCTAATCGCCCCGTTGGGGCGAGGAACTTCAACAACATGGCCACCGTAGGTGGCCAGAAGGTACCATACGTGCAGGGTGCGCCGGTGAAAGTCCGGCGCAAGCCCGCGTAGGGCAAGGCGGCCAGCAAAAAACAAAGCTGGCCGCCTAATTTTTTTACATGCCAAAAACAATATGGGCATGTCAGGAGGCGTCATTATGGGAATGTTATACTACAGCAAAGATGCCCGGTGTTTCTGGTACTGGGCAAAAGGCATGGTTGCTGCCGACGGATGTTACCGAAGGCATACTGAGCAGGGGGACATGTATGTTCTCCGCGATGAAATGCCGTGGAATGTCGTTGGCCTGAAAAGCTTTGGCATCCTGAACAAGGGGGCTAGAGCCACAGGGGATGCCATGGACAGGGTGGCAGCCATCAAAAAGGAGCAGGCGGATCTTGCCGACCCGCAGGCAGCAAACAGCTTTTCTTTTTTATTCAGGCGCACGCCGTATGTGCACCAGGCAACAGCCATAGAATACATGATGCATTACCCAAAGCTGCTCATGGTTCTTGAGCAGGGCCTGGGCAAGACGTTTATCACGTACATGTCGGTGCGCATATGGAAAGAGCGCGGCATTCCGCACCGCACCCTTGTCGTGTGCCCGCGCATCGTGCTGCAAAACTGGCTGAGGGAAGTCGAGCAGTACACGGACATGCGCATATTGCCATATTATGGCAATCCTGCGCAGCGTGAAGCGTGCCGCTCCAGGCTGCAGGCAGAGCCGTGGGACATGGTTGCGACAACGTTTGACATGCTTGTGCAACGGCGCGAAACGCCGCTGCAGGTGTACGAGAGCATGTGGCAAAAGATGCCCGCCACCATGCGCGAAAAATACGTCGAGCGGTGGAGAGAATCCGGCACAGTGTCAGACGACGTGGCGGCTGCCCTGCTTTGCGACATGTCCGTGCGGCAAAAGGCCAAGGCAGCTGCACGAGTACTGTCTGGGATTCCGGCAATCAGGATGCCAGCAGGGCTTTTGCGCGAAGCCAGGCAGGAAGCGAACAGCGCGGACTTCCTGTACGGCTTGCCGTGGGACAACCTTGTCGTGGACGAAGCGTCGCGCTGCCTGAACATAAAGAGCCAGCGCAGCCATTCCGTAGAGCGCATGGCAGGAAAGGCAAAGCGCGCGTACATGCTTTCTGGCACGCTGTGCGTAGGACGTCCTACGGACGTGTACATGCCGGCAAAAATACTTGATCCGGCAATCATTCCAATGAACTGGACAACTTTCCGTGACAAGTTCTGCATTTTTCGCGACGCGAAAAAACACATAGTTGATGGGTATAAGAACCTGGAAAAGCTCAAGATGTTCGTTGATCCGCACATGCTTACCATGGTGCGCAGCGACTGCATTGACATGCCTGAGCGCGTATTCGTCAAAAGGTACTACGAGGTGTCTGATGAGCAGCAGGAATATTACAACGCCATAGCCGTAGAGGACTGGATAAGCACAGGTAATGGCGAGGGAATTGCCAGTGAACTCATGGTGCAAAAGCTGACCAAGTGCATGCAGGTGCTGTCAGGATTTGTAAAGACGCAGTGCAACTGCACTGCCGTGTGCGGCGATTGCCCGCATATACCATACTGCCTGTGCAATGACATCAACCCAGGGACGTTAAGATGCAGGAACAGCAACGCCGTTAAGCAAAAGGAATACCGCGTCATTTCCCTTGGCAATGGCAAGCTCAAGCTGCTTGAGGAGGATCTGGACGACCTGCTTGATGACGAAAAGCAAAAGGTCATCGTATGGGCGTGGTACCGATACGATCTCGCGGCCATAGCAGCGCTGCTCAAGCGCAAGAAGATCGGGTTTGTCATGGCAGGAGAGCCTGAGTGCGACACGCGATTCAATGCCGACAGCAAGATACGCGTGTTCCTCGGCCAGACGCGGCAAGGAATAGGCATAACGCTCAACGCTGCAAGCGTCACCATTTATTACTCGCACGGGCCGGATCTTGAGGCGCGCCTGCAGAGCATGGACCGCAATTACCGCATAGGGCAGAAAAACAGCGTAATCGTGCATGATTATGTTTGCGATGGTTCTGTCGAAGAAACAATGCTCGAAATGCTTGAGCACAAGGAGGATGTCAAGAACTTCATGCAGACAGACATGGAATGCCTGTCTTGCAAGCAGAGGCTGCTTTGCAAGAACGTCGGGCATTATACAAAGGAATGCCCGCATGCCATGGAAATTGCCATGGCGGAAACGCGGCTGATGCTGCGCATACCGCTCATAGGCACAACGTTTGAAGACTATGCTGGCATAGAAAGGTGATGGCATGGCTACGCATGCTATTTTGCAAATTTGGAGGCTAATATGAGCGACTCGCGCAGTTCATGGCATCGTTACTTCATGGACATAGCCTATCTTGTGGCGCAGCGCAGCACATGCCTGCGCCGCAAAGTTGGGGCTGTTGCCGTGAAGGACCGCAGAATACTGGCAACGGGGTATAACGGTGCTCCGGTCGGCACTGAGCATTGCGATACGGCAGGATGCCTGCGTCAGCAGCTCAATATTCCGTCGGGCCAGCGGCAGGAGATATGCCGCGCCGTGCACGCAGAGCAAAACGTTATCGTGCAGGCGGCAAAGCACGGAATAAGCTTGGAAGGCGCTGAGCTGTACTGCACCACCATGCCTTGCGTCACCTGCGCCAAGATGCTGCACAATGTTGGCATTCATGCAATTTACGTTGTTGAGGGATACCCGGATGAGTTTACTGGAGATATCATCAGGGCTTCTGGAATGCGGCTTACGTATTTGAAGGATGGAGACTGATATCCAAGTACATGGTGTTATAAGCAGGAGTGAAACGCCGCAGGGCTTGTGAAAAGGCAGCGCTTGATATTTTCTGGCGCTGCCGCTACAGTTTTTTGCAAAACGAAATGTAAAAGAGCTCATAGAAAGATACAACGACCCAGACAAGCTGAAGGCTGGAGCGAAGTTGAGGTGACTTATGCAACTTTCAAACAGCGACTTGCTGACCTACATGCGGACGGCTAAGCGCAGCAATGCTAATCCGCTGTATCCATTCTTTGTGCATAGCGGTGACCTGCATGCAGGCTGTGCCGTAGATAAAAAGCCTTATGGGATACCAAGAGTAATCACAGAAAGGATACTATCCATCAGGCATGTGGGCGGGTACTTTTACAAGGTAAAAACGACGCGCAGGACGTTCTATGTCATATTCAACACAAAGTATCTTCTGAACACTTTTGGCATTCTGCCGGAAGCTGGGGACGTGGTGCAGAAAAGCCATACAGAAGCTTTGTTTTTTGGAAAAAAGTACACGCTTAGGGAACTTGGGTACGTTATTCGTGGCGGGGCATGCAAAGGCTGTGGTGTTATTTTTACGGAATATGGCAGAGTTCCTTTTTCCCCGCTATGGGTGGTAGAGCTTTGCATGGTTAGAAAAAACTGCCTGGCTTACTTGTTTGCAGATAGGTTTTACGGGGAATGCACTTTCTCAGAAAAGTATGCCGCATGGCTGGACGAAGTGTACCCGGGCGCAAAACATGCGTTAGAAACGGGCGAAGGGCTGCGTGTTGAACACGGCGGTATTTATCTTGGCGGAGGTGAAGACGGCGAAGAATTTTCTGACGGATGGCATGAACGTGAAGCGTTCAACTTTATGCACTCAAGTGAGGTAATTGCAGGTCTAAAAAGCTGAGCATTAACCGCGCAACACATAATATTAGGGCGTTGTGCAACAGCATCGCCCTTTTCTTTTAAAGGCAGCGCTTGATATTTTCTGGCGCTGCCACTACAGTTTTATGGACGGTGATATGAGCAGGAGTGAAACGCAGCGGAGTATTATATGGAGAGAGAAGTAAGGAACACGCCTACACTATACGAAGCGTTGTTCAAGGAGGCAGAGATTGAAAAGGACGCTAATTCTGCCTGGTTGAACAGGCCTTTCCAGGATGTTTATCTCAACATAAAAAGGGAAGTGCGCGCTGGTGGACATGGGCATGTCCATGTGCATGTTCATGCGGCAGGCGGACCATACGACTACATTCCGGCAGAGGATAAGTACAAGGGTAAGGAACCTGCTGATCGCAAGCTCAAGCTACACGTAAGGGCTTTTTGCAAGCACAACAAGAAAGTTCTCGAGGATTTTTACTATGAGCGGACAGACAATATCGCCGCCTGCAGATCAGACTATACAGTATAGGACGCTGCGCGGGTTTGCTCAGGCAGTTGCGCAAGACCGCAGTCTTTTGGGCAGGCTGCACGGGCTTGCGGAGCATGTATGCTTATCTGCTGCTGAGCACTACGTGCCACTGGAATTGATCCCGGAAGAAAACAGGACGCTTCGCGTCTGCGTGGCGGCAGTCCGGTGTTCCGGAGCAAACCTGGACTTTGTTCCTGACTGCATAAAGGACGATGCGTTTTATATCAGGATGATACGCAATTTTCCGGAAGACCTTGGGCGTGAATTCTTTATCCGCATCCCGAAGCATTTACTTAATCGAGACATATGCAGCACGGCAGTGCAGGCATGGGACGTTGATTTGCGTGACATCCCGCAAGAATTTGCAGACGCGGATATGGCAGCGCTTGCTTGCAGGGAGGATCGCATAGACCTTTCGGAGGTTCCTGCAGGGGAGCTCACGGAGGGCATAGTTCTTGACAACCTGGAAAAAAGCAACAACGCCTATGACTTTTTAGCGCTTCCTGAAAGCATGAAGACGGAGCGCACGTACCTTGCGGCAGCAAAGTGTACTTGCAACTTCAAGCTGTCAGACGTTCCAGAAGGCATGCGCACGGCAGACATGTACCTGATCTCGATAATCAACGGAACATGCGATGTTGACATATCAAGAGACATGGCATTTACGTGGCCACTATCAAGCAGCGGCAATCACCCAAGGCAGCCGCGCACTATGATGGAGTTCAACCGCCTCTTGTCTGATGATCCCACGGTGTTGTGGCGCGTTGAAGGCTTAGCCGAGAAGCAGGCTGTGCGATCGCTTTTGGAGCACCCTGAGTCCCTTCGTTTTCTTCCTCCTGAAAAACGCACGGCTGTTTTCTGGGAGAAGCTGAAGCAGTTTGAAGCTAGGCTGTACGCAGCTTTACCTTTGGAAATGCGCAGCCGTCTCGATGATCCTGCGGGAGATGTGGCATATATTCCGCAGCACTTGTCCGTCGAGTCCCTTTCCTCCGTGCCCGAAGAGGATCGCACAAGGGAGACATGCCTTTCCTACGTCGAAAAAACGGCTGTCAACCTAAAATACGTGCCTGAGGGCTATCTTGACGGCGAGATGTATGAAACTGCCTCGCTGGATTGCGCCGCAACGGAATGGATTCCAGAAAAAGCGTGGACAAGGACAGTGCTGTTCAATACTGCGCTGTGCTCAAGTTCATTTGACCTGCGTGCGGATACCATGCCGATGGATGAACCGTTCAGTCCGTACCGCATAAAAGAGCCGGCGGCATTTTACAGGCAGCCTAAGACAATGCTCGAGTTCCGTGATGTTTTCAGGGAGCATCCGGAAATAGCGGGACGCCTTACTGATGTGTCAGACGCTGTTTTTGATGTGCTGACGAGCTGGGATAACCGCTGGGTCATCGGATACATGCCTGACTTTATGGCGCTCAGCGCCATAAAGAGGAATCCGAAGCTCCTGGCCTGCTTTCCTGAGCATCTTAAAACAAAGGGGATTTGTTGTGAAGCTGTGAAGGGAGACGGACGCCTCCTGTATTATGTGCCAAAGCATATGCGGACGTACGAAATGTGCCTTGAGGCAGTAAGCCAGCACGGAGACTGCTTAGCGTACGTCCCAAAAGCATTACGAACATATGAGCTGTGCTACGAGGCGATAAAGCGCACGCATGCTCTCGTATGGACAGACTATGTGCCGACATCGCTCTGGGATGAAAAGATGGTATTGCGCGGCGTATCCGCCTGCGGGTATTCCATTGCCTACCTGCCGGAAATTTTGAAGACAGAGGAAGTGTGCCGTGCAGCTGTGCTTGATGACAATTCAAACGGTGATTTCTTTGAGTTCGTGCCTGAGAAGTATAAGACGCAGGAGCTATGCCTGCTGGCATTGTTCGTGCACGTTTTTGCCGCTGAAACCATAGCCCAGTTTATCCCTGAGGATATTCCGTTTGAGCCGTATTTCATGGTATAAGCGGATGAACATTAATCAACTGACACACAATATTAGGGCGCTGCGCAACGGCAGCGCCCTTTCCTTAATACGAATTCTAAAACGGGCCCATTGACATTATCTGAGCAAAACCTACCTTACTGAAACCGCAGAGCTCAAGTTGATGGGGGGATTTTTATGAGTAAACCAACATTGCAAGAAGTACTTAGCGCTTTGGAAAAAATCGCGGAAGAAATGGAGGAAGGATCAGAGGCCATGGATGGCTTTGACCCTTATGCTGGACTTGAGAAGACTGCAAATGAAATTGGAAAGGTGCAGTCAGGCAGCCGCAAAAAAGATAAAAAGGAATGGAAAGTCTCTGTGTATTATGAGAATGGCGGGAAGCATAATTATCCGCATGCGCATATTACTCCTGCAGGTCAAATGCCATCGCACGAAAATTCTGTTGTTTACAGGTTTGAGGATGAGGAATTTGACGAGGATGCACTCCAGCCAATTGATGATGAACATGCCAAGAACATTATCGGGTTTTTCAAGAAGCCTAAAAATCTATTCAACGCGCAAGAGCTATTCTACAGAGGTATCTACCATGACCCGCGAAAAGAAAAGAATAACCGTACGCGTTGAGCCGCCGTACTTTTTCACAGTTGAAGGGATGCTTCGCCACGCATTGCGTGTTGGGCTGTCCGGGAACTTTATGCGCAGGTGCGGAGAAACATCTGTCCACGATTTGCATTATGACTCCAAACGGCATGCTTTTGTTTTTCAGAACGGAGCGGTGTGCTTCAGGGAAAGCACACTGAAACGCCTGGCCAGGCATAGTTCCAAGCCTGTTTACGTTGGGCTTGGGCAGACAGACGTGCTCGAAGCCAGCAGTATCATGGATGTAGTACACACGGGGCAGTATTCATGGAATGTATTCTGGGGCGATGGAAGCAGCAGTACTTTTATAGTGACAGAAGATCAGGTTGCAAGGGCCAGCCGAGCTCCGGGATTTTCACTTCTAGCACCGGAATCCAGATACTCATCAGCGATCATCAAGTTCCAGGCTAAGCAAAATACTTCCGTAACCGGCAGAAATATGCTGGATCAGTGGTATGAGGTACTGTATGACCAGCGTGATGCGGGTCATTTTTCTTTTATTACGGACAGACAGGATGCTGAAGATATCATTCGCATAATGAGCGACTGAACATTAATCAACTAACACACAATATTGGGGCGTTGCGCAACGGCAGCGCCCTTTTCTTTTACAGGAGGCAACGATGCTGTTTGTCAGGGGAGGTGAATAATGCCTAGTTACGTAGTTGAAATCGAAGGGACTTTTTACAGGGAGTACTTGGTATGTGCGCCAACTAAGGAAGAGGCTGAGGAGCGCGCATTGGATGCTGCACAGAACGAGTACGATCCTGATAGATTCAACATATCGCTGGCGCACTCACGAAAAGCAGAGCATGGCGATCTTGGTAAAATAGAAGCCCTTGATGTGGAAGACGCCATCAAGGCTGGAATAAATGTAGGGAGGGCGGACTGATGCCAAAATACGAACTACCGCGCGGATACCTGTCAGCAAGCAGCCTGAACATGCTGCTCACCTGCCCTAAGCAGTTTGAGTTCCGCTATGTGCAGGGGCTTGTCATACCCCCAGGAGCGGCCTTGGTGACTGGCAGCGCCATGCACCGCACGCTGGAAACGTACTACCGTGACGCCATGACGAGCAGCCAGCGCCTTACGGGAAAGCAAGCTGCAGAGCTTGCCGTGGCCAGCCTTGACGAGGTGCTTGGCGAAGGAGAGAACACAGTAAGCGGCGAAGAACGCGAGACCGCAATCCACGACCTTACAGGACTTGCCGAGGTATATGTGGACACAGTTGCCAAGGACATCGTTCCGCTGGCAGTAGAAGAGGAGGTGCGCTACACTGCAGCATGCGGCGTGGACATCCTTGCATATTTGGACTTGCGCCGAGAGCTGCCTTCTGTTAATCGTCTTGACGACGGTGTTGTCGGGGAAGGCATCTGCGACTACAAGATAACGGGGCGCAAATGGACGATCGACAAGCTCCGCAACAGCCTGCAGTTCAATTTGTACAGCATGGCTACTGGCATTGGCGACATCGAGATTCACAACATGATTAAGGATGTCAAGGTAAGCAAAAAGCTGCCTGCAAAACCATGCGCTGATGGCGTGCTGGACATAAGCAGCAACCTGCGCTTGCTGCATCATGTCTTTGACGGCAGCCAGGCTGATCATCTGGAAAACTTGATAGAGAGCGCGGCACGGCTGATCACGAGCGGTATATTCATGCCGTGCAGCCTTGACAGCTGGTGCTGCAACGAAACGTGGTGCGGATATTACAGCCGTTGCCGTGGGAGCGAACAATGCAATGTGAGATATGTGGACATGAGGTCAGCCGCGGAGTCATCTTTGACGGCAAGGCAACATGCCGCGACTGCCTGATAAAGCTGTCAAAGCTGCGCCAGTCCTGCCCAGTATGCGGGCAGGCAGTAAGGCCGGAGCACAGCGTATCCTTGCCAAACGTGCACACGTTTGCCGGAAAGCCAGCAAACATTGTCGTGTGCCCTAACTGCCACGCGCTGTTCTTTGACAATTTCAACTATAAAATGCTTACGGCAAGGCCAGCAAAGCCGTAATGCAAAAAGCCCGGCATTGCGCCGGGCTTTATTTTTAGCAATGTAAAAAACTAAAGCGTAATGTTATTCTGCAAAAAGTATTCGCGGACCTTTTTTATGGCCGCCGTGTTTATCTGCGAAATGCGCGAGCAGGCGCAGCCGCGGCCATTGGCCTTGCGGATCTTGGCGATTTCTTCATATTTCAGCTGCGGCTGGCCAAACAAGCCGTAGTGATGTATCAGCACAAGTCTTTCATCTGGGGTTAAAACGCCAGACTTTTCACTCAGCGCCTGTTCAAGCCAGTCGATGAGCTGCGCAGAGTGCATGCGATCGTCAGCGTTCACTTCCTGTTCCATGCCTGGAGCCATGGCGTAAATGCGGTTGTCGTCAAGCTCGACGGCGTTGCCGCGCACGTAGGAAGCTCCGCGTATGACAAGCTCGTTTTGCCGCAGCGGATCGTCAAGGGCAGAGCTTCGCTCCTCGTCGCTTTCGGCCATGGAGATGCCGCGCTCAGAATCTCCAACGCGGTTGCCTTGCGCATCGTATTCGTCTGCGTCCGTGATCCTGTTGCCCTGCTCGTCATAGTCGTCAGCGCCAAAGACGACATAGGGGTTCTTTGCGCTTTCAACGCCGTCAGCAGGCAAGGCGGCATCGATGGCAGCCTGGCGCAGCGTTGCCGTGCTCACGACGTTGCATGCCTTCAGCGTCTTTGTCGCAGCATCCCTGAAATATCCTATGAGATAATTTGTAAAAGGAAACCCGAGCTCTGGCTTGAAAAGCTCTATCGCCTGCAGCGTGTTCACGGTCATGTTCTGTATGGCGTCGTTGAACAGCTCCGCAGTGAGGTGGTAGTTCTTTTTCAGGTAATGCGGAAACAAAAAGAACAGGCGCATCAGTATGTCATGCCGCAGCTCGTTCTTGCGCTCCTCAGTGCATGCCGGATCCTTGTATTCCCACAGCATTTTTTCAACGGCTGCCTGATCAGAATCCGGCGGCTTCTGATCGCCGTACCGCGCTTTGAACAGGCGCTTCCTGTAGTTGGATACAGAGTTAACGACGCCGCCGTTATACCCTTTCGTACTGCTTCCCATAGCACTCACCTTTTCCTGTGTAAATATGTTTCGCCTACGCTAAAAGTAATACAACAATCCCTGTAAAATTGTCCATTTCATAATTATGAATTCACTTTCTTTATCCAAAGAAAATGAGAGGTTATGTTATAAGTGAAAGAAATGTTGCGTATGCCGTTAAACTTTTGCGGAAAACGCGACAATATACCAGTAACCTCAACTAAGGAGAACATTATGGCCGGTGGTTTCAACGGTGTTGTAAAGGAAGAGTTTCTTCCTGAGACCATGCAGAAAAGGAACATGGAGATAACGTTTGACGAGGATGGCGACGTTGCTCTGATCAATGGCAAAAAGTACCCGTTGCTTACGGACGTGTTTACCATCCGTATCGTGCAGGGGAGCATGTCCAAGGACCCGAAGTTCAAGGGGCATGATGGCGAGCTGTACATTGATGGGCTCGAAGAATTCAGCACGGAGCGTATCCTCGTTCCCATCACAGTTGTTCGCTTCATGCAGGCGATGTACAATGGCCCGTATGATCCGAAAAAGGAGAATAAGGCGGTTTGCTACAGCTTTGACGGCATCGCTCCGTCTCCAAAGCTGTACTCGCCGTTGAGCACAGTTTGCGGAGAAATCAAGTACGGCAAGAATGGCGTGTATCAGGAGCCGATCTGTCCAAAGGCAGTGTGGGGGCCAAACGGAGAAAAGCCCGAATGCCGCAAGTCCATCGTGCTTGCCTTCCTGGACATAACGGATCCAGAACTTCCTTTCCCATTGCGCATGGCGCTCAGGGGTTCTGGGTATGCGGCATGGACAAAGCTGCAGCGCATGTACAACCGCGTGCAAAACGTGGCGCGGTTAAAAAGGCAGAATGCCTACGACTATGCCCTGCGCCTCACCGTGGAGGAAAACGAGACATACTATGTCCCCGTATTCACACCGGTATATGACGAAAGCAAGCCGTCAAAGTTCATACCGATGTGCGCGCATTACCTGACAACGTACATAAAGCCCAATGAAGAGAAAGAGAGGCTCTCTGACGAAGAAAACACAAAGGGCGTGAAGATTGTCGGAGACGCCATAAACACTGCAGGGGCCGAGGCTGCCGTTGCATCCGCAGAAGAATTCGAGTTCTAAACCCAAACAAGGACAATCATCGTGAACAAGAAAAAGCTCGTATCGTTATTGTCCCAGCGCCTTGGCCTTTCAATACGAAAGACCATCGTGGTGCTGGACACCGTTCTCAACACCATCATTGAAGCTACCATCCGTGAAGGGAGGTGCCTCGCAGGCGGTCACAAATTCAAGCTGCGCAAGCTTGCAGAACGCCGCGGGCGCAATCCCAACACAGGTGAGCAGCTCACCATCCCAGCCAAAAGCGTCGTCACGTACCGCAAGGACGTGACGGAATAAGACTGGTGGTGTCCACGATGCGCAATATCATAAGCAAGATCGGGGAGCATGCAGGAGCCCTGCCAATGTCATGGTCGAGGATTAACCTGCTGCTCACCTGTCCGAGGAGCTTTGACCTGAAATACAGGAAAAGGCTCAAGGAACAGGACGAGCCCGAAGATCCGTCTGCAGCCGAGGCTGGTTCGCTCATGCACAAAACGCTTGAGTACGCCGTTGAACGCTGCATGCGGGCCAAGGAATTTGCTTATGATAAAGCGTGCTACGAAGTGCTGTTCAGCGTGATGCTGGAGCAGGCGACATACCCAGGTACTCGTCAGCGCATGCTATCCCTCCGAGAACCTGCTGGACGTGTCCTTGCGCGGCTTCTAGGCATGGCGGCAAAGTTCGGCGCAGACGTGCTTACCGAACACCGCTTTGCCATGGACAGAAACTGGGAAGTAATGACCAGGTTCCCCTGTCGTGAAATAGCATGGCAAGGTTATGCAGACCTCACCATGATTGCCGGCGGAAAGGGAATCATCGTGGATTACAAGTCTGAACCATATACGGAAGAGCGGTCAGAAAAGACAGAATTGCAGACAATGCTCTACGCCTACGCATTGCTGCGCGGTTTTCCGGAGGTTCAGAAGGTGCAGACGGTAACGGCGTTCCTCCAGGACGAACGGTTCGTCACAGCGGGCAGTTATGCACGGTTGGCGCTGCCTGCGCTGGAGGAGCGCCTGAAAAGCTTGTTCACGGATTATTTGGAAGCATTGGAATCTGGCGATGCGGAACCGCGCACGTCCGGCTTGTGCCAGTGGTGCGCGTTTTCCCGCGGATGCCCAAAGGAGAATGCATGGCGGCAAGAAAAAAGCAGGGGTACATCGGAATGCCCGAAAGCTTGCGAAAGCTCTGGAGGCACGTAAACCCTGGAATGTGGTGCCAGCTTTTGCGCGAGGTGTCTCCGCAAAATGACTGGCAGTTATCAGGAACGACGATAAAGGGCCGCTGTCCATACCACAACGACAACGACCCTTCTTTTGTCCTCGATTTTGCCAAGGGATACGGGCGCTGCTTCGGAGCCTGCGGCAAATACGTTGACAACATAATAAAGCTCTTTGCCCACCTGCTGAAAGTGTCTGAAAACGAGGCGTTTCTGTGGCTGGACGAGCGCATTGACCTCTCTTCGGTGATCGGCAAGGAAAACGCCGACCAGTTTGGCGCGTATTCGCAGGTGCAGGCCACTAAAAAGGCTGCTGCCATGGCGTTTACGCAGGTGCTCCAGGAATACATCAGGGAAAAGCCGGAATACCTGTCGTATCTCGAGCCAGGTTTTTTGTACCTGACCAAAGGACGCAACTTGTCCGTGGATGTGCTTGGATCACTGCCTGTGGCGGTGTTTCCAAAGCCTGAACATGCTAAAAAGTACATGCCGGAAGAGCTGCACTCAGCGTATGACGCGTACTTTCAAAAATACGCGAGCAGCAATTACTGGGGCGCCGTAATCTTTCACTACAACGACAGCCCGGGCACGATTTCGCGGTTCAAGGTGCGCCTGATAAGCGGCAGCGTGCGCAAGGTGATGGATGTCATACGGTCTAAGGAAAGCGCACCGGCAGACCTGTATAAAAACCTGTTCCAGCATGATTTCCGCGTCATGGACGATCCGTATGTGGCAGGCACAGGCTTGTTCGGTCTTCATCACTATGCGCGCAGCATAGGCTCAACGGAATCGTGCGTGTACGTGACGGAGGGCGAGTTTGACGCGTTGTCCGTCATGGCTGGACAGCTGCAGACAGGCAGGCATGACATTGTCATGCTTGCGTCGGGCGGCAAGGGCAATACGAACGTTGGCAACCTGCGCGAGTTCGGGCTGCGCATCGTGTACCTTGTGCAGGACAGCCCGGCAAAAAACGGAGACA
Source organism: uncultured Treponema sp. (assembly GCA_937891125.1). Taxonomy (GTDB): domain Bacteria; phylum Spirochaetota; class Spirochaetia; order Treponematales; family Treponemataceae; genus Treponema_D. The sequence goes on along the minus strand of CALAEZ010000009.1, from coordinate 94,731 downwards.
GCGTTGCCGCTGCGTTTTTGCGCGACAAAAACAACTTCACGCGGGACAGCAGCAACATACGCCTGCAGTTCAAGCTCTTTAACTGGCCTGTGGAGCTGCCTGGCGGAGACCTTGACGAAGCGGTTCAGCTTTCAGGGTACGAGACGGTGTCAACCTACCTTGAAAACGGCGACAACTTCCTCAACGCGCTGCCTTGGGTAGAGCGCAAGTGCAACGAGGACATCGAGCGCGTGCGTGCAAGCTACGACGCCAAGATAGCGCAAACGGAGTCTGACGCCGAGGGCAAGATGCGCAGCATCGAGCGCAACAAGCCCGAAGGGTGGGAAACCAAGCTTGAGGACGTGAAAACTTCGCTGGAGACTGCCCGCAAGAACAACTCTGACGACTACATGCGCGAAGCCGTGGACATCGTTCGGCAGTGGGGCCAGTGCCTCAGCGATCCGTCCGACCTCAAGGTGTACCTGCAGGCCTGCTCGCAAAAGCTGGGGCGCGACGTGACTGAGCTCGAGCCAACCGGAGCTGGCGTATACCGTCCGAACACGACGGAAGGCGCCATGGAAATCGTAAAGCGCACATTGCCAAACTATCTGGACATGGCGTTTTACGAGCGCAAGGAAGGCAAGACGATCTATCACATGTGGTCAAAAACGCGCTTTGAAGAAGTTGTCGTGCCGACAAACGACATGTCGTTCAGCATGATGTTTGCCCAGCACATAGGCATGACGCTTGTCGAGTGGCTGCGCACGCACCTTGGCAGCGGCAGCGTTATCGAGCCAAAGAGCGACAAGTGCGACCCGACAGGCATGGATGCCGAAAAGAAGCGGTCAGAAAATGCCAAGTTCATCATGCGGCAAGTGCTTGAGAGCATGAGCTACAAGTGCCGTTCGCTTGACGAGCTCAAGCCCATCGGGCAGGGCATACATTACAATGACCTGTCCGACGAAGCAAAGCGCATGAACTACGTGTACGTCGTAAACGGCCCAAAGCTGTTCCGCGGCACGTACGGCAAGGGCACTGGCCTGCCTGTGGAGTGGGAGCACATCAACAGCAACGTTGACTGCGGCATGCTCTTCAAGCTGGACAAGTCGCAGACGTGGTCGTTTATCAACGACGTCGATGACTTGTACGCGGCAACGCGCATAGACCTGCACACGCTGTACGAAAACGTCAAAAAGGTCATCGGCTGCTGGCGCTTCAAGAACAACGACATCATGCAGCGCTACCTGCCTGCGTACCTCATGGCGATCCCCGTCATGACGGCCATGGGCTTTGTCACGATGGCGTTTTTGCAGGGGCCTACGTCATCGGGCAAGACGGCGTTTTTGCAAGGATTGCTTGGCGGGCTGCATAACAACAACCCCGTAAAGCCCCTTGTGGAATGCGCAAAGTACACGATGAACGCGTCGCTGGCATGGCTTCAGCGCGAAGCGAACAGGACGGCGCTGCTGATGTGCTTTGACGAGTCTGAGAACGACCAAAAGACGACGCATGGCAGCCAGGTAAAAGAAATACAGACTGCGCTGTACGGCGTACCAACGGGCGGAGGCGTAATTGACAGGGCAAGCCAGGACGGGTCGGCAAACACTGTCGGATACGTCATGTTCATGCCCGTCATAATGGCCGGCATCAAGATGTACTCGGACGACGTGTTCATGTCCCGCGTGTTTGTCATCATGACGGCCAAGGATCCGAAGATGAAAGCCTGCGAGACGGCCATCTCCGAAAAGTTCACGGACGAAGAGTACGCCTTGATGCGCCAGCAGGTGACGCTGGCCATGCTCCCGTACATGCCGCAGCTCGTAAAGCGCGCCAACGAGCTCAAGCGCACGTTTGACGCGGCGATAAAGGAAGTCGGCGGCAACACGCGCTTCGTGCGCCTCGTGCTTCCAGGGCTTGCCGTATTGTCCATGGCCTGCCCGGAAGAAGACGTGATGGGCATGTTCAAGGACTTGGTCGCCATAAACCGCGACCGGCTCGAGGCCATCAACAACACGGATGAGACAAACGACGTGATCAACGCAGCGCTGAACATCCCCGGTATCAAGGCCACAAAGGCTGATGGCATCGTGGACTACGTTCAGGCCAGGACGCTGATTATGAACGGCGACATCAAGACGCTCAACTACGCTGACAGCGGCGTTTACTGCATACCGGAAAAGAAGTGGATCGTGCTTGTGTGGCAGTTTATCAAGCACAACATCTTCCGGCATACGTATGAATATTCGCGCATGAGAGAAAACGCCATGCGCGAAGAAGCGCTGCAGAGCAAGTACATTGTCGCTGACATAACGGACGCTGAGCACAAGTACATCGTTGATTACCTGAACATCAAGGGGATCCATGCCAAGACCGAGTATTCGGTGATAAGCCTGGGAGTCCTCATGCCGGAAGAGGATCAGGAAGCGCTTGCGCTGTCGTTTTCGCGAAGCCTGAAGTCCGGCAAGGAGAAAAGCAGCAGCACATGGGATGGGACAGGCAATGACGTTCCCATAGAAGCGTACGAAGATGAGGACGGAGGGTATTCCTTCTAACCATAAACATGGCGCGCCTGCGCAAAGGCATGCGCAGGCGCGACTGCAAAACATGCTGCGCCGCGAGTGTATCGCGGCGCATACACCTACATGAGCCGCATTAGCTATAGACATGCATTGGAGTTTTTTATGCAGAAAGCTGGCGTATGCACGCGCTGTTCTTTGCGGGACAGGCCGTATGTGCAGCCCCTAGGTGTCATAGCGTCCGCAGACGTGGTGATTGTCTGCGGATTTCCCATGCCTGGAGAGTCAGAACGTGGTGCGTTCACCACGCAGAACGGCGACATACTGCGCAAGATGGTGGAAGCTAGGAGAAAGTGCTACAACAACGACATCAGGCCAAGCGTCGCGTACACACATGCTGTGCGCTGCGAGCCCAGGTATGACAGCGAAGCAAAAAAATTCGCGTACAATACCGAAAATGTGCAGCAATGCTCTGTAAACTTGCTGCGCGACTTGGATGCGTACAAGCCAAAAGCCATTGTTGCCATGGGGACGGATGCTGTAAAGGCGCTTGGTTTCAAGCAGAACGCCTCGGCAATGCGCGGAGGCATATACGACATCAAGCTGAATGACGGCACGCGCGTGCCTATGGTGGCCACGTTCCATATCGTCGAGGCCACGCGGTCTCCTGGCCTGTTTCCCACGCTCGAAAAAGATATCGACAAGGCGCTGCGCATTGCGTCAGGGTATGACTTTGGCGGAACGCTGAATGCCGTCGTTCTGCGCAAGGCTGACGAAATAGTTGCAAAGCTCAACGAGATTTCTTGCGCTGCCGACGCCAAGTTTGCTGCGTCAAGCCGCAATCTCATGCTCGCCGTTGATACAGAAACAACGTCGCTCACGCCATCAAACCCAAATGACCGTGTCATTGCCGTGTCCCTTGCGTACAGGGATGGCGAGGGCATTGCCTACCCATTTGAGCACATGCAAAACCCATTTCCGCCAGATGAGTTTGCCGCTGTCAAAGACGCTACGGAGCGGCTGCTCGGTAATCCGCACGTGACGCTTGTCATGTGCAACGGCAAATTTGACATGCAGTGGCTGCGTTATCGATACGCGATGAACATCAATCCGTGCGGCTACGATTGCCAGCTTGCCGAGCACTGTCTTGACGAGGATAAGAAGGGCCAATATTCGCTGAAGGACATTACGCGGGACCGCTTTCCGGCAATGGGCAAGTATGAACAGGAACTCAAGGAGGCCCTGGCTAAAAAGCAGACCGAGTTTAACGAGGACTGGAAAAACAAGAACGAAGCCTGGAAGCTGCGCGTGCAGGAGGCGCGCGTGCAGTGGTGGCTGGACAAGGATGAAGCGGAGCGCAGGAAGCTGCTGGCCTCGTGGTTCGCAAGCATGCGCGTTACTGCAGAAGAAGCCAAAGTTCTCGGCAACGTAAAAAAGCGCAAGGTGAAAGGAGAGCTGGTCATACCTAAAAAGGCTTCTGCAGCCATGTCCCGCGTACTGTCAGCGATTGACACATCGGAGCTCGACGGCCTTCAATTGCCGGAGAAAGACTTTCCTGAGCAGCCAAAGAAGACGACGTTTGAGGACGTTGATGTAGGCTCGCTGCTCTGGTACGCAGCCATTGACGCGCAGGCCACGCGCATGATCGCCGCTCAGCAAATCCCCGAGTTTTACAACGATACGCATCGCGTAAAGCGGGTAGAAAAGGAGATTGTAGGCAAGATTATGACAAAGCCTTTGCTGACGGCGTTCAAGGAAATTGACATGCCGCTGTCTTCGGTCATTGCAGACATGGAGTACAACGGCGTGTGCATAGACCGCGACCTTTGTGCGCAATACGCCGAAACAACGCGCAAAAAAATGGATGAGCTCAGGGACTCGCTGTATCAGCATGTCGGGTACAAGTTCAAGCTGTCTTCGTCGGCGCCGGACCTCGCAAAGATCCTGTTTGAAGACATGAAGCTGCCTGTTTTAAAGCGCACGGAAAGCGGGGCGGCATCTACGGACGCCGATACGCTTCGCCAGCTGTGCGACGAGCATGACCTGCCGTTTTTGCGTGACCTGCTGGCATACCGCGTGCTCGAAAAGCATCTGTCCACATACTTTGAAAAGTGGCTGAAGATGAGCGAGCTTGACGGAAAGCTGCACTGCTCTTTCAACCAGATAGGCACGGCTACGTTCCGGCTGTCAAGTTCAAACCCGAACCTGCAGCAGGTTCCTGCCTTTTTGAAGGAGGCCGGAATAAACGTGAAGTCCGTGTTTGTGCCGGCTGCCGGATACGTAATATGCGAGCTTGACATTTCCAATGCCGAGATGCGCATGCTTACGGCGTACTCAAGGGACAAAAACCTCATCGACGCTTTCAATTTTGGCAAGGACATACACTGCCTTACAGGCGCGAGCATATCGGAGTATGACTATGAAGACTTGAAGGCGCACAAGGAAGACAAGGCGTCAGACCAGTACCGCAAGCGGCAGCTGGCAAAAAAGGTTAACTTCGGTACAATTTACGGAATGAGCGGCAAAAAGTTTCAGGAGCAGATATGGAACGAAATGCGCATACGCGAGTCGGAGGAGCAATGCCAGGCGTACCTTGACGGATTTTTTGTGGCGTATCCCGGCGTAAAGGACTACATGGAAAATACGCAGCGCTTTGTCGAGCGTTTTCATTTTGCATACACGTACACAGGCCGCCGCAGGCGCTTTCCCATTGCCGCGTACAGCAGGGCTGCTGCGGCGCGAATGGGCCGCCAGGCCGTGAACGCACGCATTCAGACGACGAGTTCAGACGCTGTTCTCAGAAACCTGATAGACATACACAACTGGCTCAAGAGCGAAAACATCGGGCGCGTGCTGCTCACTGTGCACGACTCCATCGTGTTTGAGGTGCGCGAGGGAACAACCGGCATCATGCAGCAGCTTAAAAAGCTGATCACGCAGAACACTGCGGAACGATGCCCGTGGCTTCCCGTAGAATGGAAGTTCGACGCTGGCTGCGGGCCAAACTACGGCGATACGCATGGCGAAGTGCTATAGGCAAGATAAACCTATGCCTGCAATCGCCAATCTTTAGCAAAGAGAGGTTGCATCCATGGATAAAAACACGCAGTTTGTTCTCGAAAAGCTCGGCGCCGCTATTTACCTGCACAAAAAGCTCGCAGAAGACGCCGAAAAGGCGGCGCAAGCCGTGGAATACCTGAAGGAAGTAGGCGTGCTTGGCACGCCGAAGCAAGACTGACAGGTGCACAAAGGGGCCGCGAGGCCCCTAAACTTTTTTGCAGGCATTAACAATATCCTGCTGCTGCAAGGCAGCCTTGCACAGTTTTTCAAAAAACTGGGCAAAAGCTGCTATAAGCATGTGCAATGCTGGAACGTCAGGCTGTTTGTGAGGAAATCGCACATGGCTGAAACGAAACCAGTCCTGCACGACGACGATGGTGCTCAGCAGCTCAGCCGCGAGTATGATGGCCGTCGGGCACAGGTCTATTGCACAAACGGCTCCCGGCTAGACGGGACCGTGAGGTTCATGCCAGGAAAACTTGTGGAAGTAGTTCGTGATGGTCAACGATCCGCCCTGGTCAACAGGGACTACATAATCTCCATGGCGTTGGAAAAGGCATGAAAACCGCATTTGGCGGCTCGAAAGAGCAGCGCAAGGGAAACCCTTGCAACTCAGCTCTCGGCGTTCGCGCGCGCTTGCGCACGCAGAACGTAGAAGGGTACGCGGGCCTTAAGGCTGCAGCGAAGAATCAGAAATGCGGAACCACAACAAATCATATGCGTATGCTGAAAAGCATAGTCCGGGAAACCTGGACATTTATGCTTGGCAGAATTCGCTTCGCGAATTTTCTGCCCCCCAGTACGCGGGCAGGCAAAATCCTGGTGCTGCCGGTAAGCAAAAAGGCATATGATCCATATTCCAGTAGCACCGCAGCAATGCGGATGCCGGGGAAACCTCGGCAAATTTGCAAGGCAAGCCTTCGGCTTGCCGCTACGCGCGAGGACTGCGACGACATCCTCCGCGTGCTGAAGACAAGGAAGCAGTACTGGAATAAAGGGCAGCGTACAGCGCGCTGCCCTTATTTTTAGCTTATGGTAAAGTTCATGCGCAGCGACAGAACGCGGCATGCCAGCCAGCCAAACACCATGCTGTGCAGGGAGTCATCCGGAGCGTCTGGCTTATGACGCCATACGCGCTGCCCCTTGCCATGCTCTTCGCCAATGAGCACCTGGCGTATGTTGAGTATGTCCATGGCAAAAGGCCTGAAGTCGCTCCATCGGAAGCATCGCACATGGCCGCTCAGGATGTCTCCGAAAAAGTTGTCGATCATTACCGTGCGGTTGACAACGTAGCGCTGCGCGCGTTCGTCCCATGTGCAGGGTGCAGACGCTGCCGAGTACATCACGGGCACAATGCGCGTGTATGGAGGCGTCAGTTCCTTGAGCTGGCTCATGGCAAAGTTACCGCCTCCGTGGTCGCCGCAGCACAGGCTTACGTGAAAGGCGGACAGGCGCCTGGCTATGTCCTGTATGTGGCGCGACGGCTCGCCGTCGTCATATATCTTGCCGAATATTTTTACGTACTGGTTTTCTTCGGGGTACACGGCGTAAATGGACAGCACCGTGCGCGACGTACCAGCCACGCCGCCGCCGCCCCAGTCTATGCCGGCAGCCGTAAACTTTGCCCCGCTGTAGTTCTGTTCCGTCAGTTTCGGCAGGCATGGCAGGGTTTCTATGCACGCCTTCTGCAGGATTTCTTCGGTTATGGGTGACTCCCCTTCCCCGTTCGGTATGCCCAGCACCTCGTTGTCAAACTTGATGTCCGGGTAGGTTTCAAGCTTTGTGAGCAAATCAGCCCACTTGCTCTCGCGGCAGCAGTGCATGGGCATGATGATCTGCGGTATCCAGTAGCCGTCGGCGTAAATCTCCTTGCCGTCCTTTGGCGGGTTGAGCGCGTGCCAGTGCCCGGTGTACGTATTGAGCGCGTGCCCGCACTTCTTGCAGACAAGCCCTGTCTTGCCGATGCATTTGCGGTCGGGAATGTTCCAGGATCCGCACCCATCGCACTTGATAACCCATGCCTTCTGGTTGCTTTGGCGCCACAGATACTCCAGCGGCGTTATTTCGCTCTTGGACGTGCCCGCATACAAAAAGTGCGGCTCAGGCGCGGCGGACAGGCATTCCTGCGCGTCAATCATGGCCTCCCACAGCATGTCCTGCACTTCGTCAAGGTACATGGAATTGCCGGATCGTCCGCGCACGCGGTCAGCGCTTTCCGAAAAGTAGCTGAGTATGATCTCTGAGTAGTTGCGCAGCATCTTGTGGTAGACGTTATTGGTAACGTCTTTGCCCTTTACAAAGTTATTGTAGATGTACGGGCTTTGCAGCAGAAACGGCCCCAGCTTGGACGTGGAAAAGGAGTGAGTCTGGTTTGCCGAAGCATTGCAGTAAATGACAGGCGTGTACGGCTTGAGCGTGGTGTCCATAACAAGCCGTCCGGCTTCGGTAACGGTTTTTGAAACCTGCCGCCCTGCCCTCATTACGATGCGCGTAGCAGTTGAATTGTATATGTCTTCGAACATCGGGTAGTCTTTTAGGCTGTAAGGCTGCCCCATTAGGGTTAATACCCTTTGCGCTATGTCCGAAACCCTCAAGTTTGTGCGTACCTGTTTCATGCCTTGAAGATTGCCAAGGATGGCATGGTTGTTCATTCGGATTCGGAGCATGTGCTTTGGTATAAGAATATGTAAGGGAAGGGTTAGGATGCCCTCCTTGACACCGCAGTCTTCTGCGGTATTTTACCGGAGGTAATGATGAGTTATTGGGAAAACGTATTTGCCATGATAGGAGCAGCGTGTTTTGCTGGGTATGTCCTTAGCGTTGATCACGATATTATGGCATTGGTAACCGGATGCCTTGCCATATTTTTTGGGTACAAGGTTAACGAAAGGGAGAAATAAAATGTCAGCTGGGATGGTTACGTTCATCGTTGTTGGAGTCATGGGAATAGTTGTGCTTACTGGCATACATAAAGGCTTTATAAAGCCCTAAAATTATTTGCATGCAAAAGGTAAAAGGCGTCTCGTTTCCGAGGCGCCTTTTCTGTTTAACAAAATTCGCCGGCGTTTCGTCGGCAAAGGAGAAAGGCAATGGAAATACTTACAATAATACTTTTGGTTATTTGCGGATACTTTACGGTATCCGCGATATGTTTCTTGGGGTTAATGGTCGTTGCTGCCGCCAAAGGGCGTCAATGGCTTGTTGATCGCACCCTCGGTGCAAGTCAGGGGTTTGACATGTTCCTTTGGCGCATGTGGCCAAAGGAATGCATTCTCGCGGAGATAGCGAGAATGCCCACGCTCAAATGATCTAACCCCGCCCTGAACACAAAGTTCGGGCGGGTTTCTTTTTAGCTACCAGCAATTCTAACCATCCTTCAAACGCTGTTATAAGACCCTGCATTTATTGCAAGGAGGCATCGTATGAGCTTTGACAAAGACTTTGCACGCTGCTGCCCGTACATTGACGACGGCGTGCGCGACTTTATGAAGGAACTTGTGCAGATTGTGGCTGAGGCAGTCATAGACGACTTTGGCGTCTTGGATGGCTGTGAAGCGCAGCTGGAAATTGTGTCCGGCATGCCGAGCAGCGGGTACATGCCATTGACAGACGGCGGCGTCGAGGCCGTCCTGCCCGTCTTGCTGACGGCGTGCCACGGAGAGCCATCGCTGCCAGGCATCATTGACGAGTATGTCATCAGGGAGGAGCAGGAGTTCCTCAGGCAATTTTGCAGGGATGCAAAACTGCCAGAAGGCTTTGACATTTACGCCGAGGGCAATGAGGAGCAGCGCAACAAATTTTATGAGTACCTTGAGGACCTGTTTGAAAACGACGACACCTGCTGGTTCATCAAGGTGCGCTGCTGGCAAAGCCATGGCAGGGTGCACTTCCTAACCATGCTGAACGTGGACTTCAACTATGGCCGCGACAGCCTGGTCAGCGCGGGCATGCCTGACGTTGAGCCTAATCCCCTGCCCTACCGCACGGAAAAGTCGTGGAGCCTTCCTGAGTTGGAAGGCCTTGACGCCGGCGACGTTGCAAAGCAGCTGGCGCCGGAAGTTTTAAGCAACCTGCATAGCAAAGGAGAAGGAAATGAAGTTTAGCATTGAAACATACGGCGGCAGGGAGTATTGCGGCGAGCTCGTTGACACGCGCGTTACCGAGGACTGCGTGCCCGAAGGCAAGCATGCCTACGCCCTGCGGCACGGCGACGACATGGGCATACCGCGCACGGTAGAGGAGCGTGTTGTAGTTAACTATTTTGGCACGTTCATAACGGATAAAAAGCTGCCGCTGCGCAAGGGCCGCTTGCGCATAAAGGATTACAGCTATGGAAGCTGACTATCAGCTGCGTCTGGACGGCAGGGAACGCATTAACCTCTTGTCGCTTGGCTACACGCTGCAAGAGGTGAAGCGGTATATCGCCGGCAAATATTTTGACCGCAGCGTTGAAATGTGGGCTGTCAACGCACGGGCAAAATACGAAAAGCCGGCTGGCAAAAAGAGATTTAGGCTCATGCATAAAAACATGTAAGGAGTATATTATGACCGGCAGATTTATTTTCACCCATGACGGCATTTTCCATTGTGACGAGGTGGCGGCGGTTGCCGTCGCTGTTGAAGCGGGGTTCCTTGCCTCGCCTAATAATGTCCGCCGCACGCGCCGCGACTTTGGCGGCGCGGAAGCCGGTGATCTCGTCATTGACGTGACGCCGCGCACACCCGTTGCCGATGGCGTCATTGTCGCTGATCACCACACGGCGATGAAGGATGATCCCGCATGGCAGCGCGGAGAAGGGAAGCCGCGCCTCGCAAGCGCCGGATGGGCATGGCGCGAGTTCGGCAAGACTGTGCTTTCGTCGTACAACTGTCCAGGCGAACGCTTGGAACAGGCATGGGAGAACGTCGATCGTTCTCTGTTCTGGGGCATAGACGCCGCAGACAATGGCGAGCTGCCTCCGTCTGCCGTGCCAAGCTACACTGTCAGCCAGGCGGTGGCGGCGTATAATCCGGTATCGTTCCCGATGGCGGATCAGGATGAGTTGTTCCACAAGGCTGTGGCATTCTTCAGGGATGTGTTCAAGCGCGTCCTGTGGGCAGAGTTGTACCGCCAGCACGAATATTCTCGCATTAAGGCCGCGATAGACGCGCAGTGGTGCGACCCTGTTCTTGTGCTGGATAGGGGCGGCGCGTGGCAGTCGGTGATTATTGATAATTGGGACGCCACAGACTATATCAAGGTGGTGGTGTACCCAGACGCAGCCGCGCCAGGATTGTGGCGCATACAGTCGGCGCCAGGCAGTAAGACCGACCCGTTCGCCATGCGTTGCGGAGCTCCGGCCGCCATGCGCGGCAAGCGGGCTGACGCCGGCCTGACCCTCGGAGGTTGTGCGGTAGAGTTCGTCCATCCAGCCGGGTTTATCGGCGGCGTCCATGCCGCCACGGCAGAGGATGCCAGGAGGGCGGCGCTGGATTGGATTGGACTGGCGTAAATAAAGGGCGCGCGGCGTAACTGCTGCGCGCCTTTTTTTAGCTTTGTAAAAACTGCCCTGTCCGTTTTGGTATAAGAATATGGTGCAGGATTGTACCTGTGCCGTGGCCCCGATTGCGCGGTAACCCTCCAACGCCAATGGCGTAAGAGCCCGCGCTTAACCTTTTTAAAAAGGAGTCTCACATGACTACCATCAACACCAACCCCACCACCACCACCGTCGTCGTCGCCATGACGCGGCAAGCCCGCGTAGCCAGGCTTAACCGCCTGGCCGAAATTGCGGACCAGGCCGCGTGGGCGGCCTGGCATGCCTACCTGCACGACTGGACCGCAGCCTCGAACCGATTTGCGCAGTTCGAGGCTGCGGCGCGTGCGCGGCGTGACGCATACGCCGCGCTTGCGGCGTCAATCTCTGCCGACATCGAGGCAGAGGACCGCGTGTCCAGGCTGGACGATCTCTTTGCCGCCATCGTTGACGGTGAAGATAACCGATGGGCCGTCCTCCTGGGAACGTCCTGGCAGGACTTCAGTACCCTGCGCGGGTGGCTGCGCGGGGTTCCAGATACCGTGCGCGCCGTATACGACGACGCGGCCGAATACTACGGCCGCGAGATTCCCTACGGGGAATTTGACGCCGATTACGGCGTCAACAACCTGCCCTACTTGCGTAGGGCAATGGAAGATGCGGAGGAGGCGGGCTGGTACCGTCTCTACGTGCCCTTCTCTGGGCGTCCGGCGGACATGCCAGTAATCTGGCATTGTTTCCCAACGTATCCCGACCAACGGGATACGTGGGAGGACTGCCCAGATGATTTTGACTGGGCAGAGCTTCTGCCCAAGCGCGGTGCTATGCACCGCCGTGCCTCATAAAATATCAACCCCTCTGCCTATCCTGCGGGCAGAGGGGTTAAGGCATTTAATCTGCCCCGCCTCTTTTTTAGCCCCTGCAAATAAATCAAACAATCTCCTGCACAGTGTTATAAGACAACGCAATATTGCGTTAACCGAAACTTTTGCAGGAGGCTGCATATGCTGCAGAACACTAAGCTGGACACGCCTGCGGGCAAAATATTTGTACACATCGTAAACCGTGCGCGGGCGCATGATGTTCACGTCAGCTTTATGCCTGAGGGCAGCCAGGATGAGTTTGAAATAGCGCACGTCGGGACTGACCCCAACGAAGAGCACAGCGACGTCGAAGTGCATGTCTGGAACAGCCCGTGGTCAGAAGATTACACGCATTCTTTCCGCATACGGCGCTGCGACATGGACAAGGCATCTGGCGAGGAGGCGTGGCATGCGTAGATACCCGGCTTTGGCCACGTATGTGGTAACATTGGACTTGGGATATGTCGAGGCGGAAAACGTTAAGGAGGCCATTGAGAAGGCGCATGAGCTCCTCAAGGCAACGGCGCTTCCTGACGGAGCGGATTTTGTCACGACAGTTGGCGTGAACACTCCCTGCGGGGACTACGAGTACAAGGACTTGGTGTAGGCGCACGCTTGACACAACATTTTATATGCGTCTATAAAGAGGCGCGGATGCTGTAACATCCGTGCCCCCCGGCGATGAGCAGGTTTTATGAACTCCTCCTTCGCGGGTTTTAAAGCCCTTCGGAATTGGCCCCTGCAAGGCTGCCACCTTGCGGGGGCTAACCTTAACCAATGCTGTTACGTGCTTTGATTAGAAGCACAAATCATACGCATGCTTGAGCAGGTCGTATAAGATCCTGGCAAGCACATGTACAATTGCAGGTTTCACGAACTTTTTCATGTCCTGCACCTCGCTCAGCGTTATGCTCACCGTCTTTGCACTAACCGCAAAGGAGGCGCACAGTACGTAGCACGGCGCTGATCTGTTTTCAAGCATAAAAACCGCCCGGCGATGCATGTTCATCGCCGGGCTTTTCTATTTGGAGGCTGGTTATGATCTATTACATTGATTACGCTGTGGAGATGACGAAGGAAAGCTACGAAAGCCTGCAGCGTGAGATCGGCGCTGCCGACGATTATCTGCGAGACGAGTTAAAGCGCCTTGTGGAGTCCGGCATCAGGGCTGGGCATGAGTTCAGCGACGGGAGGCGCGTTCTGCGCTGGGACGGCGTTGGGTTCATAAAGACGGACGAAGCGTGGGTAGTTCTTGACGATATAATCCATGATCTCAATGGCAAGGACGAGGAAGGCGTAGCGCGTATCTGGCTTGGAGGACTATGACCTTTTGGGCAGCCCAAAGCATATGGGCGTTACAAGAAGCATCGAGGTGTTCTAATGAAGTACCGTGCAGTATATATTTTCACGGATGAGGTGCCTTTAGGAGACATAGAGGCGGAGTCCAGGGAAAAGGCTCTGGACAAGGCGTACGAGATGTTTGGAGCCTTGAAAGACCAGCCAAGGACCAGAAGGCCGTACGCCGTGGCCGTATACGATGAGGCCAACGTAGAATCGGTCGAATACATCTACGACTAAGCCGCGCACAGCGCGGCTTTTTATTTAATGATCCGCATAACATTGCGCGCTGGGCGCGGCAATATTATGCGCTGCGGATTACAGGAGGAAACATGGCTAAATCTCATAATGGGTCTAGGCAAGTCGGCGCGTTGAAGTTCTGCCGTGAAAGACTGGACTACACGGTGTGGAACCAGCACAGCAATGGAGAGTGGTATCTAGTCGGCGTATTGGATGTTCTCGACAGGTATCCATACGTCGAGCCAGATGACGTTCTCGTTGAGCGTGCAAAAGCCCTTGCCGCGCGGCTGCATGAGGAATTGGAGGGAGTATGATTATTATCAAACTGTGGCGCGGCGGCGACTATCTCTGGCAAGCCGTGTCAAAAACCGTTGAGAGCATTGGTGACGCGAAGAAGTTTGGCGTCGCCATGCTCAATGCTGCGGGCAAGGGTGTGGATTTGGTCGTCATTGATCAGTCTGAAGATGGCAAGGCGTCTATAATATGGCGCTACCATCCTGAAAAGCGCGGTGCAAACCGCTGGACGATGAACGTGAGGGGTTGTTGAATGATTATCATCGACGCTGTGGCAGAGCTGCGCAATGTAACAGACCCTGCCCTTGATATTGACGAGCGTCCGTACATGACGACGGGCAAGAATCGCATCGTCATATATAGTAATCGCTTGTACTCCGTTCGCATAACGGAGTGGGAAGGGCGTACAAACATACTTTCTGAGCCGTTCGCTCCGACTAATGACGACATTTTCAGCAATGAATGGGAGATACGGGCATGAAACATACGGAAACATATGCCTATCACGAGGCGCGTAACTGGCTCAACAATGACGCCACATTGAAAAAGATGGTCTCCAGCCTGTGCAAGCAGGCATGGGAAGAAAAATGGAGCGATGAACATAGCAAAAACATACTCATACAAAGCGCGTTTGTCCGCGGCTTCCTCGGCTGGCGCTACAATTCCGACATGCCTGCCATATCGCGCAGATCAATCAAGTATTGGGCCAAGGAAACATGGGCAGATTACAAGGACTATGAAATACGGAACGCGGAGGGACTGTAATGGACTACGCTACGCTGGAACGCATGAAGAATGATACGCTTCGCGAGTATCTGGATGGCAATCCCGATGCCTTCTGCGGCAGGAATGTCGAGCGGCATGTGCAGCTTGACGTTACCTATGGCGGGCCGACCATCTACGTTGACATAATCACCGATGATGACGGGCGCATAAAGTCTGGCAAATACATATGGAACAGGGAAGGCGATGGCAGCATGGAAGTGGAACTCGCGCCAGAGGAACTGGCGATGCTTGCAGAGGAGGTATAGCATGAGCATAGAGTTTGACGGAGAAAAATTCCTAAAGAACAAGCTTGTGTCTCTCAACGAGATAAAGAGCAGCAGCCTGTACGGCGGGTATATACTCGCATGCGACATAGGACACATCAACGCAGAGGTGTACAGGAAAGGCAAATACTTTGTCTGCCTGCTTCACCAGGTTGTGCCGTGGAGCGAAGTCGGGTGGGTATGCTCTGGCAAGTGCAACTCAGCCGAGGAAGCAGTCACTGACGCTATCCTCAAGGCGGGGTACTCCAGTGATGAACTGCATTGGTATGACGGTGGCTGGGTGTGGCTCAGAAACATTGGCCTTGAGTTTGGCGACACAAGAAAAATCTATAACTTTGGGAGGATGTAAAGATGACTAATCTTGGAGAAGAACTGCGCTACAATCTCCGTGCGCACAACTATATCCCGGAAGAAGTACATCATGTAGTTGTGCATGATGAACATGGCAGGGAGTTTTACGTCGATGTGGAATCATTCCTTGCCTATGCCGACCGCGTGGCATATGAGGCTTGCTATGGCTTGCAGAATATTGACGCCTCGCTTGTCGTTGTGATGAAAGACGGGTCGTGGTTCTCACGCCAGGAGTATGACGGATCGGAAAGGTTCCTTTACCACTTGGCGCCGTCGCTCGATGTGGCGGTTGAACCGTTCGACCCGCAGAAAGTAACTCTCTGCGAAGGCGAAATATATATCGCGCCAGACGGGAGGATGTGATATGGCTAAGTTCATCATTAGCGCCGCGCTTGAGGCGGCACGCGTTTACGCAGAGGTCGAGGCGGACAGCATGGAGGAGGCCATGCGCATTGCCAAAAGCAGTGACATCGACTGGCAGGATGAAGAATGGGTATCTCCGCCAACGCCCATCAGTATTACTGGCGAGCAGGGGCATATGCGGGAGTTTTGATGCAGCGGCATCGGCATAGCAAAACGGTTTTGTCCGTTTTGCTATGCTTGCATGGCGCGCCGCCATGCATTAAACTTGGTTACGGAGGCAACTATGACTACGATGGCGGAAGAGTTTAAGGAAGATTTCGAAGCTTATGTTTCGACAAATGACTGGGATAGCGTAGAAGAACTTATTTTTGCTCTTGGGTATTTAGACGACGTAGTAAGCTCAAACTGGTACATGGGGAAATTCGATGGATTTAAGATGAGAAAGGAAGAAGCACCAAGAACAATAATAATGTTTAAAGATAATTCTTATGTGCTTATTGAATTTTGCAGGGTTTCAGAAAATAATCCTAAGGTTGCTGGAGGATACGCATACATACCGTGAATAAAACTGCCCGGAAAATTATCCGGGCATTTTTTAGCTAATCAGGATCAACAAAAATAGGGTTTTCTGGCAATGTGTATGCAGGATTTTTAAACTTGTTTTCTATGTTATCTAAGCTTCTATGATACAGCGAATGTATTCTCAATTTCCCTGTTTCTGGGTTACGTACAGCAGCATAGGAAACTTCCGTTGTAGGTGGGAGTTTAAAATTACCGTTCCATGCAAGAAAATCACGCCGTGTTTTTCCAGGAGTATTTTTATCTTCTGAGTACTCAAAATTATAATCTAAGTCTTTGTTATCACCGGCATCAACAAGAGAACCAGCATAATATACAGCCTCTTGTGGCGTCATTACAGTTTTTCTTCTTCTCCTACGAGGAGATATGTGCTCATTAATTATATGCTTTACAGAATTATTATTTACATACCAAGTTCCATCTCCTGAAAAATCTTCTGGCAAACCATACATTTTTCGTATGCCATTAATAGTGCTTCCAGGTAAAGTACCAAGGGATATTTCCATCTCAGGCTCGTTGTCCAGCGCATCAGGATTATTTTGAAACTGCACAAGGCGATTTTCAAGTGCTTGAAGCCCGGCCGTATTCCTTGCAGCCTCTTTGATAAACATCGTCCCTGTTTTCGTTATCATACGTACACGCTTGTGGGCCTGCCATTGCTGTACGCATTGCCTCCGCCTGGGCGCACGCCGCTTCCCGCAATGCGGTTCTTTGCCCGCTGCGCAGGAGTGCCAGGGTTTTGCAGAGGAGGCACGGCAATGCGGGACTGCACCTTTTTGCTCGCAGCCACAGGGTTTGTTGCGTCACGGGCAAGGTCAGCCACGCTTTTAATCTGCTTGTACGCCGCTGTCTTCTGCGTGTCCTTGTACGGCAGCGTCGGGTCGTACAGCAGGGCGCCAATGATGCGCTTGGTGAGCACGCTGCCAACGTCGTCCTTGGCAAGGCTTTCCACTTCGCCGCTGCTGAGCAGCTCTTCTGCATCGCGCGTTTTCATTTCGCGGTACAGGGCTTCTACGGCATGAATAACGCTCTCGTGCTCCTTGCGCAGGGCTGAGCCCTCTTCAAGATTGCACAGGCTGTTCAGGGCGTCCTGCGCAAAAGACAGGCTTTCAGGCAGCACAAACCATCCGCGGAATTTTGCGACGGCGGCAACATATCCGGGAACCTCGCTGTGAAACTCCGCCTTGTCGCCGTCCGACGGGTGCGCGAGCTTAATGATCTGCCGCATCTGCGCTGTTGCGTAGCACACTTCTTCGAGAAACGGCTCCTGATGCTCGTCCATTACGCAGACGTTGTTGCAAAAAGCCATCACTACCTTTTCAAAGGCGTTTGCGCTGGACAGCACCATGGACGAGTTTGCGGCCACGGCGTGCACGGCGAGCACTTTGTCCGCAGCCCTGTCTGGCACTTCGTTGTCTGCAAGGGACATGAGCACGGTCTCAGGCTCCCATTCGAGCCAGTTGTCGCCGTCAAAGGCCATGTCCAGCGCCATGTACAGTTCTACGGGATGCGCGGCGAGTATGGTGTTTGCGTTAGTTTCGGTCTTTGCCATGCCCGTCGTCCCCGCCGAAGAGCTTGATGATTTCCTTGAGCTTGCCGTAGTCTATGTCGCCATTCTCATTTTCTATTTCGTCAAGGGCATCTTCGCCGAACCGCGCAACAACATCAGCCTTCGTCATGCTCTCTGGGCTTTTGCTTTTATTGCTGGAATCCCCAGGGGAGGTTTCTTCTGCTGTCTTTACGTTGAACACGGCCTGCCAAGCGTTGGGCATGCGGCTGTCGTACCACGGGGAATCAAAGCCAAAGCCTTCGTCCAGCCTTTGTATGCGCCCGGCGAGTCCTGCAAGGTCTTCCTGCGAGGCGGTCTTGATAAAATCGCTCTTTATTTCGGAGGCGAGCTTGTCAAACGGTGCGCCATCCTTGCCTGCGCGCTTTGACGCTATCTTGCGCAGGCGCAAGGCGCTCTGCAGCCGGTCAAAGTCACACGAATAGCTGCCGCCGTACCTGGCAATGTCTTCTGGAACGCCAAGGCCGTTGTCGCTGGCCGCCTTTATAAAGTTCGAGGAGAACTCCACCCTGTCCTGTATGGACATTTTTGCCTGCTTTTCCATGAATTCACGCTCTGCACGCTTGAGCCCTGCAGTTCCGCGCACGCTGTACCCGGGCAAAAGCTCGTGCGTTTCTGCGGATGCTGTCTTGCACAAGCCTGCAAGGCTGAAGTCGCCTTCTATGCCGTAGAGCTGCTCATACACGGAGAGCGTGCTGTCAATTGCCGCAGCAGTCTTCTCCGTGAACATTCCGCGCTGCCCATTAAAGTACAGGCGCGAGAGCATGGTTTGCTCCTTGCTGTCCACGGGAAAAAGCATGCCGTCTTCACAGGCGTAGCAGGAAAAGCCGCCAGCGTCGTCTGGGCTTTTTTCAGCGATTTTCAACAGGTTTGAGGCAAGTTCTTTATCATGCAGCCTGCTGGCTGTTTTCACCAGAAAAGCGCGGGAAATGTCCGTGCGCTGGTCGAGCAATTTCATAGTGGGAAATCTCCGGAAATGGTTGTGTTTTCCTAAAGGTTGCTTGAAGCAGGCACAAAATTAACGCCGCATGGATGGTATAAGGCGTTGGTGAAACACCTATGTATCAATGTAAAAGGCGGCTTGGCCGCAAAGGAGAATCAAGTGGAATTATTTTCGGAAGAGAAACTCTTCAGCAGCGCAGGACTAAGCACGCCTGCAAAGGCTAAGTCTATTGACGAGGCAGTAAACAGCCTCGTCCATAAAAACTACAAGGACAGCCTTGTTACGCGCGTTACCCTTGATGAGGATGACTGGGAAACCGCGCATCTCCATTCTGCGAGATTCTGCAAGCGCAGGCTGTGCTTTACGCCCGTCAAAGGCTACGAGGAACACAGGGCTGCTCTTGCGGACATGTTTCCTGCAGCTCTTGTGATTTGGAGCAAAGGCACCCCCCTTTTTGAACTAAAGCCAAGAACCAGGCGTGTGCTGAGCACGCTGTTTAGCCAGAACTACCTTGTTGCGCCCTTATATGTGCATGGGAACGCACACCTGTCGTGCCGAGGACTGGATATTTTTTCCAGTGGTTATGGCTGGACCCACACAAAGTCCGTGTACAAGCATAGCAATGTGGTTGACGTCTTTGCAGGCGGACGCGTCATTACCGACAGGATGACGTGTCCAACAGTGAATCTTACCGTGAGAGACGTTGCAATGGAATGTAACGCAAGAGCAATTCTTGACGCTTGCAAGGTGTTTGAAAAGACAATTGACACCGCCGAGGAGGTTGCAGAATGAAGATATCCTGTGCAAAAACAGCGAGGCAGGCAATACACGACTGGGACACGCTTGGCGCCGCAATTAATGTGAAGTCAAACGTCATGGCCTACGTGCTGCACCAGCGAGATTCCATGCAGCACAGGATACGGCTAGGCAAGCGCACCGTGTACAAGTCTGATGACTTTAACACTGTGCTGGAACAGGAGAATGGTGAAGAGCGCCCGCAAAGAAGGCGCATGGGGCTGCATACCATACAGGAGCGCATCGGGCTGCTTGTGGAGCCATTGCTTGATGAACTGCCGGGCAACGAAGCCGTGTACTCGTACCGCCGCGGCACAAGCCCCGTTGCTGCTATAAAAAGCCTTGCAGGAGCAAAGGTTCTCATAGCGACGGATGTGAAAGGCTTTTACGACCATATCTTCATCAGGCACATAGAAGGGGCTCTCGTCGACTGCGGCTTTTCCCATCTGGGAGGGCGCCTCATAGCGCGCTACTGCGTTGTGCGGCGCGGCAACATGCAAACGCTGCAGCAGGGATGCCCTGCCTCGCCTGCGCTGTCAAACCTAGTCGGCTACAAATACATAGATGTGCCCGTGCAGGCGTGGCTCAAAGAAAACCTGAAAGGCGTGGAGCACAAGTACGTGCGCTACTGCGATAATGTCGAGCTGTTCATTTATGGCGACATGCCCGAAGGCTTTGCGCAAAAGTACAAGGAAGCCGTCAAGGGCATCATGCGGAATGCAGGATTCCGCACGCACGACTGGGCCACGGTTTCCGACAGCCACCCAAAGAAGAACCAGCGTTTTTTGGGCGTCGTGCTGAATCACAGGGCACGCGTAGAAAAAGGCATGATTGATAGCTTGCGCGCAACGCTGTTCAACCTGTGCCTGTCTGGTCTCAGCCGTGAGCAGGTCGTGCGTTTTTTGCAAAGCGTGGAAAAAATGCCGGTATATGACTCGTATGACGAAGCTGTGCTGCTTGACCGCCTGATGCATATCCTTGGCGGCAAGGTGGCATATGTCAGCAGCGTAAATGACAGGCACGGGCGGTGGCTGAAAAAGCTCATGTCGCTTGCAAGGCTTTTGTCAAAGATGCCTGCGGAGCGTGAAAAGCTTGCTTCCGCATACAGTCCTGCATGGAAGGAAGCTCTTCTCCGATACAAGGATGATACGCAGGACATTGTCGGCTTTATTAGCGGAGCAGTAGCTGGGCTTATGTAAAAAATAACGTGGCCCCGTGCGCAAGGAGACAACGCATGGGGCCACGCCAGGAGGATGGATAGTCAGAACTGCATGTAAAGGATGTCAGAACGCTATGAATAAATATTGCAGTTTGTTTTTAGCTATTTTCAATGCATCTGCCCACAAGCATTAAACTTTTTCCCTTTCATCGGCAAACTACATGCAGCTGATGCATTAGCGAGGTGCTGCAAAGGGACAGAATGGCTACAATACAGCAGATACGGCAACGCCGTATCGAACGGGAAAGAATGGACAGGGGGCCGTCGGAGCCCTGCTGCAAATGCGGCTGCAACGCATGGTACAAAGACATCGACCCTGGCATTTGGTACTGCTTCAGATGCGGCAACACGGCGTACCTGATAGAAGGCAATGCGTACAGGCAGAGGACGGCATGTACTTCGTAGGCGTGGATCCCAGCATAACAAACACTGGGCTTGTCGTTCTTGACAGCAGCGGCAGCCTGTGCGGCTGCGTCAATGGCAGGGCCTACGATGACAAGCGCCTTGAGCCCATACGCCGCTACGACAGGATAGCTACATGGCTCAGCCTGTACATGGAAGATTGCATGGAACCGCCAGCCAGCGAATACTGCATAGGGTACGAAGACTATTCCTACGGCAGCGTGCACAGGGGATTTTCCCTTGCAGAGTTTGGCGGCGTGCTCAAGCTCAGGCTGCACGGCTCGGAGCAATCAAGCCTGATGCTCATAGCTCCGTCGAGCAACAAGCTCTTTGCCACAGGGCACGGGCATGCCACCAAGGAAGAAGTCATGGCGCAGGCCGGCAGGGAATGCCAAGAGCTTTATAAGCTCCCTAAAAAGGAGCTTACCAGCGACATATGCGACGCGTATTTTTTAGCCAAGGCAGCATGGTACGCCAACGCCCCTGCAGAAGCCGTGCTGCGCAACGAAACAAACCGCGCCATGCTGCGCGGCAGACTGGAGATGGTGACTGAATGGAAGAACAAGAAAAGCAAGTAGCCATAGTCGTGACGCTTGACGGCGTGTTTGGCTTTATCGGAGAGCTGGCAGAAGAAAACAGCGGCGGCTTTGTGCTGCTGAACAAGGCGCTTACCATCGGGTACGACACGGACGGCGTGCCGTTCCCCGTGTTCGGCCAGCTGCCTGTAGGCTCTGCTGACCCGTCAAAGCCCATGTGCACGCGCATACCCGTAAGCAACGTGTCGTACATCGTTACGCTGGGCAGCAATGACAAGCACAGCCTTGTTGACCAGTATTACGCGTTTTTCAACCGGCTCGGGCAGGCCGCGCTTGCCGCAGGGTAAATAAGAAGGGCAGCTTTGCAAAGCTGCCCTTTATTTTTTGCCAAGTAAACATTTAGTCCAGGAACTTTATAACGCCATTGGCCACGTATCCGTCAGGGGACCGGTCTGGCTGACCGTTCATCACGTCTGCCTGAGCTGCCAGCGTAGGGACTGTCACGGTAATGTATCCTGTAGTGACGATGGAAGGCAGGCCGCCTGCCTGACGCAGCGCGCCTATGATTTTTTCGCAGGTTTTCACAAGCCACGGCGCATGGCCGTCTTTTTCCATGTCATAGGTTGACCAGTCATTCGTGGGCATGCGTCTCACCTTCGCGCAGGGCGTTTGCCCACTTGTGCACGCGTCCGAACTCGGCGCCGGTTATGACGCCTTCGTTCATTACGCGCAGCAGAGCTTCCGTTCCTCCGCGCATGGAATCCATGTATTCGTCAAACGTGATGTTTTTGTTGGTTACGAGATTGCTCAGGATTGTCTCTGGAGCCTGCTTGCCGATAAGGCTGTCCTTGATGTGCTTGATGTCAGCCTCGTGCGATATTCCAAGACGCTTGTGCATCATGGCAAGTATCCATACTATGCCAAGGCCGCCTGCGCAGCCAAAAACGCCGGACACCACGCACGTGAGCACGATGCTGAGGCCGACTTCCTGCGCAAGCATGCCTGCCAGAAGGCCCACAAAGGCGCTTGTCAAAAACGCCTTGGCCACAGCTTTCACCGATGCGTACTTTCCTGTCAGCAAAAGATAGACGATGCCGCCTATGCCGCCAAAAGAAGCGTATTCGAGGTAATACTGGAAGTCTGAAACCATTTTAGCTACATAATTTAGAGCGTACGATACGCAGCTTTGCTCTGACAACATTGTATTGCCTTGGTGCCTGCCATATGCCTATTATGATTAATCAGTTTCCGCAGAGGCTTGCGCCTGCTCAGGGTTAAGCCACGGCATGTTTGCCCTGTTGGGGGCGACGCACAATATGTCGTACGTATCGTCTATGGCCACGCGCCACTTTATTTTAGACGAGAGTTCGCCAGAAGCGCCAACTTCTTCATACGTTTCACCGGCAAGGCACAGCACGCCGTCAAGGTATACTTGAAGATGATCGTGCCCTACCAGGTACACCGGCACGTAATCGTTGTTCTCGTTGTCATCGCCGTATGTGCTGCCTGCCGCGAGCGTTGCGCCGCGCGTGCCGTGCTGGCTGAATTTCTTAATAAATTCGACAGGGCTTTCAAGGGATGAAAGGCGCTTGTCTGTACGGTATTGCAGCCAGTTGAACCATTCGTTTGGCGGAAACTCCTTGTCTGCCCAGCCAGCCTCTATTTTTTCGGCAGGAGGCGTGTCACGATCGTTATGGTTTTCACCGTCAGCCCAAACAAGGTTCCATACTGTAGCTTCGTCGATATTTATGTCAGCCATGTCAGCCTCTCTTTATTCTTTTATAAACGTGCCTTCGTCCCAGCCCAGCGTGCCGTCGGTTCCGGCAAAGCCAAAGCGCGTGATGCTCGGGTCGCTGAGGCTGCGGAACTGCCCGCTGACAAGCCCTGGCTCTTCAACAGCGCCGTCTTCTGGGAGCGCTCCGGTATTCGATCCGGCATAGTCAAAGCCGCCGATGCGCAGCGTGCTGCTGCTGCCGTCAAAGCCAAACACGCGGCTATTATCCGCCAGGGAAAACATTACGGCATCAGACCATTCAGAAACATCGCCTACGTCAGACACATGCCGGCACCGGACAAAATAATCACCGTATGGAAACACGCGTTCGTTGTCAGCATCCAGGGCGTCAAAGAAATCAAGCAGCTCCTGATTGCTCACGACATAGTTGTCGTCTTGATCCGCGGTGGAAACCGTAGCGGATTCCGTCGGCATGGACCATGTCTTTGTTGACGCAGCAGGAAACGCGCTGTCATTGCAAAACGCAAATTCAACGGATGTCAGGTTATCTCCATACGCACGGCGAAAAACGCTGCTCTCCAGAACCATTTCGGCAACGGTATACGTGGCGCTGGCCTCCGGGGAAAGCACGGATGGCTTGCGTATGGGCTTCACCGTGCGGCTGCCCAGCACAGGCACGACCGCCATGTATCCTATCTCTGCAGGAGCAGATCCGGCAGCTGACGCCTTGAGCTGGAATGTTCCGGCAGGCAGCTCATAAATGGCCTCGCGCTCGGTAGAGGCTCCGCTGCCCGTGGATATGTACTGGCTTGCTTCTATTTCTTCCCAGCCGTCTCCGTAGTTCACTTCGACAATGAGCGGGCCGCTGCCGTCGAGGGTTTTTATGATGAGCTTGCCTTCGTGCGCGTTTTCCAGCGACGTGATTTCGCCCGACAGGTATATTGAGCCGGCAGGAGCCGTTGCGCTTCCATCGGAGTTCAGTGTCCAGGACACGCTGCCGATGTATCCGCTGCTCCGGTCAACATTTATGGCGTACCTGTCAATTACGGTCTCGCCATTTTCCACATGGCGCTCATCCTTTGCGAGGATGCGGTACTGCCCTGTGCTGCTGTCCTGTATTATGCTGGCAACTTCGATCACTTCGGCATCCGTGCCGCCTTCGGAGTACACGACAAGCAGATCTCCCACAGATATCCCGGACACGTCCGTAAGAATGATCGTATCGTCATGGTGCACCGTGGACAGTATTGGGCGCTCTTCAAACTGCCGCATGCTCAGGCCGGACGTGAAAAACTCCCAGCCAAAGCTGTACGCGCCCTTTTCCCAAAGAAAGCGCTGCGCACGCGTAACGGCTTCAAACTTCAGGCCGTCGCTGCCTATGATGCCTTCGGCAATCTCAAGCATGCGCGCAAGCTCACTCTCGCATTCTGACAGCTTGGCATGCAAGTCTTCAAACGGAACGTCAAGCGTTGTCTTGCTTCCGTCTATAGCTGCCGCTTCATCAATCTGGTCAGCCGTTACCAGATGCCCGAGCAGCGTGTGCTCACGTGCGATGCGCGAAAAAAGCCATCGCGTGCGGTTGGCAATCTGGCGCGGCTGCAAGTTTGTTATGCCGTCAGCGCCGCCGGACGGACTGTCAATATGCGCCTGCAGGCGGTAAATTTTTTCTTCCCACGTTGGGGATTCCTGTAACGATGCCATTATTCAACCGCCTTCGGATCGCTCCAGCGCGAAGCAACCCCTTCGTTATCCCTGTAGCGCATGCGCACATAGGCTGCGTTGCTGGCAGGAACCGTAATGGTGCTGTACGCGCCTTCCAAAGAGACAACGTCCTTTCCAGCAAAATTCTTTGTTGCAGACGCCTGCGCGTCAACGCCACCCTGTTCAATGTCATACAGAGACTGATATGTGCTGCCGTGAAGCACAAGGCTGCTCCCTGATGTTTCCACATACAACACGGAGGGCTTGCGCACGGTTTCGATCTCGTCATACTCGTGCCGCGCAACAGCCGCAATCATGGTGAAGGACACAGGGTTTTCAAGCTCGGCATACGACACGCGCAAATGAAAAGGCCCTGTCTGCGCGGGTATGGTGCACGTGTCGTCTTCGCAGTTATTCCCCGCAGCCTTGCCGTATCCTGATGCAGGAAGCCATTCTGGATCAAGGATGTTGCCAGGAAGGTACTCGACAACAGGCACGCAGTCGGTATGCTCCGCATGGCGTATGGTAATCGTTATGGGCTCCGTGCTGTCCAGCGCCGGCAATTCATCGCTTATCCACGCAAAACAGCTCGTTGCATACGCGGACAGGCCGCCAGTAGACACGTTTGAAGAGCGCAGCCAGCCGTCCGTTATCGTGTACTCAGAAGCATCAGTAAGCAGTATGCGGTCATCGGTAAGTATGCTTTTTATGCAGGCAAACTGCCATTTGGATTCGTCTTCGGCATCGCACAGCACGTACCATTCGCCTTCTGCCATGCCGTCAGTGCCCATGGCGCTGGCATACTCTGTATCCACGTCAATTGAGTCGTCGCCAAGGCCTTCTTCGTGGTCATAGACGGCTTTCGTGATGTGAAAATCCTTGCCGAGCGACAAGGTCAGGCTCGGCGTAAACATCTCAAAGCTGCACTTGTCACCCTGGCGCTCCCATGCCATTGGCATAACTTTCTGCATGGACCATGTCAGGCCGTACAGCTCGGCCTCGTTTTCGCTTTCAAGCTGCTCTATGATGGCCGTTATCTGCGCCTTCAGCTCGTCCATCTCGGCGTCAAGAGCGCTCGTCGGGTAAGCGAGCACGATATTTTCTTCGGGAATGCCAGCGGCAGTGGCAAAGTTTGCGTCCGTGAGCAGGTGCTGTCCGTCTTCGCCGTGCTCAACAAGCAGGAGGTTGCGCAGATAGCGCGTGCGGTTTGCCAGCTGCTCCCACTGTATGTTTGCAGGGCCGTCGACGTCTGTTTCCGGGTCGTAGCCAAGCGCGTAGTCAGTGGTCTCAAGCTGGTATATGCCTTCTGGCCACAAGCCCGTTTCTGGCATTATTGTATGTATGCTGTCAGCCATGCGCTGCACCGCCTATAGTTCTTCTGGCACGGTAAATTGGTGGATGGGAGTCCATATGGAGCTCTTGCCGCTTTGCGCGTTGTAGCGCGCACGCCAGTAATAGGTCGTACCGTCCTCAAGCGGATATGCGGCGTTTACGGCATTTTTCACGCTTATGACCGGCTCCGTGACCTCTGCGTCAACATAGATGTTGTTCACCCTCGAAATGCTGGCGCCGCCCTCTACAGAAACACTGTCGTTGGTCAGGATGAGCACCGTTCCTCCGTCAGCTATGTTGCTGTCCGTGTCGATGGCTATTTCTAGGCTTGCAAACGGATCCTTGTACAATGCCCCGTAACGCTCGAGCAGCAGAGGATAGTTGTCTGGTTCGCCCGCGCTGCTCAAGATGTTTGGCGTGCGCACAAACTCCGGCTCGCGCGCATCAGGGTCAGGCGTAACCGCCATCATGTACACTGTGCGCGCAGAGTTTGCCGTTATCAAAAACTGCACGGTTCCGTTTGCTTCAAAGCGCCAGCGCGACACGTGATTGCCGTTCTGGTCAAATTCGCCAAAAGGATCAGCGGTCTTCCATTCCTGCGCCACGCCGTCAGCAATGCTCCTGTACTGCACGCTAAACGCATCCGCCCCACCATCATGAACGATGTCCAGCAAGCCGTATGCGTAGTCAGACAGCGCCGTGACTTCACGCGTGAGCAGCATGTCGTTGGCTATGGTGGTGGCCTGCCCGTCTTCAATGGTCCATGTGGACTTGGACAGCAGGGCATTAACAGAGGTAACGTCAACTTCGGTGGCGAGCAGCACTCGGTCTATCTCAAGAGTACTGCCAACGGTCACAAGGCGCGGAGGCGCAGCGTTGTCTATGAACGACAAGATGTAATCTTCGCCGTCGACAAGGCTTTCTTCGGCCATCGTGACATCAATGGAATCGTCACCGGCAACAGTCTTGTAAACCTGATAGCGCCCTTCGTCCTGCACAAAGGTAAATTCTGGCGTGAACAGGCAAAAGTCCAGCCCGCTATTGCCATATCCCCATGCAATGACCATCGCCCTGTACAACGCCTGTACGGGAGCGGAGCTGCCAGCGAGCATTTCTTGCAGGGCGTTGCGCATGTACTCGTAGCGCTGGCGTACGGCACCTATGTCTTCGTGCACGTTTTCCGTTGTATCGCCAAAGGAAAAGCGGTCCTCGGGTATGCGGCTGTTCACGTTCAGGTCGCTGCCTTTCAGGCAGTGCTTGCCACTGGCGTCGTGAAAAGACAAAAACCACCATAGCAGGTACTGCGTGCGCGAGGCAAGCTGCTTTGCCTGCACGTTGTTGATGCCAAACTCGCCGCCCAGCAGGGGGTCTGACCGCTCGATCCGGTAGATGTTGTCTACCCATTTGGACTCTTCTTTGAGATACACTGGGCGCTCCTAGAAAATGATGGTCCAGGTTCCCTCGAAGGACAGGCTGGTATCCTTGAAGATTGCCCGCGTGCGCGTTTTCTTGGCAAACAAGACAAGTCCGGTGCTCTCCGTGGAGCTTTCTTCTTCGGAGCTTTCTTCTTCGTCCTCGGAGCTTGGCTCTTCGGCACCTGCGTATTCGTAAGTCCCGCTGAAAAGGCCGAACTCCTGAATGTCCATCCCCTCGTCGCTCGTGCCATTGCCCTCTTCGTAGTCCAAAGACCAGTTGAACTGCACGCGGTCGTCCGTCCCTTCAGGAAATTCAAAGCCGTCGATTGGCTTGGTCACTGCGCGCTGCTGCAGGTCGGTGTCAGACGGATCGGCAGCCGTGGTTCCCGTGCCAAAACCGATGTATTTTATGCGGTTGTAATTGGCCTTGCCGTAATCGCTGACAAGCTGCGCCATAAGGAGCTTGGCGCCGTTAACAATCATGTTGTGGTCTTCGTACTCTTCGACGATGTTGCCATCGCGATCCTTCACGCGCATCGTAAACACGCCGCGCAACGGCGCCTTATCTGTAACTATTGCGTTTTTCACGTTGCTTCCTTTGCAAAGGTAATCTTGTATAAAGATTGCCAGGGCAACCAGAACCTATTACTCGCTGATAATCAGCTCGTCTTGCGCTTCTTGCAGGGAATCTGTGTCGGAACGTGCCGCAGTTATTGCTAATTTTTCAGAAAGGGCGACCGTGATGTCGCTGTCGCGCATGCGCATGGCAAGGGAAAAATCGTCGGACAACGGTATTTCTTCCGCAAAGTCTTCGCTGCGCGGCACGCATTTAAACGCATCAGACATGCCGCCGTGCAAGTCTTCGACATGCAGCAATACCGGCCTTCCGTCGCGCTGCGTAACCGTGAGCGAAAACATGTCCCGCAGCTCGTCCGGCCTGTCTGAAAATCGCTGCACAACGGAAACCTGCAGGTCTCCTGGAACGACGTTGTTCCACCCGTAGAAATTGCGCCCGTCATGCCAGTGCGCGCCATTGTACGTGATAAGCTGATTGAACGAGCCATCATACTCCGAGTACGTAAACGCGTCGTCAAGCTCGATCGACATGCCGGTAAACGCAAATTCGTCCTCGTCATACTGATGCGCAAGCTGAAAACAATTGCCGTACGTCTGCTTGCCGTCATACTTGAGGCTGCCGTAGGACTGCGCAGCGTGATGAGCGTAAATGCCGTCGTACGCGGCAGTGCCGTCATACGGCAGCGCAAAGTCGTCTTTTACGGAGTCGTGGTCGTAGCAGGCTCCGCCATTGTACGTCTGCGTGCCGTCGTACAGCACTTCCTGCACATGCGCGTCGTCAAACGCTATGCCGAGCTCTGCCCTATTGCCGCCGTCGAGAACGGCAGGGTTGCTGTCAGTCCATGTCTCCCATCGAGCCTTTTCGTTTTCCCACAGCTTTTTATCGCGCTCCGTTGCTGCCGCATCAGCGTGCTCCTGAGCTTCGGCAATGCGCTGCTTGATTTCTTCGTCCGTAGGAATGCGGTCGACAAGGCGCAGCTTGAAGATTGTTTCAAGCATGGGGTTAAGGTATATGGGCAGCCCAGAACGCAGCACGTTGCGCATCTGCTCTATCTGGTTTTTGTACGTGTCTATTGCGTCAAGCGAAATGTACTGGCGCACAAACAGCGAATTGTACTTGAGCACGTACCTGATGATGTCTGCACGCAAGTCAGGCGAAACATCAATGCTGTCGTCGTCGACAAACGAGGTTCCGTCTGCGTCGTTCCAGTGCTCGTACACGTACTGGATTTGCTCGCTCCTGGTCATGCTTTCCGGATGAGCCGTAGCAGGTATGAACTTTTCCGGCATGCGCTCAATCTGAATGTAGTCGTAAACTTCGTTCAGCTTGCCCATAACCTGATACTGGCTGAGCACATCGCCGACAGACACGGACAGCGTGGCCATGCCGTAGCAGTAATACCTGCGCAGGCGCCCGTTATCCAGCGTTTCTATGCAGTGATAGTCAGAGTCCTCGCCTGTCACCGTGGCCGGGGACAAGTCGTGCCCTACTTCGTAAATGGCCTGCACCACCTCGCCGTCATGCCATGCGTACGGAACGCCGTAGATGATGTTCATCACATGCTCTACGTTCTCTGGCGTCTTCATGTTTGCGTAGTAGTACATGAGGGCGTTGATAAGATGCTTGTACTTTGGAGAGTCAGCAGCCTTGCGGTAAACGAATGCCCCAAAGCGCTCCCATATGCGGAAGCTTTGCTGCACGGCGTTGACAGCCCACAGCATAATGGAACGCGACGGGCGCTTTACATTGCTGTACTCAAGGGCAAATTCTCCGTAGGCGTCCTGTATGATGGCCGGATCCTCAAATATGTCCACGTAAAACGTCAGGTCGCCAGTCGTGCCGTCTATGTCAAAGTGCGTGCCTTTTTCGAGGACAATGACAGAATTGAACAGGCTTACCGTAAAATAGTCGACATCGAGAAACGGCGTGCCATGAAACACGTACGCCTTTGCCATCGGATTGCCGTACTCGTCAGTCTCGTCATCTTCGTACAGTATGGACGGCTCGACGGGGTTGCCGTCAGCATCGCGCGATTCAGAAAAGACAACGAGCTCCAGCTGCCTGTCCGAGAGCTCTGGTATGCTCTGTATGCTGGCTTCGAGCGTGGCTGTGAGCAGGCTGCGATACGCGTCGGACAAGGGCAGCACGCAGCCTGTGGTGGCATGCACCATGGTCTCGTACGCTGTCTGAGAACGCGTCATGTTGCCAAAGGAATCAGACCAGAACGTGCCTAGGGCTGACATCAGGCCGCGCGTGGCGTCCACGTGCTCCTTCAGTCCTGCGTATATGGTGTCAATGTGCGGGGAACTGACAGACCCCTGCACGTACGGTACGAATGCCATTAGCTCAGCTCGATGTTTATAAGGTCGTCATTCGTGTAGTACTGCGTCGTGTTCGTTGTTATTTGCCTCGACAGGTCGCTGCCAGCCGGAGCATCGTCAAGGCTGAACTGATCGCGCACGGCCATGTGCACATTTTTGCCTGTCTTCATGTTAAAAAACGTGGCGTTTGCTGTTACAGGAAGGTAAACAACAGAGATTGCTGGCACTTCCGTATGCAGGCGCTGCACCATTTCTGACTCTATGTACACGTCGGCTTCGTTCAGGTAATCCTTGATGACGTTGCGTATGTCGGCAATAAGGTCCGCAGTGGCGTCGGCGTCATAGCTGCTTGACGTCTTCTTGGCATAGTTCACGTTTGTGACAATGCTGATGTCAAAGTCCATGACAACGGGCACCTTCATCTTCACCAGCGGATCAAACGACACGACTCGGTTGGAATCGCTTGTTATGAAGTCCTGAACGCTTTGCGCCACGCCAGATGTAATTTCGTGCACGATAAGCGTGCGGGCGGTGCTGGATTCTTCCTCTTCATCTTCTTCGCTGGAAGAATCACTGGAGTAATCGTCGCCGTCTATGACCGACACGGTGCCTGGATTGACCAGCTGCAGGTTTTCAAAGTCCTGTCCGGGAACTGTCGCTGACACTATCTCGACTAAGATGATGTCTGATGGCTGCACGTACAGGTCTTCTTCGCGCGTCTGAATGGTGACTGCTTCGCTTTCCGTGCTGCCGGCAGGAATGACGACGGTTATCTCTGTGACCTCGCTTTCAGTGCCCGAACTGCCTTCAGAGCCAGACGTTTCCTCTTCCGCAGATTCTTCGCTTTCCGAATACGTGCTGTAGTTCAGCGTAATTGTCATGTCCTGATCAAGGGCGCGGTTGAGCGACACCTTGTATATCAGCTCCTTGCCTTCTGTGATGAGGCTGTACGGCGCGTTGTTGCTGAGCGTTACAATAACGGCGTCGTCATCGACGAAATCATCGGATTCCTGCGCAGACAGGTTTACGTATATCTTTCCCGTGCTCTTGCCAGGGACAAACCACGTCGTTTCAAGCGGGTCGTCTTCGCCGTCGATCTCTTCCATGGCAAAGCTCCAGTCGCTCTCTTCCAAGGCTTCCTCTTCTTCGTCATCAGTGAGCTCGGCAATGGACAGCACGTGCACGGGGCTGTTTTGCAGCTCGATGTACTGCTTGCCATTGGCGTCTGTCTGCACGGTGCAGGTTTCTGAGGTGCGCACCAGCACGGAGTCTACCCACAAGTCGGCCTTGTTGCCTACGTGCACATCAACATTCTCGAATGTCTTTACGTCGCGTATCATCTCCGGATCGCCGCAGCCGGCAATGTACAGGCTGCGTATGTCAGAAAACTGATCGGGCAGCACAGTGTTGAGCGCCCTGCGCGTGATGAGCTCGCGCGTTGTGATCGCCTCCTGCGTGCGCGCTATGAAGGCGTCTGAGGTTTCCTTGGCCTGCCCTGGAACAAAATCTTCTGCGGCAACTCCGCGCAAAAAATAAATGTCCGGGGATGTGCAGGTGAATACGGTGCCTTCAGTTATGGATTCATCAGAGTTTTCTTCCGATATAACTGGAAGGTCTATGTAATATTCCGTAGTGTTATTAACCGTGTCCATTACGGATTTGAAGTCTCCAGCATTAAATGCCTTTACATAGTCTCCGCTGTATTCTTCCGAGTCAAAAATCCTGGCGTTATAGGATACACTGTTATACGAACCTATAAAAGACCCATCGCTGAAAGATATAAAATCCAGTGCCCGAGAAAAGTACAGGCGCAATTTGCCAGTCGCCTTTCCCCCTAGGTTGCGCGACACAAACCAGTTTGACATGATGCCGTCTACAGCTGCATCATAGTCTTCTTCAGACAGAACGCTGCGCAAGCTGTTTGCCTTTGATAAGCTCATGTACGCATATGCTTTGTCTATATTCTGCCTGAACAACGAATAAATCATGCTAGACGGACGTATGACGACGTCATAAAGGCTTGTGCCGTCCTCAAGGCTTCCGTCATACCCGCTATCGCGCAGCCATTGCGAAATAATGTTCTCTGAATACTGTTGCGCTTCTTTTGTTATGTAAACTTCGGCCATTATCAGACACCTATGCTTCTATTACAGCGCTGTTGCCGTAAGTTGTTGTTATGTGCAGCCTTACACGCAGCGCTGTAGGATCTTTTTTCTTGTCGTAATCAAGGGAAACGAGCGTTATTTTGTCAAGGCACTCCATTGTACTGCGCACCTTATTACGCTCTGATTCCTTTATGTACTCCGTGCAGTCGGCTATGTCATTGAGCAGGCTTAGGCGTATCTGGGGCAGCATAAGCTCGCTAACGTTTCTTGCATGCAGGGCATTCCCGCCATAACTTGCATCAAAAGCATCGCTCCCTTTTGCTGTCATTAAATATTTCAGCACCTTACTGCAAATAATTCTCAAGCGTTCCCTGGTTGTTTCTGCATCTACTTCAGTGAGTGCTACCATGCGCCTGGCAATGCCATCGCTTATCTGTACATTGCCATCCAGCTTAAACAACGTCATATCCATGGCCATTATGCATCACCTGCAAGCTCGCTGCTTTGGTCGTCTACAGTGCCAGCGGCAATCAAGGCATTAACGTGCGTCTGCTTATGCTTAAGCCGTGCACGGTTAATATCATTGTCTTTTACCGCCTGCTCATAGTACCAGGCACGATCCATGTTATATATTTTCATAATGCGCGCTACAGCCTGGTTTGTATCATACAGCTCTGTGTACGCCATGCACTTTGCGGGAGTAAGCCCATCTTTTGAAGCAAAGAGTTTATTCGCATACTCGTGCCCGTCATCGTCAGCGGCCAAAGACGCATCAACAGTATCCGTAGTAGGCGTAGTTGCGCGTGTCACGGTATCTTCCTGCGTCAATATATCTGCTAACCACATTGGGTCCCTGCAAACCTGTTCTGCCATGGCTACATCCCGTACTTGCGCTGTATCTGCTTTATCTTTTTTGTAAGGAGCGTCTTTTTGTAGGACAGCTGCGCCTGCGTCATGTGCATTGCGTCCATGATCTGCCTGTTGCTGAGGACCGGCCTGTTGTTGTACCCAGTTATATGCTCAAACAGCGTCTTTTCCTCCGGCAGAAGCTCTGCGTAAATGCCGGCCAAAATAATGTCGGATTCATCTGTGTCGTCATCAAAAAAATCACCTGACACATCAGGACCGGACTCAATCAGGTTCTTCTTGTTGTAATCGCGCAGCTTAGA
This sequence comes from uncultured Treponema sp., assembly GCA_937891125.1. Taxonomy (GTDB): domain Bacteria; phylum Spirochaetota; class Spirochaetia; order Treponematales; family Treponemataceae; genus Treponema_D. The sequence goes on along the minus strand of CALAEZ010000009.1, from coordinate 60,766 downwards.
AATTTCTTTTGATGACCACCCCAGCTCGCTGTGCAGCTCATCCGTGGTTGGCTGCCTGCCATACGTAGCCTTCAAATTTTCCACAGCAGTATTGTACGTCTGTATTTTTAACGCCGTGTTTTCAGGTATGCGCATGGTGTTCTGATGCGTATACACGATGCGCGACAAAGGCTGCAATCCGTTTACAACGTGCGTGGCAAGCGCCGTGCCCATGTTGGGCTTGTACGTGTCAAAAGCCTTGATTGCCAGTATCTTTGCTTCTGTAACAAGCACCTGGCGCGGAACAGGCCCCGACCATTTGTTGACCTGGCTTTGTATGAGCCCATCAAAACGCTTGAGCAGCTCGTCGCGCAGCTGAAGGCTCCTGGTTTTGCGGTACTGCTCCCACAAGGCCAAGTCATCAAGCTTGAACGATGAATTTACAAAAGAATTTACCATGCCTAAAGATTGCCTCTTGCGGCATTTGAAAACAGAAACAGCACGCTTCACACGCGCATGGAAACTTGTGCCCACCATGCTTTATAAGTGCAATGTAACGTATTTAAAACTAAAGAGAGGCCATTTAGTGACCTCTCTTTAGGCTGCATACAAGTACACTGCTAGGCGTATGTGTGCTTTGAAAAGGCTTCTTCAGATACTTTGCGCAGAACGGAACGCACGTCTTTTATGCTCTCTGTAACTTTATATCTTGAGTCGCCAGAGTATATTTTTGTGTATGTATATTTGTTACTGTCTACCTGATCACGCAGTGGGTTAAGGTCGCCTCCGGTAAACGAACCCATGCTTTCCCATGAACCACTGCTTCCTGATCCTCCGGCATTCCTAAACTTGTTTCCATGCCCTGCCATGCGCGGTACAATGCTCGGATCAAGCTTGTATTGCCCTGTGTCACGCTCTCGCTTTAACGCATCTTTGAGAAGCGCGCTCTCTTCTGCATATCTTATAGGCATTGCTTTTTGTACATCTGCGGAATTATTGGAGTAACACCCAGAACGACGTGCGTATAACACTTCGATAAAATGCTCTTCAGACATGTCATTGCTGCTCTTGCACTCTGCATATGCCTGCCTGAGGAGGGAAGCTGCGTTGCCAGGACCGTGTGCGTTTGCGGTAGACCACATCGCGTCCTGCAGTGTTTTATACCTATCTACATAAGACAGCACGCTGCTTTCCTGCTTGTTCAGTATGGTACGCGTCGGCTTATATAATGATTGCTCAATGAATGTATGTTCCAAATTGCCAAATTTTCCTTCTGCGGCAATCTTTTTCCACTCTGTAGGAACATCGCCTGTATTTTTGTATGTGTTGCCACCATTAATAGTTCCTCCAGCCTTGCGCAACCGCTGAGCTATTTCACGTCCAGTATCGCCGCCTGTCTTTTCACAGTAGTCTAAAAATGCGGTAAATGAGCTCTTTCCATATTTAGTGAGCGTAGACGAAATTTGATACATGCCATACGACGTTCCGCCGCCTGGATCATATCCAACAGCTGAACTATCACCGCCGGACTCGAGAAACCTTGATACGGCACCTATGGTGTCGTCAGCTTCGGCACTGTTTTTTTGCGGGGAATCCTGCTGCTCCTGCTTTTCTTCTGGAGACTTGCCGTCACCAGCCTGTGCAGCTGCTGCTGCTGCGTTAGCCTGCTCAACGTTACCCTGTGTGGAAGCACCTTGATTTTGTTCAGAAGACTGCGCTTGCGAAGAGCTGTCTTGTGCTTTCTCAGAAGACTGTTCTTTATTCATGGAGTCTTGATTTTCTGATGCCTCCTGCACGCGCGTCTGCTTATATATGCGCACCTTGTTACGGTCGCTCATGTACTCGCCGTTCAAATACAGGGGAACAAACTCCTGCCCTGCCACAACGCCAAGTTCTTTGGTGAGCCCCTCAAAAGCTACAAACTGGTCAAACGTGCAAATATTGCGGCGTTGAGATGCGTAAGCCCGCTCCACACTAAGCTGCGGGTTTTGCGTGTCCTCAGTTCCTCCGCTGTACAAATCGATAATCTCCTGATACGTCATGGCTTCCGCGCCGCTGAACGTATTTTCCTTATTTGCATTGGTAGCCTGATCTACAGCATCTGCACCAGCCTGTGTTGCTGCTCCTGCCTTTTTGTCCTCAATTTCCTTCTGTGCCTGCTCTGTTTGCTTAGCCTCCTCTTCCGGGGTTAAGTTCTGCGGTTGTTCCGCTTGGTTTTGAAATGTTTCGCCTGCAGCCCTTGCCTGCTCTGCCTGCTTTGCCTGCGTATCTTCCTGCGAATCGCTCTTTTTGCGCCAATACCCTTTATAATGTTTAAGAACATAGTTATTGCTATAAGCTTTTTCGCTTACCTGGTCTTCTTCTCTGCGCTTGCTCCCATCTGGGTTTTTGTTTGTATGAGCGCCAACAGTAACAGTGTGCCCCTTAGACCCTGGCCCGACGTATATTTCTGTATGCCCACCGCTATCGATCCACCCTCGCGGCTTAAATAACACGTCCCCCTCCTTAATGCCATCCAAGCCTTCATGCCACTCGTAGCCCATAGACGGCATGACTGTAGGCATGGTGGACGTGTCCATCGGTGGATCTATACCGAGAACCAACGAAACAAAGTGCGAACAGTCCGTGTAATAATTACTGCCTTCTACTTTTCCGCGCTTTTCCTGGCTGTATAGCATGTACGAACCTTTGGCAAAAGCCCGTGCACGCTTTACAACCTCGCTACCTTCTTGCGAAAATGCCTGATTTTGCGCTGAAGGAAGACTATTCAGCGCACTTCCTGTTGCTGGCTGCACAGCTACGCTTGCAGCAGGAATTGCGGCCTTGTCACCAAGCAGTCCGGCATACACAGTAGACATAAGCTGCTTGTCATGCAGCAACTTTTGAAGCCGGATTATTGGGTGCACTATTTGCTCTGCAGAAGCTTCATTCAGCGGGCGCACAAACGATAAGTCTACCTGCGTTGATACATCTTCTGGCGAAATGTTGTGCGTAACTCCAGTTACATACCCAGCAAAGCTAAGGCTTGTGTCTTCTGAATCATACACAACCCCAGGATACCCGGCGGCTACGTATGGATTAAACACCGTGTGGGCAATCATTTGCCTGTTTAAATACCTTGCCAGCACAAGCTGCCTGTGTAGCAACATCTGCCGTATGTTTACAAAACCCCTGTCGTCGCCGGCCTCGTTAATATTTTCTTGGTTTTTCTGCAGCTCTTTTGTCCATAGCCACCACTTTGGCGTGCTTACTTCGTGTACCCACGGGCCTGTGTACATTTCTGAATCAAGCAAGGCTGTGGCATAGGGATTAGCTGTTGCATTGTCTAGTAGTCCACTAGGCACTTTGCGCTGCGGATAAAAAATAGTCAGCAGCATTTCAAAATAGCTCTGTACTGTTGGAGCCTGCTGTTTAAGCCAATTAGCCGGGCTATTCAAGTCATGCACCTGCACACGTGTAGGAGTCCCTTTGTATATGGTTTGCTGTGAAATTTCTCTCACCTGTGACCTATATAATATGTTGCAGCGAGGAGGGATGGAGTCGAATAGGTTTGGCTTGAGTATAACAGATCCAATGTTACCATCTATATACGCTGGAGACGTAGGCAGGCTAATCTCAAAGTCCATGGGATCTGCTACAAGAGACAGCAAGTCCCAGGCGGTTTGTGAATCTGTCGTCTGCGCAGCAATAAACGGACTTAGCAAGGATACTGCTGTGCTATTTTGCAATCCACGCAGCAGAGGAAAACCATTTTCACGATACCCTGACCAGACGGTGGACCCGCTGCTATTTTCGTCGTACAAAGGCACGCGTAAATACCGCTTCGCAAGATTATATATCTTGAACATCTTGCGATAATACAGCGACATATTTGACGTATGCTCAGAGCTTACCGAGCCCTCATTGATGCCTGGATCGCCCATGAAATGCAGCACGTTTTGTAAAAACTGGTAGGGAAAGCGTATTGACTCGCCAGCAGGATTGAGCCCGTTAAGCAAAAAGTACTCCACGGCAAAGTAGGATGCAGAAGACAAGGCACCCTTTTCCTGATTGCCAGCATGCGTCTGCCTGGCCATGTCACTCAGCGTATGGGCATACAAAAGGCGAAAGTCCCTGAGTATGTCCATTATTCCAACCGCCTGGAATGTTATGGTACGCTGAATTGCCGTGTTCATGTAGGTTCTTGCAACAATAAACCCCTCAAACATCAAGATAAACCTAGAGGAGCCAACCATGCTTTCGCGCTGGAAAATCGTTACTGGAACCTTGTCGTTTTCTCCGACGTACATAAGATCGGAACTTGCAGGAACCATAATTGTAGCGCGCGGCACATCATTTATATAGTTTTCTATCGTTATGCTCTGCGCTGGCATAAGGACGCCCGCGATATAAACTCTGGTATCTACAAGATATGCATTGCTCATAGGCTGCTTATTCTATGTCTGTTGGTGTTTTATGCAAAGCCAGCTTTCCTGCGGACGCTTCTTTTACGGACGTTATGCGCACGTCGTTTTGCGCCGCCTGTATCGCAGCCGCTTCCTGTCCCGGCACGATCACTGAATCCAAGTGCTTTTCGTAGTCAATGGTTAAAAATGTGCTCTCTCCGATAGCAGAGAATTTTTGGACAAGCATAGTTAAAATTACTGTGCATGTATCGATTGACGTGCTATCCTCTGTAATAACCATTTTGGACAATGGTCCTGTAAACCTAAAATTCTTGCACAATAGCGTCGGCGCCTCTTTAAGGCGTGACACAGCACTTACCCGAAAATAGTTTTTGTATGCATTTACAAGGTTTGTCTTGCCAAAATTCTCTGTGGAATCCGGCAATATTGCTTCTATAGTAAGCTCCATGGGACGCTTTCCAAAATATATAGAACTGTATGTATCGCCTAAATGCGAAAATATCTGGCAATTTTCTGACAATACGTAGTCTATGCTTGTTATGAACAGGTCTAGGCTTGCCTTGCCATCCTTATATAAAAAAGACGCGGCGCCTGAAAAATCGTCCGTTGAATCCAGCGTGTACATTGGAGAGTACTTGAACGCTTGGTCTTTGAGCTTATATTCTGAATGATTATACATGATTATAAATCCGCAGGCTTTGATGATATCTTGACGTCTTTTTGCGTTTGCTGTGCAGGCTCCTCGCCCTCATAATAAGAATAAAGCATCTTTTCACCGTCGTCAGTATTATATTCATGGGCAATGCCTGTTATTCCTACTACCATATATTCTGGCAGCTCTACGGACTCCACCATGGATATGCTGCTTATTTCGAGGTAAAAATACGTATGCCTAACATGCACCTCAAGCATGCGGTTTTTAGCCCGTAACCTATTCTCCCTAAACTCCATTATGTACTTTTTTAAAAAACGTACACGGTAGTCCATGTCCTCGCCAGCAGCAAGGTACCCGTCTATCTCTATCCTTACAGGGGCGCTTCCAGAAGAAAAGATTGATGTTCCATTAGACAGTGTTTGCAACATTGAATACTGTTCAACATGCGTTTCCGTAAGCTTAGTAATCAACAGCTCCCAAAACTGCTCATCAACATTGGATATCTTCAAGTAAGCAGGGATCTTGTTTTCTGCTTCAAATTGTGCGGCATCTGTATTGCCTATATATCTTGTTGAAAATATGGATTTTCGTTCTGTGTTTGCCATGGATATCTCCTTAGGCTACCAGTACATAATCGCGGCATTCTATTGTTCGGCCTGCTGCTTTTCCCTATTCTCTTTTATTTGGCCCATGTACTTTTCTACTTCCCTAATCCGTGACTTTCCATACATGGCCATCACAGACGCCGTAAACCTGTCTACAGACCCGTCAAACGTTTTGGCTGCGTCAAACATTACCTTGCCGGTCTCCTTGCCCTTGTCCTTTCCTTCAGCGTCGTCACTTTCCCATGCTGCAGACGCCTTGCGCACATTCTTATCCTGCTTGGCAAGCTCCATAACAAGTCCGCTGAAATCCTGGCGTGCAAGCGTAGTTCCCAATGTCCCACTCAAGGAGGCAACGTCCGTACTGCGCATAACCTTTTCAAGGTAAGGTACAGCAATTGTATTTATCCGGTCCCTGGTTTCTTTGTCCGTATTTTTATTGTCAGCGACCTCTTTTAGCCGCTTAATGGCATCGGCGGCATTAGCGTGGATTATGTCCATGTTTTTCTTCATGGCGTCATTTGTGGTGGCGTTGCGCGACGTGCCTTTAAAGAGATCGCCTGCTGAGTAGTCACCAAGTAAATGCCCGACAACAGAAGAAAGGACGGCGCCGCTTTTGCCTGCACGACTGTACAACGCTTTTGTAAACTCTGTATCTGTAGCCAGATTGCCTGCCAAAAACTCGCCAAAATTACCTACAATGCTATATCTTCCATTCTTTTTAAAATACTCGGCCTGATCAACATCCATAAGATCTTTCATTAACTCGACATTCACACTGCCAGAAGCTAAATCAAGCAACTTAGCGTTTTTATTGCCAAGATTGAGCTCGCCCAAAACTTCTCCTGGATTGTCTAAAAGATATTCTAGTTTACCTTCCGTAATATCGCCTCTGCCAACAATGGCAAACGTTTTTTTAAGCCCCTCTTTCATATTTTTACGGACTTTTTCTGTATCATACTTGCCATATTCCCCAGAACTTCCATGTACAGCAGTATATGCCTTGTTGTATGCAACGGCAGCCATAAGATGCATTGCTGCTTCGGGGCCAATCCTGTCATTCAGGCCGCTTGCAAGCTGCCTGATTGCGTTGTTCCGCGCTTCGTCAAAAGCAGTCTCATCTATTGCCCTGTCCAATCCGTACCGGTCTCCTGACAAGGACGCAGACAGATTCTTAAATACGCGTTCAGCATCATCCATTGTTTCTTTTTGGATGCCTTCACCAAACATGTTTACGTCATTGCTGGCATACGAAGCAAGCTTCTCATAAGCCTTGTTAAAAGCGCCAAGTGCATTGTCGCCTATGCGTATTTGCCCAGAACGAATGCCTGTCAGTACGGCTTTTGCCGCTCTGGCGCTCATATCCTTGTCGCTGCCAGTAAGCATAAACCTCGTTTTGTTACTAAGCAGCGTGCCTGGGTTCCACCAAGAACCGCCACCAATCCCAATGAGTAATGCCTGTTTATCAAGGCCGCCAATATCTTTTTTATTAGCCAGTGAAACCAGCGATGTAACCAGCTTATCCATGCCTGCTTCACCATCGTCTTTCATGAGGCTTCGCATGGAATCTGATATAACGGCGTCTAATTTTTTGCCGCTGTCAATGCCTAAGCTGCCATTGATATCAAGTTTTTCTTCCCCAGCTGCAATGCGCTCTGCCTGCTGGTCAATGCCGTTGAGCGTTGCAAGAGTATTCATTGCATCGCCTACCTTTGCTACTGCTGCGTCTTTTCCAGTAGTCATGTACGCAAAGAGATCTGCGTCTTTTTGCCGGGTAAGCATGTTGCGCACTTCTGCACGCTGGGCATTTATTTCTTTGCGCCTTTCTTCCCTGTACTCAGCACTACCCCTTCTTCCATCTTCAGTTGCCGCATCGCGCAGGCTTTGCGCAAGAAATTTGCCATTTATTCCGGAGGCTTCTGTATTCAAGTATTCCTCAAGGGGAGCAGTAATCACAGCCTTCTCCTTGTCGGAATAATAAGAAACGCGCTTTTTCCCGGTATTTTCATCGACATACACGGTGCCGGACTTTGTTATGTTTTTATACCGGTGCTTAGCTTTATCGATGTCCCTTGAATATATTATTGTACCATTTGTAAGCTTATCCAGATCGTTCTGCGTAAATTCAAATCCATTAACATTTGCTTTTTCAAGGGCAGCAAACGTACCGGCGCTGCCTACACGAAAATCTTCGTGCCCATTACGCCAGGTATCTTCTTCCCTCTGTGCATCCGATGGGTTCCATGCACCCCTAACACTGCGTATTATGTCGGCAGAAAATATGTCTTTTTGCCCGCGTAAGTGCGCAGCCTCATTGGCATTTTCCATGGCCGTAGCGTTTAATTCCGCAGTCCATGACGCGCTGTTAACAGCTTTTTTACCAGCCGCCGTAGGTGGCAGCGGACGGTTGTTTCTGTCATAGCGCAACGGCTCATATTTATTTGCGTCATAAGACTGCCGCTGGATAGATTCCGCAAAATCAGAATCAAACTCCATTGGTTCTATAGATGCACTGTCTTTACCAGAAGGTTCCGTGCCTCCATACATGCTATACATGCGCTTCCGGTAAGTTTCCATCTCTTGTTCCGTTACAGAAGGGCTTACACCTCCTCCAGCGGCTGTTTTTGCCCGCGCATCTGTCTTTTTTAATAAATCGTGCGTAAATCCACCTATTGCGTAGTCAGAGAGATTATTAATAAACTTGCGAACAACTACAGACGCGCGGTTATAAAAGCGGTCACGTTCACGTTCTTCTTCTCTGCGCCGCAACAACTCTATACGGCTGCTGTATTTGTTTTGATTATCAAAGTCCCTGTTGTTATAATACACATTATACGTCATGGCAGCCTGTGCTGCGCTTGCATTTGTAATGCGTCGATACCCAGCTATGAATTTATCTTCGTCAGTAGCGTTGGGGAAACTTTGCAATATGTCTGCGCCAATGCCAGTAAATGCCTGCCGCTGGAATTTACGCTTATTATCTTCCCCCAGCTTATCATAAAAGTGCTTTACAAATTCCTTGGAGTTTATCTCCAGGTTTTGCATGGTTATGGCATCAAGGCTGCCGCCTGCCGAAGAAAGCGCTTCACGCGCAAGGTTAAAATTTTTATCAGTATCAGCTTTTTGCAGGAGATTGACCATTTTTTTATAATCAAATTCACGTCCTCGGTTTTTTGACACCGAAGCAGCTATGAGCATTTCAAAGTTTTGCTCGGCATTGAGAGTTGCTTCTGTTGCTGCCGTTGCATACCCCTGCTCACCACCAAGAGCTGCAAGGCGCGACGGTGAAATAACGCCGTTTTGCCTTGCAAGGCTCAACGCCGCGGCGTGCGACTCCATGGCTTGCGAGCCTATGTACCCAGCAAAACCGCGCTGAGACGCCATTACCGCACCGGGCTGCCCGTACCGGGCAACAAGTTCTTGCTGGCTAAGACCCGCCATGCGCGCATAACCCTCTTCCCGGCGCAACGCGCGACCCATTTGCTCCGTTGACAAGCCTAAGGTTTGCAATCGCCTCAGGTCTTTTAATAGCTCTTTAAAATCGGTTGACCCTAGCACGCTCATTGCCGTGCCAAGAACGTCGCGCAGCTTTTTCAACTGCCGCTTATATTGCTCAGAAGTGTTCCCTGCAAAATCAAACATGCCGATCTCCATGCCTGTATGCAAGATATTTCTGAAATCACCTTCTTTAAACAGCCAATCACCAGCGCCCTGCTTACGTATAAACCTATCGATGTTCGATGCCGCTGCGCTGGAAAATCCCATGCCTGTAGCAAGATCAAGCTCGCTCCCGCTAGTTATTTTTGCCATAGAGCGCTGCTGTACTGCCCGTGCTTCCCTAATCCGGTCAGAAACAGCCGTGGCTGACAAACTTGCCGGCAGAAGCATGGGCGCGGCAACGCCGGCAGCAAGGCCTGCGACCCCACCGCCAACCAAGGCGCCAGCGCCCATCCCAAGCAGCGTTTCCGCCCCAAAATCGAGCATTGAAAAGCCAAAGGCAGCCATTTGATCAGATGCCTGGCGTGCGGCGTGAGCCCTGTACACCATTGGGTTTACTGCAGGATTATAAGTAAACGGCCAGCCATATGCCGTGGCTAAGTTAGTTAAAAACCCAGGCTGCATATTGGGCGTAATGTTTACATTGGCAGTTGGCGTATCACGATATGCGCCGTATTCCGCAGGAGTAAGATACTGCGCTGCAGGCATGTTGCCAAACTGTCCTGCGTAGGCTGCTACGCGCAACGGATCATAGGCCATTTGCATTACTGGCGTAGAATTGTCATAGGATGCCGATTGTGTTATCATGCCTAACTTGCCTTGTCCTTCACGTTTGCAGTCATAGCAAGCATAGTGCCAATTATGGCTTCATCGCTTTTATCCTGCAAAGCGTTAAGCTGGCTAAGGAGTGCAGCCTTTTTTTCATCAGACATTGTTTTTTGCGCGTGAGACATAGCGTCTTTTGCAAAGGGGCTTGCCATGCTTAAGATGTCGTCCAGCTGCTGCATAGTCTTACGCAAAAATGTCTGCCTGCTGCTATCATTGGATTTTCCTGCTGCTGCCGCAGCAAATAAATCGAGCATTCTTGCACCCTGCCACCGTTCCCAAGCAACACGCTTTGCCTCGCTTTCAACGAAATGCAGCTGCAAAAAACGCGCCTCTGCCGTGCCTTGCCCGTACATTGCCCCCGAACGTTCCAGCTGCCACGCTAAGAATTTTCCTTCGGGGGTTCCGTAAAATTTTTCATTGCCCAATCTGACATCGCCACGACAATGGCCCTGTCAAACACGGCAAGCTGCGTAGTCACAGCAGCGAATACGGGGTACGGAAGGCTGCGTATGAACTCCAGCGCAGCGTTAAAGCTATCTTCGTCCTTTACGTCGAACTCACGCTCGCCAAACAAAACAAGGGACGCAGCAAGGTTTAATGCCCTGAGCGCGTTGGAAAATCGTGCCATGGAAAGGTTCTTGTCCGCGCTGAGAGCATCGATATTCTTTGAGATGACATCCTCAGCCCACACAGGACGCATACGGAAGCGCAGAGCCGTCTTTCCTTTGTTGATAGACGTATCCCACTCCAGGTAACCAGATGTCATGATACTGTCGAGCAGCTGAAAAACATCATCCTTGGTTATGCCGTGGTCATTGATAAAGCGCATGTACTCTTCGATGAGCGCGTTGCCGCCAAAGTCTTCTGTCGTAAGCGGCGATACCTTGTTTGGCGCGGGCTTTTCAACAGCTTCCTGCTTTGCCTCTTCCACTATGGGCTCTGTAGGAATGCTTTTTACCTGCGTGCCCTTCTTTGCCGTGCGAATGTTCATAAGCTCTCCTTAGTTTATTGCTAAAAAATCAACGCCGCTGGTAATCACGCCTTTTATGCTGCCGCTGCCGTCCGCGTTTTCTATTGGGTCGGTAACCCTGGCGACGGCAAGTCCGTTCAGCTGCAGCGCAACTGACTTGCCTATTGCCCGCACCGTACAGCCGCAGCTTGCCGTGCCAGTCGTGCCTGTAACACAAACATCCTTGTCATTGAGCTGCATCACAACAGAGCCATTGTCATCAAACGTGCCCGTAAAGCTGCCGTGATGATGCTTGCTGCAGTAGCCGGAAAACGTGCAGCCTATGGTTGCAACCTGCTTAGCTTCCGATTGCTGATCATCATCCGCCACTTGCCGCAACTTCCTTTAGCGCCGGCCACTTTACGACGCCTTTCTTGATGGCGTCCGCCTTGGCAAGCGCCTCGTTTATCCTGTCGTTCATGCCTTTTTGCAGCTCTGAGTAGCTTTTTGCGCTTTTTTCTTTGATGTCCGTAACTTTTTTGGAAAGGCCATTCATCAATCCGTCCTTGCTCACGGAAATCTTGCCGTTCTCATACGACACGCCAAACTTTTCGAGCGGCTTTATGATGGATCCTGGGCTGAACTCCTTGACAGCCTTGTACGCAGCGCACATGTTGCCGAGGCATTCCTCAAGCTGTCCAAGCTTTTTAAATATGGGCCCGAGCTTTGTGCTCGCCATCGTGTCAAACGCGGACGTGAGCTTGTCCAGCGGCGTTTGCAGCATCTTTTGCAACGGAGCAAGGGCGTTTTTTACCTTGTCCGCCACGCTGCTGAGCATGTCAGACACCATTTTCTTCAGCGCGGCAAGCCCCTTGCCTGCGTTGTCAATAATATCCGAAATCTGCTTGCCAAAAGCATCCGCCAGCACAGGGCAGTCAAGGAGCCTCTTTACAGATGCCAGCAAGTCCTTGACGTTGGAAAAATCAAGCAGCTTCAGGTTGTTCAGCGCCGAAATATACTCGTCCACAAGAGCCTGTATGCGCTTGAACGGAAACGACACAATGTCCGTCATATTGCGCAGAAGACTCCTCGTGTTCTGAACAAGGCCTTTAAGCTGGTTGAGATACGCCTGATACATTTTGTACAGCGTTTCGCAAGACAGCCCGGAAAGTACGTTGGTCATTCTGCTGCCTGCCCTTTCACAATGTTCAGCGTGTTGGACGTGTTTATCGTGAACGTACCAGTAGAACCGTCATAGCTGCCTATGGTTAGCCCGCCGAGCTTCAATGCCAGCGTTTTCTTTACTTTAAGGTCTTTGTTATCTTCGGTGCTTTCCGTTATTTTGCCAGCGACGCTTATGTTTTGCTTTCCACCAACGGTTATTGTCTGGTTCTTACCAACCTGCATGCTGTGATCGCCGGCGGAAATGGCCTGCGTCAGGTTGCCTGTGTGCACAGTGAGCGCATCATTGCCCTTGATGTCCGTCGCCCTGTTGCCTGCGGCAAGGGACTGCACATCGTCGCGCAAGTCCTGCTCGTCAGCATCAGGCAGTCCTCCCATGCCAACGGCAACGTACTGCCCGCCGACAACGTGATGTTCTTCGCTGTCGTCCACAACAGTCTTGCGGAACAGCGAGCGCTCCGCTATGGCCTTTGACGCGTAGGTTTCCTGATTGCCGTTGACGTCGATTTCCCTGCGTATGTGCTGAGCGCCGTCCGGAGAATCCACCTGCATGGCAAAGCGCCCGTTGGCATCCCAAGGCACGTCGCCGATGTACATGTGCACGGGGTACGCCGGCTCTATGGTGCTGGCCTCGTCTGCAAAGTTTCCTCCGCCCATGATGGCCATGCCCGTCACGCCGTCTTTGCCGCCTCCAGTAAACCGTACGGTGCCAAAGTCCGTAAACAGCTCGAACTCCCTGGCAACTATACGCGCAAAGTTTTTGTACGCGCCTAAAATGAGCTGGGCCAGGGCCGATGCCTTGAGCACGATCAGCCCCTCTTTGCCAAGCAATAGCTCTGACCCGCCATTGGCAACAAGGCGCTTGTCACCACTGAGAACGTCGACGTTACGACCTGTCATGTACGAAGAGCTGCTGCTGCTCTTGCCATACGTAACAGAATTATCTCCGCCGGTATTCGTACTTGTGCAGCTTGTTGCCGTGCCCGCGCCATCGTTTATAACAATCGGTATCGTGCATGCCACATACCACTCGTAACAAATGCGCATGAGCAGGACGACAGAGTTCTTTTCTAATGAGGAGGACAGCGAAACGCTTGTAGAACCATTGCAGGACTCCGTACCTAAAATAGGTACGTCGTAGAGAATGCCGCGCTCATCGCTGAGCGCCACATCGCATGTCCCTTTGACCGGATCATTGCGGGAAATCGTGCCAATGGCAAATTCTGGCTGAGGTATTTGCATGCCTAAATATTGTGTTTTGCCGCTGATAAAAAACAGCTCCGGAACATTATTGGCTCCGGAGCATATGTGTACTTGTTTTTTTATACGTTGATAAATTATTACCACCCTTTGTTGGCTTTTTCTGTGGACAAGTTTGTGCCAGCTTGCCAGCCAACTATGCGGTCCGCATAAATCGTGACATCTTCAAAAATTACGGCTTCACCTGCCGTAACAGTCATATTGTGGTTGGCAAAAGTGCATCCCTCCGCAAGAATGGACGGGGCAGCTGTCTCATTCGCCAAAATTGTAGGACTTGCAAGCATTATGCGCAGCCCAAAAGGTATGCGGTACAAATCTTCTTCTAGGTTTGTATACATATACCCAGTGCCATTCTCTATACCGGAAATTGTGCTTATGTCTCCAGCAAGGAGCGACTGGTTCTTCTTGGTAACAGCGCCTGCCGACGCATCTATGTTGCTGTATATGGTATACATGAGCGTTCCGCGAGTAAACATGGCGCGACGCATCGTTATCTGTGCAGGCTGGTTTGTCTTTGCAAAAATATGACGCCTGGAACCAAGTGCCTTTAACGGCTGAACACTGCTTTGCTGCGTTACCGACAACGTATTGACAAAACCTACTGCGCACTTGCCCTCGCTACTTTGCCACAACGGCCGTCTCGGAGGTCCCGCCATAACCAGGCAGTCATCCGGGAGCAATAAACTAAGCTGCGAAAAGTCATGCGACTGTTCGATAAAGGCTTCTTTATATCGTTGATACCAATTACTTTCGCTCGAGGTAACATTCAACTTACTGTTAGTTGCATCGTATATTGTATAGTTAGCCATGTCATATTCCTCCTATTATTCGCTGATGACGTGAACCGCCAAGGTGTTCAGCGGGTAAGGGAATGTCACATTGCAGTACGCTTCGACACGGTCCTTAGAAAACTCACTCTGTTCCGCATGAACATCGGAAAACCCTAGCACCGGGCTGCCAATCATCGGGTAGCTTACAGACATCTGCGATGCGAGCACTGCAGAAATAGAATCTTCAACCGCAGCTATCGTAGAGGGAGTGATGTTCCATCTGCCAATGTATTGCTGCAGCACATCCTTGAGTATGTAGCATACGTAGTCAAAGTTCTTCACGAAGGAAACTTCCTGGAACTCGACGGTGCCATACTCGGTGGTAAGCTGATGGCGGATGTACGGAGCAGCTGTTGGAACGTCCTGCACGAAGATAAACGTGCCTCCGCCGGCAATGGTGTTCAACTGCGAACGGTTGAACATGTCGCCGGAATGCTTGACAGCTTCGATGCCGGCAATGGACAGCCTTGTCAGACCATAGTGCGGCTGCAGCGAAGAAATTGCCCCAGCAACGGCGCAGCACAGGTAGTATCCGGGAAGCTCTTTGCCATCAACAACGCAAATGTCAGGCCATACATGCACAAAGCGGCGGCTCCCGAATGCCTCGGATGCCGCGGCAATGGCCTTTGCCTGACCTTCCTTGTTGTACTTGTGGACAACCTTGTATTCAACAACATCGCCTGCAGCGTAAGGGCTGTTGGCAACGTCGCCAAAGTCTGCGTTTTGCAGCACGATAATGATGTCGTCGGTCGGGACACTCTCTACGGTAAACGAATTCTCGTACACGACATCATTTTCTTCATCAATCTTGCGGATAACAAGCGTATCGCCTGAATCGCAGGAAGATGACAGGAAGTTGCCGTATGCGTCCTTGAGCCAGCACAGGTCGCCGTCGCCGTCGGCAGCAAGCGTGCCTTTATGCACAGTGCCAACCGAGCTGTCCGTGTTGCTCTCGGCAAGCACGACCTCGGTCGGAAGGGCAGTATTGCCTATTACGATTCGCCACTGGCCGGCCTCAGCCTCAGACATGGACACGGCATGGAGCTTGAATATGTTGAGAATGCCCACGTCCTGCGTAAGGGGCGCGATAGCGTACAGCGGGCTGTACGTTTCGAGCTTGTCCTTAGCAGCCGTATAGCCTTCGGTATCATCGCTGTCCACGCCAACATAGTAAATGCCCGTGTCAGACGCGTTGGCAAGAGCGATGTTGACGCCAAAGGCGAGCGGGTTGCGAGGATCAATCTTGCCAAGGCTGGCCTTGATCTCGTCCACGGTATATGCCACGCCGATGCTGGACAAGTCCTGGCGAAGTGCGCGGTAACCAACATAGAGCTCTGCCTGCGTAACAGGGTAATCCGTGCCATTAACCGCTGCGGTTATGCCGCTTGCGGAAAACTTGTAGCTTGAAATATCCGCTGTAACATGGGCGTCTTCCAAAGACAGCGTGAACTCGTCGACCTGCCTCTCGACAGAAAACTTGAGCGAGGTGTTGACAATGTATTCAACGGAGAGCGTGCCTTTGCTATTCACGTCCACGGCAGTGGCAGACTGATCGGCGTTGCGCTCAACCGAGTACCTGTTGTTGTCCGAGTCCGCGGTAACCTTGCGCCACACGACGCCGTTGAGCTTGAACAGCCCGGCCTCGGCATTTGCAGCATAATCGGCAGCTGAGAACGCTATGTACCTATTTACGGTGACGCCGGGAACTTCCATGTTCACAAGGAACGTTTTTTTAGTGGAGTCTACGCTGTAAACACGCCATTCGCTGTCGTATCCGGAAAACTTGATGATGTCGCCAACAGCAATGGTGCCTATCAAGGATTCCGCTGCGGGCTTGATCTCGTTTAGTGTAGCTTCTGCTATGCTCATGTCCGCTGCAAGCTGCACGCGCGGATTTTTAAAGCGGAACTGCATGCTGCTCTCGTCAATGACGGCTCCGGCAGCCACATTGGGTATGGCAACTCCGGTAAGTCCGGACACGACATATCCGCCAGCAATGTTTGCAAGAGCTTCGTCCTCGTCAGCATCAACGATCTGGTAGCACGGGCCGATGATGCAGGCGGGAAGCTGGGCAGTCTGGGTTGTGGTGCTCAGGCTTTCGTATTCCTGATACACCATAACCAATGGTTCAATATATGCCATGGCAATAAACCTCAGGTTAGTTGTTATTGTCTTTATCCTAAATATTGCAAATCACAATGCAGGCACTTCACGCCCTGGCAGCGTTCATATGAGCGCCAATGCTTGCAACCTTGTTGACATGCAGGCCTATGCTCTGCAAAAGCGTCACGGGCACGGCGTCTTCCCACAGGTACTGCATGTAGTACTGCATTGTTATGGAGACGTCGTACATCTGGTCGTCCTGCTCAAGAGGCTGCGGATTGGACATGCTGAGATTGCTTATCATGTGCACGCCCAGCAGCTTTTTGCCGTGCGTGCGCAGCATCATCAGCGCAGCAAAAACGCGCTCGGCAATTATCTCGGTTTCTGCCCTGCTCTTGGACACGACGTGAACTTCTGTAGACGCCGTGACAAGGTTGGACGCCATGTGGGAATTGAGTGGCATGTTCATCGTGGCCATGTCGCCAAGCACGAGCACGCCGGCATTCTGCATGCCCCGCGAAATCGTGACTATGGGCTTTTTGCCCCAGATTTCGGACGCCTTGTTATACGACGTATCAACAAGCAAGCCAGTAGTATTGTAGTCATCGGTAAACCTGTACGGATGCCCTTCGGGCAGGGAGCGGAAAAGCTCCTTTACCAGCACAAGGACAAGCTCTGTCACATGCGCCGGACTTTCATACGGAACAAACTGCGAGCCAATTGGCAGGCGATGGCCTTTGGGCACGCTGTTGATGACGCTCGGCTGCGCAAGCTGCTTATTGTCCTGCATTTTCTAAGTCCAGCACCCTGTACTCAGGGCTCCCGTCTTCTATTTTCGATGTCGTTGCGGCCTGCGCCACAACGATGCCGCCCATGGCTATGATCTTGGGCTCGACATTGTAAATCTTATGGATTTCCTGCGTCTCTTTGACAACGAGAAAATCCTGATCCTTGATCAGGGGAGCGCCAATGATGATAAACGTCTCCCTGTCCTGCCCGTTGTTCACCGTATTGCCGATGAGCTGCGGAATGTTATACTCCGGGCCAAAATCTATGTACGCCCAGAAGTCTCCGACCTGCGTCCATGCGTCAACCTTGCCCGTGCCGTGGCACTCGCGGCAATTGGACACGAGGATCTCGCCGGTGATCGTGTTTGTGCACTTGGGGCAGCGGTGCGTGCCTGTCAGCTTGTACAGCGTAATTTCCTTGCCGTTATACAGCGACGCGGCATTTACCAGGTCTGCCTTTATCTTGTCAGCATAGCCGAGCAAATGCTCATGCGTTCCAAACCGAGTGTAATCGTGTATGGAATCGTCAGGCCCTGCAGGGCCGTATTTCAGCACGTTGGTAGGCATTGCGCTTTACCCGGCAGCAGGTTAGCTGCGGTAGTTGTACTCGTTGATGCAGGCATACGGCGACGCCGATCCTCCCCATGCCCGGTCCATGTTCTGATATGTCTTGTTTTCCGTCACCTTCTGGTCGAACAGCTGCTTGTAGTACGCGGCAAGCCTGTTGTACTGCTCAAACTTGTCGTCGATGCCTGCGTTCAGGCCTTGGGCGCTGTAATTGACATTGTTGCGCAGCTGGCGCTCAGCCTCAGCATTGCACAAGTGATGCAGTATGCCGTACATGAACATGGTGTCTGACGGGAACGAATCTACGGACACGTTTGTCAGCGGCGGAACGAGGTTGTAGTCGTTCGTCGCCAATCGCATGGCCAGCATGATGAGCTCGTCAGACGACTGAAGCTTGCCTCTCAGCAAAACGTTGAGGGGCTCGATGTCCTTGCAGTACGTGCGCACATCATCTATGGTTAGGGACATGGCACACTATCCGCGGCGGCGGCGGCGCGAAGAGGCTGCCTTTTCCTCGGCAGGAGCTTCGGCTGCCTGCTCTTCGGCAATGGCGCCAGCTTTTTCTTCCACTGGGGCTTCCGCTGGGACTTCTGCCTTGGCTTCTGCAACAGCTTCTGCAGGTGCGATAGGCTTTGGCTGAGCCGTGTACGCCGCGGGCTTTTCGTCCTCAATGACAGACACCAGCTTTATGGCGGAAAGGCGCTCAACGCCTTTGCGCTCCTCGGCTGTAAAAGGCACGCCCGGGAAAAAATTGCCGGGCGCCACGCGGAAACGCCCGACGATGAGCATCTGCCCAGATATGTTCTTTACTTTCATGGCAAATCCTTTTGAACAGAAAATTCAAATAAATATTGGCTGATGCGCGCTAAAAGCATAGAAAAGGCGGGCAGCTTTTGCTCTGCTGTCCGCCTCATGTTTGTCACTTAGTCTTGCGAAAAACTAGAAGCCGTCGTCTACCTCATCTTCAACTACCGGATCTCCGCCGGCTTCAACCACCGGTCCTCCGCCACCTGCAGGCTCTTCACCTGAGCCGCCAGAACCAGACCCGGAGTCCGTGCCTTACCCAGACGGGGACGTGTTTCAAGAGAGCGTGACCTTGACAACGCCCTTGGTGTTGCCAATGCCAAAGCCTGGGGCTTCGTAGGTGTGGAAGTGGATCATGTCTGCTTCGGTCTTCAGGAACAGGGTGGCATCCTGCAGGTAGAAGTACTTGCAGAAGTAATCCTGCGTGGTGAAGAAGTACAGCTCGTTTTCCTTGACAAGGTCGTCCTTGATGGTGGTCACGACCGGGAAGCCGAGGAAGGTCTCCTCGCCTTCGAGGCCGCGGCGGAAGCGGTCTTCCTGCGGGACGTGGCCGATCTCGTCGGTCTTCAGCTTCAGCGAGTCAGCAAAGGTGTTGGCATGCATGAGCACCTTGCCCATGGGCAGGCGAAGCTTGGTCATGGCCTTGGTGCCTTCGACAAAGGCGTCCTTGAAGCTCGTGCCGCTGCCAAGGGTGATGGCGAGGTTCTGCGGAAGAACGCCGGCAACGTTGTTGCTTACGTCAGTGGCGTTTTTGGTGAGGATATCAGCAATGGTGTCGATGAAGAGCTGGTCTTCTTCCTGCTGGATGGCCTTGACCTGGTTTTCCTTGATCCAGTCCTGAATGGGCATGCGGATCGTCATGAGCTCGAACTTACTCTTCGTGGTGCGCTCGGCTTCGACCTTGCCAAACGGCACGCGGAAGCGGCGTCCATTGTAGTAGCGGCGTTCGCCGGTGCCCTTCCACGGCACAAAAGTGGCGGAAGCGGCGGTGGGTTCGATCTCGCAGATGATGGACGGCTGGTCGCTCTCCAGGAGAGGATCAAGTTCGTCGGCTGTCACGGTGCGGGACTCAAACAGGCGGCGAAGGATGCCATTTTCGTACAGCTTTTCGCGGATGTACGCAGAAGCGTTGTCCTGAGCTTCCTTGATCTGGCCGCTGAACACTTTATCGCAAAATGCGGTATTGATGAGCTCGGTGCTCACATTGGTGCTTTCATAAAGGGACATATCTAATTACCTCGCATCACTTACTTGGATTCGTACCACAGCACGCGCAGCATGGGGGCGTCGTAGGCAAGGACACGGCCAACGGCATTGTCCGAGGTTCCTTTGGCAAACTTGCCATTGGTAACAGTCACGTAGTCACCGGCAGCATATGTATCGGTGTCTTTGTAGTGGTCTGCATCGCACTCGATGACGCACTGGCTCAAAAGGCCGGTCCAGGTATTGCGCTGGGCTTCGTGTCCGATGACAAAAGCCAGGGAAGCGGTGCCAGCATTGGTAGCCGCGACAGTAGCCTTGTGCTGCTTGACGGCGACGATCATCCCTTCGGCAAGCGTTTCGCCGGTATCCGCCTGGAACACTTCATCAATAGCCCCGTTGGAGGGCCAACCCTTACGGATCTGATACATGGTTCAATCCTTTGGTACCGCTACCCGGTTATCCACGAAACGAATGCTT
Organism: uncultured Treponema sp.; assembly: GCA_937891125.1. Taxonomy (GTDB): domain Bacteria; phylum Spirochaetota; class Spirochaetia; order Treponematales; family Treponemataceae; genus Treponema_D. The sequence goes on along the minus strand of CALAEZ010000009.1, from coordinate 40,635 downwards.
CTTCGCTGCTGCCCCTGGCAACAGAATTGTCGAGAGAGCCAAAGTCCGTGTAATCAGACGCGGTTTTTGTTTGTTTAGTTTCTTTAACATTATCAGCCATGGCCTCAAACTCAGAAGCGAGCTTCTCAAGGTGATCGGCCATTTCGCTTGCTTTTTTAATCATTGCCTGCCTCCGAAGAAACGAAGGAAATCGAGCACGCGCTGCGTGTCGAGCTGAACGGCGGCCTTTTTTTCAAGGCGCGCCTCGCGCAGCTCTGCGGCTGCCTTGCGCAGCTTTTCCGCAGCCTGCCTGGCGGCTTCACGCTTTTCCATGGATGAGCCTCTTGAGCGCCTCAATATCCACATGGTAGCTTGCGCGCTTTTCCATGCGCTCTTGCCTGCGCAGCTTTTCCGCCTGCTCGCGCAGCTCTGCGGCTACTTTGCGCAGCTCTTGCTTGAAGGCGTCGATGTTCATGGGTTATCCCTGCCCCTGCATGGCGGCCATGGTGTTGGCATAAGCCTGCTCAGCAACAGGGTCGTAACCGGCCTGCGGCTGAGGCTGCATCTGCGGCTGCTGCAAGTATGACATGGTGTTGTCATACGCTTCCTGCGCGGCTTCGGGGTCGTACACGGGCTCGTCTTCTTCCTGCAAGTCAGCAGGCGCGGCATCCTCTTCTGGACCTTCATCCTGTTCCTGGATGGCCTTGGTCAGCGCAGTCGCAGCGCGAGCGGCTTCAAGCGCGGCCTGGGCAGAGGTGGTCACGGCATCGGCAGCGTCGCCAAGTGTTGCTTCTGGAGCTGCTTCCGCTGTGGTTGCTTCTACTGGAACCGATGCCACAGGCAATTCTTCTGCTGGTACAGATTCAGCTGGAAGAGCAATGGGGTTTCCAAGCTCGTCAACCAGGCCTGGCTGCATGGCCTGCAACGTATTCACATAGGCTTCTTCAGCAGCTTGCTTGCACAACCTGCCAAAATACATGGCTTCCTGCTCGGATGACTGCTTTTGCATCTGTTCATCATACTCTGCCGCCAGCTTATTCATCTGGTCTACTGCCGCCTTGGCAAAAATTTCGCCAAATACAGCGGCCTCCTTCTTTAAGGCGTCGTAGTGCGCCTCGGCAGCTTCCTTAGCAATGGCTCCGAGCACTTGCCCGGCGTCTTCACCGCGTTCCTTATCCTTGTCAAGTTCTTCCACATCATCAGCTGGCGCAGGGGCAGCTTCTTCTTTGCCTACTTCGGCATCCTTGTCGTTTGACTGAGGGTCAGAAAGCAACCCGTCATCCTGAAGCTGTTGTGCCTCTTCTGCTGTTTTCATTGCAGAATTAAAACGTGCAAGAATATCCTGCACAGTTGGTTTAGCTTTTATGGACATGTCAATTTCCTGTTATGCTTTGCTTAGTTGTTGTCAACCTACGTAAAAGTTGTCTGGACACATACAAAAAATTAACAATATGCGTTATAAGCCAGTGCATATGAAATATCTATGCATTCATTCAGCGCGTATCTGACGCGACTGGAGGAACCTGGCTATGGAAAAATCGCTTGAACTCATTGCAAAGGAAGTGCTTAGAGAGGGGGGAGAACAGGCAAAAGTCGTTCTGCTCGCCTTAGCCGTTTACGAACTACTATCTCTTGGTAAAAGGGCGCTGGGAATCGCAAGTGGCATAAAGCTCTGACTGGCTGGGCGGCTCAAAGAGCCGCCCCTTTATTTTTACCTATTTCTTACACGCCAGCGATTATATGCGTAATCCAAGGCAAATGCCCCTGGTACCGCTATGCCAGAAATAAGAGCCGCCTCTTTTTGCATGGGATGCTTTTTCCACACTTCTTTCACATAGCGCGAAGGTATGTTGTGCCCTTCACGCGTATGCTCTATATCCTCGTGCTTGTCATGATTAAGCACAGACGCAGCTGAAATGCCAGCCGCTGACAAAGCTATGCCCTTGCTCAGAGGTTTTTTTGCAAGCGCAGCGGCTGCAAGCCCGACTGCCGTTACAGATAACCCTAGAATGCGCTTTGTGCCATCAAGCTGCGCATGCTGCCTAATATGATACGCCGACGTCTCACCCTGAGATGTCGTGACTTTATTAAAATTTTCTCCGGAACCTATAAAATTGCTTTTGATTGCCTCTTTAAACGTGCCAAGCTCAGCAGACGTTTTTTCAAGCCAAGCATGTGGAAGGAGCATACCTATGCGAATGCGGCGCTCACGCACTATGGGCGCAGTAATACGCACTATAATACTATGCCTGCTAGAATCATTAGGAGCATTTCCATAATCAGAGCAGACAGTCCTGCATATGTCGTCGATCATTTCAGGATTTTTCAACAAGAGCCGCATGGCCTCGGGTATTGCGGACATTGTATCTGCACGGTCTTCGTCGTAGGACCGGTTTGTTCGCATGTGCCTATGCGCAAGCCAGATAGCGTCTGATAAGGTAATAGGTGCATATTCTTCTTTTAGGGACTGCAAAAACTCCGCCGGGCTGACACCGGCGTTGTCCAGGGCGTCGTAGTCCATCTCCGGATAGTCAAGGTCGTCAAAGCCTTCTTCTGCCAATTGGCGGGCAACGCCCTTTGCGTCAGCTACCTTGCCGTCGACTTCCTTGATAATGTCTGACAGTTTTTGCAGTGCCGCAACCTTCTCTGCCCTGTATTCTTCAAGTTCTCCGAGCTCAGCAGATGTCTTTCCTGCATGTCCAGTGACAATGCTGGCATCTCCAGACGCAATTTTGTCAAGGGCGTACGCCGTTGGATCGGCAGGCTTGTTGACAATGCTGATGTCAAAGAAATGAGGATCCGGGTTGAATGCGAACACCTGCCTGCCGTCATCAAGGATTTTCTTCATGTTGTAGCGCAGGTGATCACAGTATTCAGCGCGTGTTTTTGCTAGATTACCGCATATGGAGCATTTGTCGGCTGCCACGCTGCAACCCATGCTCACATAGAGCTGCTGTCCCATCTCAAGCTTCAAAAGCACCGTTTCCGCACCAGGAGCGTTCCTGTTCACCTTCAGGATAAGCTCGACGCGATGCATCTCGTCGTTGTACCACGAGAATATGGGCTTGCCCACGGCCTTGGCAGGGTCTTTGTTGACATGGTGCATGAACACGTGCGCCTTTTCCACAAAGTCCGTATGCGTGCGCTTCAGATCCGCCTCAGTAAAGGCATCGCCGTTGTTGTTGCAGCCGTAGTATTCATAGGCGGAAACGCCTATCACCCACAGGTAAACGGCCTCGTCATCGTGAACCAGGCTGTCCCAGTACTCCTGCATCACGCTTGACGCCGTCTTTACAAGCTTATTGTCAACTATGCGTACACGCGGCTCGCCCGTAGGTTCAAACGTAGAGCCCAATTCTATGATTTTATACATTGCTGCCTTCTATTTGCTGTTTTGAATAAATATTGCCGCCAGGTGCCGAGATTATGCAAAGTAACACTAAAGGTAATAGGGTTTCGCCAATTACTGCATATAAAAACAGCGCCGAATCGATCGACGCTGTTGTGAAAAATAAGTCCGCGCAATCTACGGGGGCCGGCGGCACCTCCAGCGTTATGCCCAAGCCTCTTACAGAGGACGAAAGCCGAGCATTCGCAGACCTTGAAAGAATTATGTCAGGCGAAGTGGAAGAAGTCAACCACCTCGCCTCTTTCTAGTATGCGTTACAGCGCGCCAAGCGATGCGGAGGAACACGCGTTGGAACCGCCATGCTGTTTTATGCAGAAAACGACGACGATGCAAACGCTGTTGTTCTTCCGCTCACAAAACACGCGGACCAAGCTGACAATTTCGTATTGCTAACCGTAGCGAAAGCATCAGAAGAACCTAAGCGGCAGGATCTTCCTCTTTCCTCTTTTGCTCACAAGGTAAATTTTCAGCAGCGCTAAACAAGCTCAGGCGAAATTCAGCGTCGTTAAAAAACCTTAGCAGTTCGTCTATCCGCTGCCTTGCGTATGGAGGCAGCCATTTGCCGTCGACGTCAAATGCATGCTTAGGAAAAACGTAGCAGGAATCCAGGTACGCGATGGATGCGTCATCACCGTTTAAGTACATTCCTTCTGGAAGCTCGCAAGCCCGGCATATTTTTTCATATGGCTTCTCCCGTTTAATATGACGCCTCAATATTGTTTAGCGGGCTTCAAAAAGTTAGAGTATGGTGTCGTGCGCAATCAATCACCTGAATTGACACCTGCGGCTTTTGCAAATAGCCCCACCTGCAAATTGGAGATGCAGCAGGACGTTTTACACATCGATATGGAACAAGGTTCCACCTTTCCTTTCAATTAAAAATACGCATCGGCAAGGCCAAGGTCTATGGCCAAGCGCTTCTTGTACCGCTTATAGCGCCACTCTGGTAGCACCCACGCGTCCTTGAGCTTCTGCTTACGGCGTATAATTGCCAGCCTTTGCTCTGGTGTAAGCATCGATTCAGCGCGCGTAAACGCTTCATTAAAACGCTGCGCCTTGCCTCCATACCCAATAACGACATCCATATCCTTGCCATTAACCTTGCCAGTGAACGTTTTTTTATCCGGCTTTTCAATACTAGCCTGGTTCATTACAAGCTCAGGATACTTTTCTGGAATCCGCTTAATCGCCCTGTCAAAATGATATCTGCTCTTGTAAGGCACAAAGACATCCGTATCACTTGAACCGGGAACAGATATGCCCAGAGCCTCGCTGCCGACAAGGCGTGCATTGCGGCCGAACAAGCGCTTGTACCTTGCGTCATATACGCGCGCGTCTATGGCGCTGTTATCTGACGCAACCTTTTCAGCCCCGGTAATCCTACGCCATGCTGAAGATACGCGGTCCCCAAGCGTGTACGGAGGCACCTTTAACAAGGACACTGGGTAAATGCGCACCTTTTTATACCTGCCCTGCAATTCTTGAACCTTCTCGTCAGGGACATACACGGAAATGCCTTTTCCACGCAGTGATACCTTGCGCCCCGTAGTATACTCGTTATCCAGGGTAAAATGGCTGGCATAAGGCTTCATAATTTTTGTGTTTTCCAGCGTAATGACGCTGTCGCCGTAATTTGGAGCATACTTTCCGCGCATGAAAAATATCTTGTCGGGGTCCTTGCCGTCTTTCATGCGCGCATACGCTTCGCTGGCTTTCATGTTCCAGCGCATAGGCAGTATTGTAGGTTCTACGCTGAGCTCCATGTCCGGACTTTCCCTGTAGATATGCTTCAGGCTCTTGATTGCAGAGCCATTTTCGAGCATGCGTTCCAGCGCGCCAAGCGATGTCGTATGCGTGTATATGTCTTTATTATCTGCCATGCTGCCTCCTGCGAATACAATGCTTAAATATTGTAGCGTTCATATGATACAATACATTGAAAAACACCTTGTGTTTTTGGTATCGGACCTGAACTGGTCCGAGTATGCAGGAATAGGCTGTTGAAAGCCATGGAAGAAGAAGAACAGCAGGAAAAGAAGAAACAGAATGAGGAGTAATAACTCCTAAGCAAAAGCCCCGCCGGTTTACCGGCGGGGCCAACGAAAGCATCGCTTTTTAGTGCGCATTAATTTTTAGCTGTCCCATTCATGCTTATTCAGCAAGTTGCTCCCGTATAGCAGTGCGCCGGCGCCCAGAGCACCTGCAAGACCCCACTTTCCAGCGCCTAGAGCAGCCGTGCCTAAGCTTCCAGCTTCCATAGACTTCTTAGCTGCAGCAAGGCGCTTCCGTGCCCCATGCATTGAATTCAGCGTATTCCTACCCTCTAGATCAAATTTTTTTGTAGCGGCACTAAGGCGCGCATTGAGTTCAGTCTGCTTTTTAGGGTCACTAACAGGGGATTTCATGAAACTCCGCAGAGCTTCTTCTGCCCGCTGTTTTTCTTCACGGGCTTTCCTGAGGTCTGGACGCACCCTGTTCCTTGTCCTATCCAGAAAAGCCTGAGCATCCTCAACAGCTTTTTGCTTTTCCAGGACATCGTTTTTATATGCAGCAATTCCTCCAATGCCAGCACCAATTCCTGCGCCGTACAGCATCGGTATTGCGTATGCCCCATGCCTGTCTAAAAATGTAGGAGGCCTGTCATTCGTTAGGTCAAGCGCAAGTTTTTGCATTACTGACGTAATCATCTCTTGCCTGCCTTAGTTCCTAACAATGCATTCGACACATCCAACGCCTTGCTTGCAAATTGGATATGGGCCCCAGCGCCACGAACATCGTACTTGTCTTTCTCAGAGCTAGAGCGTTTTTCCTCAATCTCCGCAAGAGTTTTCAGCGTCTGCAAGTCAACCTTTCCGAACATGGCGAACTGGTGCATAAGTTCCTTGGCCGTCGCCTTGTCTGATGCAGCAGTAGGAGAATAGTGATAGATTGCTGCAAACCACTCGGCAAGCGTGCCTTTGTCTATGCGCGAAAGCTGAGGATCGTTGGACAACGATTCAAAAACCTGTTTTGCTTTATTATCACGCCGTATCGAATCGTACGTGGCTTTAAGCATGCTTCCTGCCAGCAGCCCTCCTGTCAAAAAAGCTGCTCCCCTGCTGAGCGCATCAAGGGCTCCTGCATTCTTAGACAGGCTTTCTGACTCATTTTTGCATGCAGAAGCATCCCGTGCTTCTTTTACGTGCGCCCTCTTGCCATATTTAGCGTATTCAAGCATCGATGCCATTGGTATTCCTCTTTAATGTGTCAAACAATATACCCGGATCCCGCCTATATGTATTGTCCCTCGGATTTACATAGTAAACTGGAGCACGGTTCTTTTCAGGCAAGTATCTCATGATGGACTGCTCCAGATCCGAAATAGACCTCTGCATGTTCGGCAGCGTACGCAATGCTTCTGCAGCCTGCTTAAGCATTTGCATCATTGGTGTACTGTCATCAACAATATCCGAAGCATACTTCTCCAGGGATATGTCCTTCTTCATGTATTCTGCAGCGGTATCAAGCAGCGCCAGGATATCTTTCCCATATGCGCTGCAAGCATCCGACGCCAGCTTAGACAGCTCTGCTGAGTCCTTGTACTGATACTCACGTATTACTTCGTGCAGCATGTCTTCAAGTCTCACCTCTGCTGCAAATTTAAGCTGCTTCAGCTCTTCCAGGCGATCCTTGGCGGCAAATATGTCCCGTGCCGTTATCTGCTCTCGCTGAGCCGCTTGCTTTTCCATCACGCAAATCTCAGGCTCGTTATACGAAGCCGTCTTACGTCGCTCAGGCAGCGAAGCCTCCATGGCATCTTCTACCGCTTCTGCATGAGAAACCTCTTCGTCCTCTGCAGTTGGATGCGTCCTCTTGAGAACAGCATCTTTTTTAGCCAGAGAGAAACTGCCTTTCTTATTGTCTGAATTTTTCAGGTACAAAATAGACGCGGCCGTATTGCTTTTCTCGACAAGGCGTTTAACCTCTTCTGGATTGAGATCGCGCTTTTTAGCCTCGTCAACTATGCTGTCTTCCAGGCTTGCACCCTTAACCAGAAAATCACCGGCTATTTTATTTGCAAGCTCCAGAAACGGGATGTTTGTTGTTGGCATAATGAGCATGCTTAGCACCTTTTTGTTTATTCATAAAAGATTGCGTCAAGCACATACACTGTTTTACTGGCAAGAACACCCATGTATTGCCACAGCATAAAAAGCCCCGGACTGTGCATGCGGGCGCGTCCGGGGGTGTTTATATGGAGAAAAACCGGTGAAAACAAAGCTAACTTTGCTAGGCCGCGCCGTTAACCTTCCCTTTTTCTTCCGGGTCTTTCTTGCTGCAGATAGGGCAGTCTTTCTTTCCGCAATCGCAACTTTCTTCTTTGCCAACTTCTTCTTCTGCTCTTTTCATAAGAGGAACAATGCGCTTGGCAAAGGTTGCGTCATCGATAGTTCCAGCAACTTTTTGCAGGAACAACTCCCCGATGGCAGCCTTGGCAGAAGCGGTCTTTTCCTGCCTTGCAACTGGCTGCACAGCGTCTTCAGCAGGCCCTCCGAGGATAAATGCAGCGGTCTTATAAATAGTATCGATATCGTAATCAATGCCAAGGTTATTGGCGACCGCGTAAGTCAGCTTGTCAAAATCTTCTTCAGAGGCAGTCTTAAGAATGCCAGCGTCCTGAAAAGCAGCCAGGCATCCGCGAACTTCGGATTCGCGCACCATGGCAATCTGAGCGAGTTTATCGAGCATAGCTAAACGTCCTTATAAGGTGTTTTCTCGCCGCGTGCTATCGTCGCGGCATTGGTTAACTGGAAAAATATTGCCTTGCATGCAAGTAAAGCTTAGTCGTTTAAACAAGTTCGCCGTCCAATTCGGCATTGTCAGCGCTGCAGTGCGCATTCGTCAGGTATTCCGTCAGCTGGTAATTGTCGTCCGTTCCAGAAGAATCAAGCTTTGTCAGCGTCTCAAACGCCTTGAGCATCAGCTTGCCATGTTCTATGGCCTTGTTCATGGAGGAAGCGTTCATGGACATGTAGTTCATATTCATGGCCTTGTACGCCGACGACATGAACATCTTTTCCACAAGCGCCTTCTGCTCGGCTGTCTTTGGCACGATGTTCGCATAGACAAACAGTACGTACGCGTACCCGAGGTCAACGGCACGCTGCTTGAGCGACTTGCCAAACTCATCAGGGTACTTTTCAAGGTATGATATGCGCTCAAGCCCTGTCTTAAACTTTGCCGGATCAAAGAACAGCTGCTTGTACAGCTCAACGCTCTCAGGAGGTATGCCAAAGGCTTCCTTCATAGATTCTACAGGGCAGCTGCTGATCATGAGCGCCTCGAGTATCTCGCGCTGCACAGGGTCGTCATGCATGGAAAACGCTATTGCCGCGTGCTCAGGAACGTCTTTGCCGCAGCAGTGACTCCACCAGAGCGCTTCCGCATCGGTAAGGCCTTTTGGCTGCTTGCCTCCGCTGCCTGCAAGCTTGCGCAGCTCTTCAGCACGCGCGTCCATCATGCCGTCCAAAAGGCCTACGCCATGTTCACGTAGCGCTTGAGGTGATGAACAATCGCCCCAAGCATCTTGAACATCTTGCGGCAGCTCGCAAGCAGGTCGGAGTACTTTTCAACGCCGTACTGCTCTTCCATGCCTTTCTTTTCAAGGCACAAAAGCAGTATCACGCGGCCAAGCTTGTCCAGCATTTGCAGGAAGTACGGCATGTAGTCGACAAGCAGCGCCTTGATGTCAGGATCCTGTGCAAAAGACGCGAGGATGCCTGCGTCCACCATGTCCTGCCCGCCAACATCAATGCCTGCCTGAACCATGGCAGGATCAAACTGCGGCTGCATGGGCATGCCGTTCGGCTGCATTGGAGCCTGCGGCGCCATTCCAGGCACAGGAGCGTCCATGGGCGCTTCCATGCCCGTGTTGGGATCCACCTGCGGAGGAACCATGAACGCGGACTTTTCAAAGATAACCGTAGCGTGGTTGCCAAGCACGGTATTTATCTGCTCCTGATCCATGGCAAACTTGTCAAAAAGCCAGCGCGCTGCAGCAGTCTTGCTGGTGAAATTGCTTGAGCTGCCGTCGCCATGGTCGACGATGTTCACGGACGGCCCGTCAGTGCGCGTCGTGAGCTGCCTGCCATGCATGAGCACAATGTGCCGGAATTCGTCAAACGTCCGCACAAGACCCTTTGGCACGGAACTGCCGTCGAAGCTGCTGTCGCTGCGAACGATGACAAGCGACGCGGCGGGAACAAGATACCTGTCGGAGCTTGCCTCGTTGTCACGCACGAAGCCATAGCTTATGGCAGGCGACGCGTGCACGCCGCAAAGGTATGCGTCCTCTCCGACAACGCTGAAGTCGCTGCCCGTAGCCACTGTCGGCACAGCCTTCCACTTGCCGTTCTTGGTAGGCGTAACCACAAAAAAGTCAGACCACCTGTCGACGCCTTCCCTTGCCGCCTGGCGTATTGCCTTTGCGCCTACGGCACGCAGGTCCTTTTCCGTAACCTCGTCAGTGATGCCCTGCACCAGCAGGCGCGTGTTGGATCCATACCCAGCCCTGAGGTGCGCCCCGCCTGCAAAAAGGACATCGTTGCCGATCATCACGCACGGAATAAGGCGGAAATTCCTGCCGTCCGCAACCACAGCACTGCCCTTGCGCACGGTCTTGTCCGCCGACAGTTTTGCCTGTGGAACGTATTCTTCCAGGCTGAACTCTTTTTCGGCCATGACGTCGATATCGTGCGCGCTTGCAACAGCGCTTCCGTTGCTTTCCGCCTTTTTTACAAGAAAGCCGTCGCGCAACAGTGCCTGCTTGTCTCCGGCATCCAGGGAAGCCAGATCAGCCGCCTCCTTTTTCGTTATGAACGAATCCTCCTGCGCTGCCGCCTTTTCCTGGCGCGGAGCGAGCTTTACGGCCAGCTCGGCAACATCGTACGATGCAGCTATCTTCGCCAGCGCTTCCGGATTGCCGTTCAGCCATGCAGACACAGCCTCCTTGGCAGCATTGGGCAGGGCTTCCACGCCATGCTCGCCGGCCATGACGACGTTTGACGAGGCCGGAGGACGTATCATGTTGCGGAAGATGTCCTTGGTATCGTCAACGTGCACGTTGCCGTTCATCATTTCGCCGCTCATGAGCATGTTGTCGCTCATCACCTTGCGCACGGTTTCCGCAGACATGGGCACGAAGCTGTCGCCGTTTTTGTTGTACAGCATCTCGCAGGACGTTACGGACCCATCCGCCATGACAACAGGCGCGTAAAGGATACCCTTACCATCCTGCAGAATGAAGGCGCCGAAGGCCTTGCCTTCCTGCACATCTGCGTCAAAAACCTTGAGCGTTACCACGTACTGCATGAGCTGCGGAAACTTTGAGCGCAGCTGGGCAAAGGCCGCATCGCTGAAATTCTTTTCAAACATCTGGTCAGCCGTGACCGGAGCGCCCTGAGGCTGCTGATCCTGCTGCATGTAGCCCTGCACAAGTGGTGAAGGAGATATTGGCATCGTCGTTTCCGTGTATTACCGTTTACTGTTGCTCGTTGTAAAATTGCTGAGGATACATGGGAGGGTATTGCTGCTGGTACTTCTGCATCAGCAGGCGCCTTCGCTGCAGCGCTTCTCTATACTGATTAAAATTCTTGTTGCCATAGTAAGCTGCTAATGCGGCTCCAGCCAAGCCGCCACCATGGAACAATATCTTTGACGCTTTTTGTGAAAGCCCGGCCGCTGATGACGCCTGCTTAACATGCGGAATCATTGGAGATGGAAGCATAGGCGACGGCATCGCTGCCTCAGAGTTGCGCTTATGAATAGGAATAACCCTATTCCCAATATTGCTCCCGGCACCAAATCCAAGAATACCTCCAGCAATTCCTCCAGCCAAGCCTATGCCCTTACCAGCCAAATCCAGCAAGGTGCCAGCCACAGCACCACGCCCAGTTCTTCGCAGAGTCCTTCCCATAACGCTGAGAGGATGACCTAGCGCCTTACCTATGGTATTCCCGGCAAATGATCCTGCAGACCCGCCTGCCATGCTGCCAAGCGCGCCACCTATGGACTCTTCACCGCTGACATATTGATACACAGGAAAGCCGTATGTGAGTGCTCCACCGAGCACTTTTCCTGCGCCGCTGAACGTATTTTTCACACCCTGCGGCATAAGCGGCTTAGTCTCATCAACAGCCGCAGCACCAATTTTTGCGTGCATTACTGCCAACTTCCGTTAAACTGCCTAGGATAACCGCTGAACTGCTGCGGGTATCCATAATTGGTATATGCAGGCTTGCTGTTCCCCCCAAGTGCGAGGTACCCTGCGCCGAGCAATCCAGCACCGCCAACAGTAGCTGTTGCAGTCTGTTGACCTGCCAAACCAAGGTTTCTCCAAGCGGTGCCTATCTCAGATGTCAGGCCATTCCAGCCATTCTCCCGGAACCCTATGGCACCTGATCTACCAAGGTACCCAAGGCCTCCCATGCCATTTCCAACAAACTCAAAAGGCTTGCTTATGTAGCCACGGGCTTTTTCCAATGCCGTAGGGTTTACAGATTCCTCTGCCGATCCAGCATTAGACGCAGCCCTAGCATTAGACGCCGATCCAGCATTAGACGTAGCCCTAACACCGGCAACACCGTTATTTTGCACGACTGCAGGCAAGTACTGACGTGGCGCCTCCTCAACAGTCGTAGTAAACCCATAGGGGCCAGAACTCCTAACTTGCCGCATATTGCCTTGTATAGTGCCTTGCTGCTTAGGAGCTTTTTTGCCAAACAGGTTTTTTATTTTTCCGGCTATTGTAGCTCCAAAGTTCTTTACACCTGCCAAATTCACTGCTTCTTTAACCAGCAATTCCTGCCCAGTCTTCGTAATCATCGCCGTCTTTCCACCGTTGATATTCATTTTGGTTGCATTAAGGTCCGGCCTGCCAAAGCCCTCGCGCGAGTCATAGCCCAGCTCGTGCACGCCGCGCAGGTTGTTTGCCACGTCCTGCGCCTGCGTCGTTGGCATCACGGGCTTTTGCGTCGATACTGCTGCAGGCTGCACCGGCTTGGCAGCGTATGATGAGGCCGCGGCCAGCTTTACAATGCTTGCGCCTATGCTAGTTACCACTTGCGGATCCCTGCAGGGCGGCCACTTTCGCCTCCAGCTCGGCAAGGCGCGTGTCCGTGCGGTTCTGCCACCAGTTCATCGTGGCGTGGCTTGGCTTTTCCAGCACCCAGCCCTGCTTGATCTTTGCGTTGCCAGGCGTCTTCTTATCAGCGGCGCTCGCGTTTGCCGCCCATGCTATGTACGTTGTATCTGCCATGGTGCACCCTTGTTGTTGCGTAATTTCTTCATAAAATATTGCACGAACAACAGTTTAGTGTTTATGCCTGAACGTTGCGCGGCGCAAAAACTGAACATTGCCGGCCGCAAAACTGAACATTGCCAGCCTATAACTGAACATTGCCGGCCGCAAAAAACAAAAGCCCCCTCGCAGGGGGCTATAAAATGCTGGCGCGTGCCTCTTATGCCTGCAGCGCCTTTACGCAGACGTGCACCGCGCCATCGTCCGGCACGGCCCTGGCAAAGGCAAAGCCGTTGAGCAGCGCAGTCTTTGCAAATTCTTCCTGCTGCTGCACGGCAATCTTGATGTCGCAGGCAAGGTCGTGGTGCTGGGCCTCGAATCCGGCAAGTCCGCTGCCTGGCACGTATCCGCGCTTGATTACGAGCGGGCGGCCCCAGGCCTTGCGCGTGGCCTCGAGCGCGTCAAGCGTCTTTTCCCACACTTCGGGCATGTCGCCGGCGCCCCACAGCGAGCCGAACTCGCTCGGCTTGAAGTGCGGCCAGCGCTCAGAGTCCCACTGCTGCTTTGCAAAGCCGTAGTCGGACAGGAACTTCTTTACGGAAAACACGGGGCAGGCCTTGTTGGCAAACTCGTTGTGCCCGTGTATGGTCGCGCCTGGGAACTTTTTGCGCAGGCTGGCGATAAGGCCGGCAAGCGTGTCAAACTGCGCCTTGGTGAAATTGTCCTCTGGCGTCTTGCCGTCGCGGGCAACGCCGCCTACGAGGCATATGCCGATGGAATTCTGGTTGTGGTACGAGCAGTGCGCCCCGACCTGCTCGATGGGACGCCCGTTTTCGAGCGTTCCGTCGCGCTTGATGACGTAGTGGTAGCCAATGTCCTTCCACTTGCGCACGTTGACGTGGTAATCGCGTATTTCTTTTGCGCCGATGGTGCTGTTGGGGCCGTTTGCACTGCAATGCAGTATGATTTCGTTGATGTTGCGCATGTTTTAACCCTCGCTGTTGCCGCCGTCTGCTTGGCTGTCATCCGGCTCTTCCTGGCCGGAGCCGCCGGTGGCCTCGTTGTTTTCTTCGCTGTTTTCTTCGCTGTTTTCTTCGCTGCCGCCGCCAGTGCCGGAGCCTTCCCCATCTCCGTCGTCACCGCCACCATCGCCATCGTCAGGAATTTCAGCAAGTATGTCGCCGCGCACATAGTAATTGAGCAGGAATTCAACCGTGTCCTCAAGCTCCTCTATTCTTGCCGTGAGCGTTGTTAACGCGTCAATGCTTCCGATGCTTTCTATCCCTGAAATAAGCTGGTCAAACTCCGCCCGCGTGTGCGCGGCAATCTGCTTGGCCTCGATGCTGTTGGCCATGGACGCCGATATGCCCCTGTCCAGGGCAAGCATCTTTTCTATGATGTTAGGAAATGCCATGCATGCCTCCTAGGCTGTGCGCACCCACATGTACACCGCGTAGTACGGCGGCATGATAGACATGGCCACCGATCCCCCGGCAGCGGCTACGGTCGTGTCGTGACTGTGGTTTGCTTCCGTAGACGTTGCGCCTGACCATCCAGACGCATTGTGCAGGTTTGTGTCCAGCGTGATCGTGTTGCGGTGCCCGCCCTTCTTCAGCGCGGAATCCAGCATGTACCCGCGGTCGGTGTTGACATTATCCGGCTCGTTCTTGTTGGAAATGGACAGCGCTCCCGTAGCCGTAAAGCTGTCCGCAAGCGTGAGCGGCTCATTTTCGTCAAGGCTTGTTATCGTGCCCTGTATGCGCAGCGTGCCGCGCGTGTGCGAATGCTTGCCGTTTGCCTTGACCGTTACGGCGTGCGTGTGCTTTGGCAGCTCATTCGCCGTGATAACGTGCGAGGACGCTCCGCCAGCGCCCTTTGCCTTGTAGGTGCTGCCGTCCGCGCCGATGAGGAACTTGCCGGAGATCGCCGCCCACGTCCCTCCAAGAAAAGTGGCCGGGCTTACATTATTCACGCTCATGTACACGCTGCCGACCGGGTACACGATGTTCAGCATCTCGCGGTGCACCCATGCCGTGGTGGCAACATGCGTGTCGTTGCTCTTGGCCGCAGCCGTAGGGGCGTACAGAGAGCCGCCCGATACCGTGAGCGATCCGTTGACCGTTCCGCCTGACGTGGCCAGGCATCCGGAAACATTCGCGTTGAGCGCAGATATTGACTCCATTGCCGAGCTGGCCATTGCCATGGCCGCATTGACGGCCTTTGGCGTTGCCGCCGTGCCTGATGTTGCCGAAGACACATTCGTGGCGTCAGACAGCCTGACATGCCCGTACACGCTGCTTGTCGCCAGGCCGTACGTGCCTGCGCTGGCAGCGTGCGCCGTCGGGGCCTTGCCAGCAAGGCTGCTTGACATGCCGCTTATGCCTGCGCTTGCCGTGGACAGCCTTTCCTCAGCAGACGAAACGCGCGAAATGATGCCTGCCAGCTTGGTCAGTATGTTGGGTAGCGAAGATGTTGTTCCTGCCATGAGTGCCGCTCCGGACAAGTTTTATGCGGGCCACCGCGCATCAGACACGGGAAGCAGCGCAAGGAACGCCTCGGCCCGGGGAAATTCCTTTCCGCCAGCCCTGATGCCGTCAAAAAGTTCGTAGCACTTTGCCCAGGTGTCGTCGCGCAGTCTGACGCAGTAGTCAGCCTCGGCGGCATACCTTGCGTTTGACGACGTGGCGTAGGAGCACGCGGAAACGATTCCGTCGTACCCTCGCGTCTGCGCGAAGGCGTCCAGCGCCCTTTGTATGGCTGCCGCGTACTGCTCCATGACTTCTTCCGGCGTGATGACAGGCGGCGTGAAGGCTATGCTGCCGTCTCCATGCACAACAGTGTTCGCTGGACAGACAAGATGCTCATAGCCATCCATTCCAAGCGATTGAATCTCGGTTTTGCTGAGTTCCCTTGCTCCTTCACGGAGCAGCCTGCCAGCGTCTTCCTCGTTATCCACGTTGAGGCAGATACGGCCTTCTTCCGTGCTTAAAACCAAAACGTGTATCATGTTGCCCCCTATTGGAAAGCGTGCAACTTGCCGCCATCATCTTCCAAATATTTGATTTTGAGCGATAGCGTTGTCGCAGTAGGAATAAAAATAAGGCAGTTATGTCTCCAACCATCTATCGGGTCATCAGTGCCAAGCCCGAACCAAGAATTTGAAGGTGTGTCTGTCAACGCGCCGCTGATAACCCTGACATTGCAAGCGGTGTCATTTTTGCTTGATGTTTGCTGAAAGATAATAAAAACAGGAAGCCCTACTGTAAGACCAGTGATATTCCATGTGCCATCACTAGTCCTTGTCGATTTGGAAGAAACAGGCCCGCGCCCCTTGGCGTTGCCCGTGCCGCCGTTGGCTACCGGCAAGATGCCCGTAACCCCCAGGGCGCATGCTGACGTTCCGTCAAACGCCACTGCGCTCGTGCTGTCCAGATGGGCGCGGAATTTGCGCGCCGTGGCAAGCTTTGTCGCCGTGGCTGCCGCAATGGTCTTGCTGCTCACCGTCCCGGAACCGTTGGTCATTACAAGGTTGCCGCCGGATATGTTCAGCGACTTTACATACGTCAGGATGGCATGGCCGCTGGTATCGTTCGTGGCGCTTGCCGCAACGCCGGTGAACTTCGCTGCATTTACAGTCGCTCCCGCGGGCAGCACCAGGTTTCCAGCGGTATTGAACGTCATCTCCTTCCTGCTGGTGTAGCCGCTTTGCAAGTTAGTTACAAAGTATATGTTATGGTCAGACACCAGGTACGCAGGTTCCGGGGTGCCTCCGTCTATCTGGCTATTGGATACATAGGTTCTCCCGGCTTCTCCAGCGCCAAGAACCAGTGCTCCTCCAGCGTCAATGATGAAGCCTACGCCATAATTGCCAGAATCTGCTGACGGAATAAGATACAGCGGATTATGTGCGAATACGCCGCCGCCTGTGTTTTTGTACTTGAGCCTGATTGGGTACGCGACAGGCGTGCCAATCGCCGTTGCGGAGCTTGAAATATCCAGGACAAGGTTTGTGCCCGCAGGAACAACTGCGCCGCCGCTGAACGTCGCCGCAGCGGAAAACGTTGTCCCAGAACTGAACGTTGCCCCCTTGTTAAACGCCACGGCCCCAGTGAACGTCCCCCCGCTCTTGGGCATAGCGCTCACTGCAGTGGCCGAGCCGCCTGACGCAAGCGCATACACGGAAGATATTGCTGCAGGCGTCGCGGCTACTCCGGACGCGGCATTCATCGACACGTTCACGGCATCAGACAGCTTGACGTGTCCGTACAGCGCGCTTGTGCCAGCGCCATACGTCGTAACGCTTGCAGCGTGGCTTGTCGGCGCTTTGCCGGCAAGGCCGCTGCTGGCAGCAACGGCAATGCTGCGCACGTCAGGCACCGTGGTGTTTTCAAGGGCGCTCGTCCTGCTGATCAGGCTGCGCAACTTTGTCAATATGTTGGGAAAAGCTGCTGTCATTGCCATTAGGTGCTTTCCTTGTCTTGCTGTTTTTTGCTGAGCACGCTGTCTATGCGCTCATCCACGTGATGCGTGCCTGCGTCTGTAATGCGCGTGAGCAGCGGCGGCATGCGGAGGCCCAGGCGCTCAAGGTGCCGTACAATGCTGCTGATCTCCGTAAGCGACTGGTACGCGGAAAACAGCGCCAGCACGGGCAGGCTCACGGGCAGGCTGTGCAGCGTGATCTGCTGCACAAGCCAGACGAGCACGATGGCCAGCGCGTACGCAATGAATTTCACCACGCCCTGATGCAGCCGCTTGCCCGACAGCCCGCCGTTGAAATGCCACGCCGATGCCAGGCCAAGCACGAGGTCGGCAAAGATGAGGCCGAGCAGCACGGAGACAAGCCACCAGTCGTCGCCAAACCAGCTCGCCAGGAACGTGATCGCGCTCCCGGCAGCCAGCTTTACGCTCCAGTCCTCAGCCAGCGTGCCAAGCCACGCCTGCGCCGCCTCGACATATGTGTTCGGAGTCATCCTAAAATCGCCGCTGCCTTATTGTCTTAACCGTAATATTGTAAAGATTGTCCATGACAGACGGAGGTTGCAACAGGCGGCTAAAAAAAGCCCCGCCGATGGGCGGGGCATGCGCTTACATCCAGAAAATCTTTATCGCGGCATAGCTTTCAGCAGCCACTGCCAGCGGCTCCAGCCAGTCCAGCAGACCTTTCCTGTCCCAGGCTTCCTTGTAGAAGCCGCAGTACCAGGGATAGTCGGCCCTTTTGCCCGTGCCTGCCTTGATGTACCTGCCCTCGGCCTGCGCCAGCTCCCTGCCCATGTAAAAAGCTGCGGGGAGGAAGCACAGGCTCGCTGGGCAGCCGAAAACGCTCAGGGCGGCTATTGCCGCGCAGAAACATGCGGTGATGAGCGCGTGCTGGTTAAACATGGGGGTGCGTCCTTTTCTTGCTTACAGTAATGAGGCTATTGCCTGCTCCAGTTCGCTCAAGCGCTGCTCAAGCGCCGTTATCCTTGCCTCGGCCCTGTCCGCTCGGCGGCGCTGGTAGGCGGCTTCCATCGCAAGAGCATCTTCATAACGCAGGGAGTATTCATCACCAGCTTCAACAGCGTCTTTAAGTTTTTCTTGCCGTATCTCTCCAGTTGGATTGCCGTTTTCATCAGTAACTTCTACTTCTGCGTATTCCGCTGGCCTAGCGTCCCAGCTATCATAGCAGAAAAACGCATAGCGGCTAATATCAAGGCCGTGATTTTCGAACACAGATTGAATGCGTTGGGCAATCATGCCATTGTGAATTCTTGCACCGTTTTCTCCTTTTTCAGCAATGCTATGCTTCCATTGGTATTGACACCATTGTACATCTGCCCACGCGTCAAGAACTTCATCTGGCACAGACTGTATATTGCCTTTTTTTCTCTCGTCAGAAGTAGAAATAGTCGCCGTAGCAGCATAAAGTTGCGCCCATCGCACACCGCTGTTTGCGGCATCGCCAAGACGAATGACACCTGTCGTGCCTTCTGGAGCTAAATGTGGCGCTGTTTCAGATACCACGCCAAAATTGATACTAAATAGAGTTGAACTTGTAGTATTCCTTCTGCAATACCATTGATGGTTTGCATTATTGCCACTATTGACCCAGTGTGCGTAAGAGGTCATCGTAGTTTCTTCAGAATCTTGGTTAAGAGAAGTTACGCCTCTTGTGCCTGTAAACGATGTTCCTCTAGCAATACTCCATTTGTGGCAAAGCCTCCTATTTCCGGCATAAGGAGCAAAGTAAATATCATTATTAAAAGTTTTCAATCCAGTAATCGTCTGCGCTCCAGCAGAAGTGATTATCCCTGCGCTGGCAAGCGTAGTCGCCCCCGTGCCGCCCTTGCTTACTGGAAGGGTTGATGTGATTGTGCCTGCGCTTGTTGCCACCGATGCGCTCGAAACAGTAAGCGTTGCTGGGTTTACCCATGCGGCAGAACCAGCAAGCAAATACGACTGCTGGCCTGACGTCGGCTGCTTCACCAGCCCGGACGTGCCGTTAGCCGTAGCAGTAGCGCCTGTGAATACGGACGGAAGCGTGTACGTGCTGTTCACGCTGCTTATCGTAAGCACGCCGTTGGATGCAGTTACCGTGGTCGCGCCAGCACCCTTTACTTGCAGGTTGCTGCGCAGCGTGCCGCCGTCAACAAGCGTCAAGTAGGTGGTCGTGTTGGTGGTGGCTGTTGCAGCATTTGCAGTTGCGCCAGAAGTGCCGAGGTAGTTATACGCGCTGTTGTGCGTGTCTGTAAATACAGCATTCGAGGGCACGTTGGCTGAAACCGTGTGCCCATTCACATAGGTGGCGGAGGTTGCGTAGGCTGCGCTTGTTGCCGTGCCTGCGGTGTACTCCAGGTAGCCGCTGGACGTGTTGAGCTTTGACACGTCCACAACAGCGTACATGACGCCCGTGTCTAGCTGCTTCACCGTGTCGCCAAGCTGCACTGAGGCGGACGTGAGCGCGTAGCGCGCCGCCTGGTCGGCAACCGTGACGACGCGCTCCAAGGCAGCAGCCGGCAGGCGCTCTATGCTTATCGTGCCAGTCGTGATCTTTGATGCGTCCAGGCTCGGTATCCTCGCCGCGGCAAGCGTGCCCGTGGCAATCTTGGAGGCGTCCAGGCTTGGTATGTCTGCGGACGTGAGCGCAGCCTTCGTAACCGTCATGGTGTGCCCGGAAATGGTCACGTCGGAAACAATGGCCCCCGTGCCGCTCGACGTGCTGGCAAGCGTGTTGCTCAGGTCGTCGTAGCTGCCAGTGGAGGCTACCGTAGCCAGGCCGGTTATGCTGGCTGCGGAGTGCGTGTGGGCAGAAGCTGCAAAAGTGTTTTTTATCTTCGTCCACAGGGTTGATAAGCCTGTCTCGTCTAGGAATGCCATTCCATTCTCCTATGATAACTCGTTTATTGTGTCGTCAGATATGGCCTCTGGCTTATCTGATAAGTCCTCGTAGCTGCCCGTTGTCGCAACTGTTGCGAGGCCAGTCACCTGCGATGCTTCCGTCTTGGGGTGCACCTCGTACAAGACGCCGTCCGTAAGCTTCCTGTAATCCGTTACTTTCTTCGTTCCTATGGCCATCTATGATAACCTCGCTCAGCGATTTGTTTGTTCGATACGTAAATATTGCCAGCATCAGCCACATGCTGAAGCAAAATAAAAAGGCCGCCGCATGAAGCGGCAGCCCTTGTTTTAGCTGCTCAGAGAGCGCCCGTGTAATTTGGTATAAGAAAGCGTAGCAGGCAATTTAGCCTGCTACGCTAAGCGCGGAGGCGACCGCGCAATAAAAAGTGGGTGCGCCTATGAGCGATGCCTGGAAGATCAGGGTCTTAACCCTGGCGCGCAGCGGTATCGAACACCGCTGCGCTTTCTTTTTTTAGCCCGAAAGGAATAGCGCGGTCAATGATAAAAACCGCGCACCTTTATTTTTTAGCTGTAAGACAGCGCATCAGGAATAGTAATGCACGTACACGCCGCCGTCGGCCAGGCCGGAAATGTCGGTGGCTTCGGTGGGCGCGGCAGAGGACACGAGCACGTCGTTGAACGCCGTGGCCGAAATCTTGCCCGTGGACGGGTTGACCGTCACGGCGGCGGCAAAGCGGGCGCCGTCGGTCACTGTCGCGGTCGCAGTGGTGTTCTTGGCCAGCAGCGGATACTCACCGGAAGTGGTGGTCACCGTCTGCGTGACCTTGGTGTCGCTGACGGCAGGCAGCGTGACGGTCTGCGTGGACGCAGCGGTGACGCGGCCCTTGGCATCGACAGTGAAATACGGCACGTTGAACGAGTTGCCATACGCGGGCGTGGCATTGGCTGCCAGGCCGTAACTGCCAGCGGTAACGCCGGTGCTGGCCAGGGTGGCGGAGATGGTCACGTCGGCGGAGCCGTCGAACGAGGCGGAGCCGGTGGCGTCGCCGGAAAGGCTGATGTCCCTGGCGTTGACAAGCTTGCCGTCAAGGTTGCCCTTGAACGTCGAAGCGGTGATCGAGCCGGAAGACGGGTTGACCGTCACGGCAGCCGCGAAGCGCGCTGTGTCGGTCGCGGTGGTGGTCGACGTGGTGTTCTTGGCGAGCAGCGGATATTCGCCTGCGGTGGTGGTCACGGTCTGCGTAACCTTGGTGTCGTTGTCGGCAGGCAGGGTTACGGTCTTCGTAGCCGCAGCGGTCACGCGGCCAAGGGAGTCCACGGTGATGTACGGCACGTCGAACGCGCTGCCATGGGCAGGCGTGGCATTGGCTGCCGGGCCGTAGCTGCCGGCGGTCACGCCGGAGCTGTCGAGGGAAACGGCAATGCCGGACGTGGTTGCGGACACGCTGACGGGCGAGGTGCCGGTCACTGCCACCCAGGAGCTGTTGCCGTTGAGCACCTTGGCCTGGTCGCCTGCGGCGGGGGCGGGCACGAGGCCGATGGAGCCTGCCGCGGAGGAGGTGGCGCCTGCAAACACGTCAACGTTGTTCTGCACGACGGACCATGTCCCGGCTCCGTCGGACAGGCACACGATCATGTCGCCAACTTCGCAGACCTCGCCGGCATAGGTGCCTGCGGTGATGACGCGGTAGGTGTCGCCGGTCTTGTTGCCGCTGGCGGGCAGGGCCGTGATGGTGCCGCCCGTGCCAAGGGTGCCCTTGTACAGCATGGCGGAGGTGACAAGGCCGTCAGCGTAGTTCTTGGCTGCGGTGAGGGCCGCGGACACTGCAAGCGGTGTTGCGGCAGTCTTGCCGGATGCCGCGGCTTCGGTGCCGCTGGTGGAATCGGAAAGCTTGACTATGCCCTGCGCGGAACTTGTGCCGTCGGGGGCGGTGACGGTTGCGGTAGCGGTGGCCGCGTCAGCCTTGGTGAAGGTGATGGTCATGCCGGAGGCGGTGGCCCCGACAAAGGCGTCTGCCAATGTGCCGCTGGCGCCCACTACCTGGGCCGCTTCTGTTTTCGGATGGACTTCGTACAGGGTGTTTTCAAATTTCCTGTAGTCAGTAGTTTTTTTGACTGCTATAGCCATAGGTTAACCTCGTTCGTTAGTCGTACAAATACGTGTATATGCCGCCGTTTTGCAACGACGACAACGCCTCTGCTTCAACTGGGTATTGGGATGATGCCTGGAGATGCTGCCGCACGGCGTCGTCAATCTTGACGTCCACAATGTCAGAAAATCCAGTAAGGTCTACGCTCTGCGTTGTGACGGCTCCGCCTGTCTGCGTGGAGGTCAGCACCAGCGACGGGTACGAAACGCCTCCATGCCCGATGTAGTAATCGTACGCCTCTGGCGAATACAGGGCGATCGTGCCAAGCGACTCGCCCGCCTCGTGCGCAAAGCTGACGTCAACGTATCCGTCCCCTTCGCTTACGGTGACGGGTATGTCCACGCTGACGTAAAAAACAAAGTCGACGGGCCGCGCATCGGACGCGCAGTCGTCAGGATACTTGCCGCCCAGCGTCCACACGCCGTTCTCCTTGTCGACATGCGAATCGAGCAGCGCGCACTGTATGCCGTCCGAGGCTTCGTGAAAGCGTATGTTCGCCCACATGCTGCCGTATGCGTCGTAGGCGTAGTCGGAGCGGCTGCTGCCGCCGTCGCCAAGCGCCTGCATGCGCACGGTGCCTTCGCCGGCCTGCACTATCGTGCACTCTCCAGAGAACGTTCCGCCGTGGCGCAGCTCGCTGCTGTCCTGCGAAACGCTTACGCTGGCGAATACAGTGTCAGGGCCCTGCACGGCAAAGGAGTCAACCAGGTCGATGACTTCGCCTGGCTCTGGCTCGACAACATGGTAAAAGCTGGCCTGCACGCCCTGCAGCGCCGTGTTCAGCGATGCCTCGACCGTGCCGCTGCCATACAGCACCTGGTCGGCAGATGTTTTCGGGTGCACCTCGACAAGCGCGCCGTTTACCTTTCTGTATTCCGTTACGTTTTTTGCTTCTATGTTGCCGGGCATGTTTCGTACCTACTCGTATACGTGAGCATACAGGCCGCCAAACACGAGTCCAGTGATATCCGTGCTGTCGTCTGGCGCGTCGTCGGAGATTATTTCGTGCTTTATGTCCAGGGCTTCCTTTACCGTGCCGTCGTTGTACAGCACCATGTCAGCCGTGGTCCTGGGACGTATGAGCGTCTTCACGCCGTCTACGTTCCTGTAAAGATCAGCATTCTTGGCATTGCTGGCAGCCATGCTCCCACCTCGGATTTTATGTCGTCTTGTAAATATTGCAGTCCCAAGGAGTTGTTCGATAGTAAAATAACGTCGCCCCCTCCTGGTATAAGAATATGTAACCAAGGAGGTTTACATGAACGACAAAAAACTTATCGGCATCATATGCCTTGCAGTCAGCGCAACGCTGACTGTCCTCGGCGTCATGGCTGCAGAATACGCAGCCTCACGCTGGGGAGTGCGCGCGCAGTATGCGACTGCGTGCGCAACTTACCTGTTATCTGTTGTGCTGTTCGGAGTGGGCTGTGACCTGCTCTGGCCAGCACGTGGCAGCCAGCGGCGCAACCGGCGCCGCCGCGCTGCGTAGGCGTAAAAGCAGCATGACAACAACCGTGCTGCTTTTTAGCTGAGCCGCACGGCAAAACATCCAGTATGCATTTCAGAGGCGAGTCCATGTTTGGCACTGTGTTCCTTGCGCTGAACATGCCGCCATGAAATCGGAACCGGATTCAAAATTCAAAAAGGCCATGCCAATCTTGGTATAAGAATATGTCAGAGGAAGATGTAGCCAGTACTCTGATGATCCAGAATATTCCGTGAACGCGCAGCACAGCGCGGAGCAGCGAACGCGGAAGAAATTCGCCAACTCGGTGCTGGGAGTGGCGATGCGTCCAGAAAAGGAAGTTCTTGGAAGAAGCCTTGGCGATGACAAGCCGAGGTGAGCACTCAGTACGCGGGGAAACCTGGAAAGGCTGTAAGCATCCCCGAAGAGTATCCCGTATGATATTTGCGCACGTCATGCGCGAAGAAAGTACGGCGTCCACTGCTGACTGAGGAAAAGCAGTACACCCCAAGCTGCTGGGGTGGGCGCACAGCGAACATATGTTCCTGTGCGTCTTTTTTTAGCTGTGCGCCCAGGCGTTTATTTTTTTGCAATTGGCTGGTATAAGCAGGAAACAAAGGAGATGTTATGTTTCTGGCTGACGAGTTCAAAGAAAAATTTACAAGGAAAGTAGCTGCGCTCAATACGCCTGCAGACTGCCGGCACTACTCGCTGGAGCTGCTGGTCTGCATCAACTTTATAGAGCATATCGACAAGAATGCGAGCACAGGTTTCTTTCATTCAATGCCTGATGACAGGGAAATGAGCGGCGAAGAAGAGGCTGACCCGTCGTACGAAAACCATGAGGCCAGGTATGTTTATTTTACAGACAGGTCCATTGCCATCATAAAGCTGACAACCACGAAAACAACGGTGTCAGTTGACATCCTGACACTGCCGCCAAGCAAAAAACCAAGCTGTGCAGACACGTTTGTTGCCGAGTTCAGGAGCATAGCAAGAAAGGGTGAAGACCATTCGGAAGAATTTTACGCAATGATAAAAAAGCATGGGGCTGCAATGACGGAAGCCCCGCACTTGCAGGCGGACAGCGATGAAAACCTGATCGCGATGCGCATGCCGCAGCGGCACGGCGTATACAGCATGCTTACGTTTCCAGACTGGTCACTGGCTGTTGTTGAGTTTGATGATTACGAAGGCTACGCACATCCGTATGTCAGGTGAGCAACAAAGCCCGGATCAATTCCGGGCTTTGTTTTTTAGCTGGGCAGCTTTACTTTTTTGTGGTATTCGTAACCATGCAGGTATTCTGCGTTAGGGCTCGGCCTTGAGCTTTTCTTCCTGGCAATCGCAGACAGCTGTACCGGATACATGTCATTCAGGTGGAATTTCGTCGGCGACTGAACACGAAGCATTGTTTCTGCCGGCCCGTTTTCCGTCCTTGTAAAAACAAGAAGCTCTTTTTTGCGCAGCGATGCTGGAGATTTCGTGTCGTAGTCCACCGTGTAGTCCGGCATGGCATCCATACTGCTGATGTCCCTGTCAACAATCCGTAAATTATCTATGTATCCAGCCGACATAAACCCGGTAGCCGAAGCCATGGTAGGCGCAATGTGCTTGAACTGGTGCGCAAAGTCAGAAGCGTCAAGAATATAGCTTGCATCTTCATCAGTCGTGAATCCTGTGCCCAAAGCCTTGTGGAATTCGTTCGCCCTTGATGCCGGAAACGTCCCGACTGCAACAGGGCCAAGCTTCCTGTACCTCTTTGTGTCGCCAAGGCCATTAAGCTTATCTTCGCGCATCTGGTTAAACGCCTGGAACGCCTTTTCAACCGCGTCCTCATTGAGCGCGGCGCGCTTCCGGAAGCATCTCGGATACAGCTTTTCTGCAACATCCATGGTACAGCCCCCTATTCGCCTTCTCCCCGCCCTTATTCCTCAGGGTAAGGTTCCTGCTCCTCCGGCTCCTCCGGGTCTTCTGTCTCGCCAGGCTCCTCCTGCTCATCAGCGGGCACCGCATCAAATACCGTGAATACGCTGCCTTCCTTGAAGTACTGCAGCACGTTTTCATCCGGCACTTCCTCGGATACGGACGCCCACTGGCGCACGTTGGAGAACAGCCGCCAGGTGCTGCCCGTGTACAGGTAGAAGGCATGGTCGTCAACGGAGTACACAATGTCGCCATTGTCCGCAGCCGCAGGCATGCACGCCGAAGACTGCACGACGCCCCTGTTGTGCATGGTGCCATCGACAATGTCGGAAAGGTTGTTGTACGCATACTCAGAGCGCTCCGCGTACTGCCTTGCGCTCTCGGTGTTGGCAGCCACGGCTGCCGCGTTCTCGCTCACCGTTGCGGAAATAGCGCGTATTTCGCTGAGGGACGCCTCGGCAGACTGCGTTGCTGCAGCGTACTGCGTCACTGAGTTCACGATGGTGTTCGCCGCCGACGTTGCGTTTGAAGCCACGTTCGCTGCGGCAGTGGCCGCGTCTACGGCAGCCTGCGCGTTGCTCATGACGTTCTGCGCTGCGCTGGTTGCTTCGGCAGCCTTGCTTTCCGCAGTGGCCGCGGCAGCCTGCGCGCGCTGGCTCTGTATAGCTGCGTCGGCAACGGCGTTTTCAGCCCGCTGCGCCGCGTCAGACAAAGCAGCAGCGTTCTCGTTTATCTCTGCAGAAACCTGCAGCGCCTGCGTCAGCGTTTCGTTCAGCGTCGACACAGTGCTCACAACGCCGGAGGCTATGGAACTGTACTCTGATGCGCGGCCCGCCGCTTCCGTGGCTGTCTGCGCGGCTTCGTACACGGCTCCCGTCTGTTCGTCCAGCTCGGCAAGCTTTTCGTCCACCGCGTCCTTGAGCTGGACGATTTCGACGCGCTGCAAGTCCATGGCTTCGCGGTACTCAGACAGCTTCTTGTCAAGATCACGGAGTATGCTCTCGATGTACGAGGCTTCGGCAACGGCAACGCTCGCATGGTGTATGGACGAGTGGCTGGCATGCATGGCGTCGTAGGCATAGCCCCTGGTCACGTGATCGTTCTCGGCCAGCGTCGCCAATGCGCTGTCCAGCCCGGATATGGAAGAAATGCCGTGCTGATTCGACAGGTTGCGGTCGGTCAGCGTAGCATGCGATATTTCTTGCGACATGGTGTATCCCGCGGTTTTAATTTATTATAAAAATTGCGGGCTGGCAAAGGCGATGTTCAGAAACATAAAAAGCCCCGCTGCCTGGGAACGGGGCTTTGTTTTTTAGCTTTGCAAAATGATGTTACTTGCTGGCATGCACGTGCTTCTGATACTGATACGCTGGCACGCGCTTTATGGCGTCGATAACCTGCGCGCTCGTTATCAGCCGCGTGCACTCAAACTGCCTGTCCGTGCCCTTGTGCCGCGGGCACCACAAAAAGTCATAGTGGTCAAAATCCTCGCGCATGTCGTTCCAGCAGCTGTTGCACGCATTGTAGTTTATCAGCCGGTACGGCGTGTAAAACTCGTTTGTCGGATGCGTAAAGCCGCTTATCATCACCACGGGAACATGGCAGCCCCATGCAAGCCACGCAAGGCCGCTGGACAGCCCTACAAAAAAGTCGGCGTCCTTGAGCACGTTCACGCGCTCCTGCAAGGGCAAGGCCCCCGTAAAGTCCTCAGCGCCGTACGGCATGCCGTTCCATACGAGGCCCGTGCCGTGCTCAGGGTCCTTGTCGATGCACAGCACGCGGTAGCCGCTGTCCTTCAAAAACTTGACGACTTCGCGCCAGCCCGTCGGATTGTTCCAGTACTTGCACTGGCTGGAACTGTGCGCCGCAACGCATACGTAAGGCTCCTTGATCCGCCTTGGCGCGGACAGGTCAAAGCGCGGCGGCTCCTCCGCCGGGTCGACGCCCAGTATGTACCCCGCCGTGCGGTGCAGGCCGACGTAGCGGAAGTCGCAGGGCTGGTTGTTCGTGTCGCCCTTGAAAAACAGCCCAAGGTAGTAGCAGGCATACGGCTTGTATTCCTCAACGCGGTCAGACGTGATGAACGTGATCTCCGGATACTGCTTTTCCAGCAGCGGGATGAACTTCGCGTCGAGCACGGCGACAACCCTGCACCTGTTCTGCACGCGGAACTTCTCCACGTACGGGAACCAGCCAAGCGTGTCGCCCATTGTCGGCACCTGCAGCTGCACCATCACGGTCCTGCCCGTGGCGTCGTACGTGTGCTCAAATATGGGCTTCGCCATCGGGTCCTTCTTCAGGTCTTCGCTGTGGTATATCTGCAGCCTGAAGCGTATGTAGTACTTCTTGACGCTGGCCACGACAAGGTCGTTGCCAATGTCCTGGTTGAACAGCAGAACGCCGCTGTCCGCGTCGCTGAACACGACGCGCCACGGCCCGCCCTCGCTGGGCATCTTGACGCGCAGCCCCTCGTTAAAGTCGTACTTGATGCCTTCCACGGCGTCAAAGAACGGATCCCCGACAAACACCACGTACACGGGCGCATTGACAACGCTGGCCTGTTCCTGGGGCTTCTCCGTTGTGTCCTGCGCAGAAAACACAGGCGGCTTCGGCTTGACAACGATGTCGCCGCTCATTTTTCCTCCGTGGGCAGAGCCTGCTGCAAGACGCCGGCTTCAACAAGCTTCGCCGCCATTTCCTCAAAGCCGCGCAGCATTGCTGCAAAGCCCTGCGGCGTGGTCACAAGGCACACGCCAGGCTCCTGCAGGGCGGACTTCCCGTCCTCCGCCTGCGCCCCGTACGCAAAGGTGCTTATGCGCACCAACCCTGCCGTAAACTGCATCTGCTCTATGCCGTCAAGAAATATGCGCTCCATCATTCGTCCTCCTCATCCTCGTCTTTCTCGCCGTAAAGCTCAACGGCCTCAAACTTGTCCCAGTCCGTGTACGCCTTGCCGCCCGAAGCGGCAGTGCTTGTCAAAAACCTGAAGAAGCCGTACCTGTCTTCGACCATGATGCCGGTTTCGCACGTAAAGTCGGCCCAGTCCTTACCAGCGTGCTCCCTGTTGCCGTCGCGCGGGCAGAACTGCTTCCAAAAGCAGCACACGTAATCCTCATAGCCTGCCGGAGACGTGTACCGGAACACCGTGCCGTAGCCGTCCTCGTCGTCAAGGCACAAGGCTACGCGCTCAAACCCTGCGGGCACGTTGCTGAGCAAAGCCATGGTACTCAGCACATTGCACGCTTCGTCTTTCGCTTCGTCTTTGTATCCGCCATGTGGCAGCAGCACGTACCTTCCCGGGTGCTCGTAGTCGCGCGACAGGCAAGCCCGGCTGCTGCCCGCCGAGTTCAAAGGCTCAGCCTTGTAAAATTCCTGCATGTCAATCCTCCGGTCCGAGTGTTTCTATGCCGTGCTCGTGCACTTCCTTGCGTATGCGCGCCTTAAGCGCCGGGTCACAGTTAACCAGTATCACCAGGTTGCCGCACAGCAAAAACAGGATGAGCAGCGCCGCAACCGCGGCTATGAGGCCAGCTACGAAAAACATTGCCATCACTGCCACTTCCTTTCGACTATGCGCCGCTTGAATCTCCGCAAGGCAAGGCGAATTTCGCTGCGCAGGTAGCTGTCAGAAAACAGCGCGCCCGTGCGCAAGTAGAACATGATCCTGTCGCCAATGACAAAGCCTATGCACGACCCGGCAACGCACAAGAAAAAATCCATGAACGTTTTCATGGCTATTCCTCCTCCTCGGACAGCTGCGACGAAAAACCGCCCTTGAACAGCTTCACTCCGTACCCGGCATGGATGACAATCTCAGGCTGAGGTATGGATGCTGAGCTGTCCTCAGCGCCGTCTTCGCTGCCGCTTCCGGCAGCGCCATCGCCAGCTTCGCCATCGCCATCGCCATCGCCATCGCTGCTGTCGCTGGACTCGCCATCGCTGCTTTCACCGGACTCGCCGCTTTCTTCCGTGCTATCTTCACTGGTTGACGGATAGGCTGGCTTGCCGTCGTTCATGGTCAGCGGGTCGACAATGTGGTAAAACTCAATGTAATTGTACTCGTTGGTGTCGTACAGTATGCCGCCGGTGAGCGGGTATCCGTCTATGGTCTGGTACACCGTCACGCCAGAGTACGAAGCGCTGTCCGTATCCGTGCCGCTGCTGTCGGAAGACGTTTCTTCAGGCTCCATGCGCTGCACGTTCAGCGCCCTGGCAAACACGGAATACAGGTTGCTGTACACGTTGAAGCCGAACAGCGCCTTGAGCACATTGGCAACGAACTCTGGATCCTGCTGCGCAACGGAGCTTTGTATGTCCGCTATCCGTTCGATGCCAAGCGAGTCCATAATGCAGCAACGTACGAACGCGGTACCGCCATTATCAACGCATATGCCAAGAGGCTTGATATAATCAGCCACGTCATGCTTCTTCTCCTTGCCGTAAAACGCTGCGTGCTCATCGTCCCACATCTCGCGCAGGCCGTAGCGCCTCGTCAGGCTGAAGTACGAATACGGCGACGCAGCCTCGGATGTCTCATTGAGCGTTCCCTTGATCGGATAGTAAATCATTGCGCCTCCTCAGCTTCGCGCTCCGGATCGACAACGCTGCTCTCTATGTACTCGCGCAGGTCGCTGGCGCGGTAGCGTATCGTGCCGCTCAGGTTGAGGTACGCCGGCGGCTTCTTCATGCAGCGCCGCTTCTGCAGCGTCTTTGGCGACACGCGCAAAAGCTCAGCCGCTTCCTGTTCCGTATACAAGATGTCAATGTCTTCCATTGAGCCTCACCTATATCCCTTCCCTGCCGCAGGCGTTGATGCGCAGGGTGCCCTGCTTCAAAAGGGCCGGGTCAACGCTGTCAAGAAAATCGTCGTGGTCCGCAGCGGGCAGCTCCTGCTTGTCCTGCACGGCGATATCCTTCGCGTCGCGCGCATCGCCGCCTGCAGAAACAAACGCGCGCAGCTCGTCAAGCGTGTCAAAGCCCATGCCTGCGTTCTCATCCCTGCGGTACGATGCCATGCACTGCGAAAAATACTCGTGCCCTGCTAAAAGGCGCATGCCGTAATGCACAGCAAGATAGTCAACCTCGCTAATGCGCGCACAGCCGTAATCTGCACAGCCGACTTCAACGCCTGCGCCCTGCTCCCACCACCAGAAATATTCCTCGGCAGCGCCGTTGGGCCTCTCTATCTCAAGCACCGTGCAAAAATCGTCGTGATCCTCGTCGTATCCGACGGCAAGCACGCTGAAATGCGCGTCGGCAACGACCGTGCGAAACTGCCTGCAATCCGTGTAGTAACCGTAATCCAGCCTGCCATCGCGCATGCTGAAGCCCGGATCGAACGGCCTTCCTGCAGACGGCTCATATTCCTTGGCAATATAAAACTTTATGGCCACGTCCATGCCTCCAATGCATGTTGGGCAGCCCGCTCCCCTGAGCACGGCTGCCCGTTTCAGTAACTATTCGCCTACCTTAACAAAATACTTTTCAAACAACGCCTTTGGAATGTAAAACGCGTCGTCGTCGGCAATGCAGTAGTACAGTCCTTCTCCGTCGTCTTCCACTTCCACGGCGTCAACAAGCATTCCTCCGACGTACTCGGCAAAGTCGCCTTCGGCAACGTCCTTCTCGTCAGGCGAGGCTTCCTTGTCCGCAGGCTTTTCTTCCTTGGCCGCCCCTGCGCTTTTTTCGTCTTTGGCGCCAGGCTTCAAGTCGCTGTTGAGCAGCTCAAGGAATTTTTCGAGGAATTCGTCCTCGTCATCATCCTGCGTGCGCACGCCATGCACTATGCGCGCAGGCTTGCCAAATTCCTTGATGATGCCAGTGAGCTCTTCTACGAGGTCTTCATGCAGCTTGCTCTTGTCCATTTCTTCTCCAATTGCTGAGATTGTTGCTGTTAATCATGCTTCGCACGGCCTTTTGCCGGTTTGGAAGCTTTTCTACGCATATATTGGAAGAATCGGTTGGAAAGTTTAGCGCGGGAGGAATTATTTGTTGCGGCAACGCGTAAAATGAGGTATTGCTTGGTGCGGAAAGAAAAGGAGCTACGCCTTGAGCAGGAAATCACGCAGTGCCAAGTACAAATCCTTAGACGACGTTAAAAATAAGCTTAACGTAACACATTTTAGCGCATTGCCAGCAGACAAGCGCAATCAGCTGTTCAGCATGATGCTTGACATTGACCCGGCAGTTGTATCGCAAATACTTTCGATGCTGCCAGACGCTGTTAATTCCTACAAGGAGGCTGTAAGCAAACTTATTGAGATAGACAGGGAAGAAAACCTTGGGTTTCAAGGTGCATGCCAGAGCATCATTGATGAATACCTTGAATCCCTTAAGGACGGGAAGCTGGACCATGAAGAACGCCGCGAAATACGCGGCAAGATAGAGAGCATACTGGACAGGATGCAGGAAGAGCGCGCCAGGACAAGGGAGCATCATATTAATATTATGAAAATTATTGGCAGTGTCCTTGCCACTGTCGTGGCCGGGGTTGTCTTAACTGTGACAAAAGGAAGAATTAGAATAGGACCATTTAGATAAAATCATGTATTGCTCATCAATGCTTATTTTGAACAGAGCCAAAAAAATAACAGCCTGGCAGTGTACAACTTACCGGCTGTTATTTTTATTACCCCTACTAACTGCATATGAATTCTTTTACTTTCGACTGATCCTCTTCTTTTTCAGTTGGCGAGACAGGCTCTGGCTCACCAGGAAGCCAGAAATACATATCGATGTCATGCAGCAGCAGCTTTTTAATGTGGCTGCGGCAGTACATTTCTTCTGCCTTTGTCATGCCGTAGTCTATACCTACCCAGCCGACTACAGCGCCTATTACTGTACCTGCCGTTCCACCAACAGCAGTTCCTACACCTGGGGCAACAGCACTGCCTACAGCCATTCCTGCTGCAGCGCCAGCAGCTGCTCCGCTGCCTACACCCGTAGCTTCTTTAGCCGCTTGCTTCGCACCTGCCTTTGCTGCCTGCTTCGAAACAGCCTTGGCGATCATCTTTGCTGAAGCTTTGCCCGCTGCGCCGCCTCCGGCTGCGCCAGCAAAATTGAGTCCTTGCTTCGCATAGAACATTCCCTTTTTTACTGTGCTGTGCATCATGTTTACCATCCCGAGAGTAACCATTTTCTGTATACGGTCTTCTGAAATGGCGACTTCTTTCATGCCTTTTACAAATTCCTTGACCTTGTGCTTAGCCATGACGATCGAGCCATTTTTAAGCTTCTCAAAGTACTGTTCATGCGCCGCCTCATATGCTGTGAGTTCTTCCTTGCTTATGCCATCTCCTAAGATTTCGAGCTGTTTCTTTGCTACGTACTTTTCGCCATCCTCGAACGCCCCGTAAAGTTTCTTGTAATCACTGAAAAGTGAAAACTCCCAATCAAGGTACTTGTCAACGTTGGCAACATATTTTGCTTTGATTGCATCGCGCTGCGCCACGAACTTAGGGGCAAATTTCATAATATCCTGCACTTCCGATTCGTTATGGTACTCGGTATTTACCCACTCCTTTTCAAAGCGCTCAACATACACACGCTTTTTAACCAGGAATGACAAGATGCCTGATGACCTGATGTAATTGTCAAGGTATGGCGACACGGCTACCGACGTAGCTATGATAATCAGTGCGGCGATGAGCAGCTTGCTTATTTTGTTCATTGCATGGCTCCTTGTGCTTGGCAATGCTGTTCCTTTAGGACGTCGACCAAGCTTTCCCTTTCATGCAGCCATATAAATAATCCTTGCAGCGGGGCGAGTAGGGCAACCATGTTGACGGCGCTAAAAACAGCGTACGCAATAAATTGGAAGAACACGGGAAAACTACTGGATATGGCATGGACGAATCTGTCAATATCCGTTGATAGTTCTAGTAAAATTTCAACGACTGCGGATGGGAGGCCGCTCTCAGGCCACGGCGTGCTTGTAAGCGCATAACCGCCAGCTATCCATGCTATGAACACGACGATGCCGAATAATGCAGTCGCTGCAAGCACTGATACACCGTGTTTCATCCTGCATGCATACCAAGGAAGCCACAACTGCCCGCATAGCCATTCGGAAAACCGGAATACAGGCAGAATAAGCGCCAGCAAGGCAGCCAGGCCTGAGATCAATTCCACGGACATGCAGATAATGGAGCAGGTGGTGCAAACGGCGAGGAACATGGCTTCAACACTGCAAACAACCAGTTTTACCACCTTGCCCATGAGCAGCCTGTAGGCAATCGTATCTCTACGGATAACGCAGGCGGTGAGTTTTTTCTGGATCATTGCTCTGTAATACAGCATATAAGCTGTGGAAATAAAGAACACGAACGCCATGATGAGCACGACGCACGTGTACTCCTTACGGAATGCCCATGCAGTGATAAGCAGTGCCGCATAAATTGTTGATGCGATGATCTGCTTTGCTGTAGTGTTGTCAAGGTACATACACATGTATTTCTTTTATCACGATGCTTATAAAAACGCAAGGTTCTGTTAGCATAACTCATTGTTATACTTTTATATGTAATCAAATAGTTAGAATAATAATACAAAAGCTATTTATTGATTGACAGATTGTATGTATCTTTGATACTGAATACAATATTTGTCTAAATCATGTATTGCTCATCAATGCTTATTTTGAACAGATCCAAAAATTAAAAATTTTGATGCTATAAAACACGTAACTGTTACATATAAAAAACGGCGGTGCACTTGCTTATGTGCACCGCCGTTACATAAATATGGCGTAACAAAATAGTTATTTCGTCGCCCCGATAGCAGCTCTCTGCGCCTCAAGGGCCTTCTGCCCCTGCCCGCGGCTGTATTTGTTATACATTATTGAATAACCAATTTTTCGTTATCATGCACTAGTGCTCCATAGCGTGCAGATAAGGGTTACTGTCAACAAGAAGTCCAGGGATTTTATAACCAGTGCCTAACAAAGCAAGCCGGGCTTTGCTTGCTGCGGCATCCTTAAGCCCAGACAGGTAATCCCCGGTAGCATGCAATTTATCCGCAGCGGCGTCACCAAGTCTAGACATATACGCTCCAGCGCGGTCGCCGAAATTAATTAAATACGCCCCAGCTCCATGTATCTTATCTATGGCAGCAGTACCAACTTCGCCAAGGTCAATGGGCTCGCCGAGCAAGCCAGCCTGGTTGAGGCCGTAGAGGGCGCCAGCGCCAAGAGCCGTGCCGCCTGCGATAGCAGCGGGGACAACCCACTTGCTGCGCTTATTATCAGATTGAGCGGCCTGCTTAACTACTTCATATCCAAGTTTTGTAATGGCTCTGTTAGCATAAATCATTGATACACTTTTATTTTGTAATCAAATAGTTAGAATAATACAAAAGCTATTTCTTGATTGATTATATGTATCTTTGATACTGAATACAATATTTGTCTAAAATCATGTATTGCTCATCAATGCTTATTTTGAACAGAGCCTTTGTAATCATTGTTTAGCTTCCTTCTGCGTCTGCTGTTGTTGTTGTTTTCTCTTACGTTCTGCCCGCATTTTTGCTACGAGGAGATCCCTTGCCGCTCCAGGATTATACCTGTTCATGATATTCGTGCCTGCGCCTATTCCAGCAATTGTCATTCCTGACAGCAATGCACCAGAAGTAAACGGGTCGTCTATGTCAAAGCCATCACTTATAAGGCGCCACGCCCCGTACCCTGCGCCTATGCCTCCAATCCCACCAATTGCAGTGCGAACGCCGTTTCTCAAAGGCAAGCTTGCGTCATGGGCAAGGCCATAATGCTTAATAAGGGCATCCCTCTCATCTTTTTCAAGAGTGGACGCATCAAAGGCGCCAACTGCTCCTGATATAAGCGCACCCCTCGGTGCGCTTTGCATGACTACTGTTTGTACAGCTGGAGCATACAAGCTCTGCAAAGCGTCGTGCCCATATTGTTGTAATTGTCCGAGTATGCCAGAAATTGCATTCGCGCCAATCTTCGTAATCATGTAAGTGCAAAATATGAGTATTCTTTTATACTATGCCCCGTATACTGGAGCTGCACCTGCATTCTCGTCACGCATAATCTGCCGCGCAGTATCTTTTGTATACTTGTTCGTTGCTGCTATAGATCCTGCAACGGCACCAAGCCCGTGTCCTGCCATGGGCAGTAAAATCCTGGCGCCTTTGAGAACTGCACCAGCACGGCCGTTTGGTGCTGCGGCCATCGGCAATGGAGCTTTGCCATTGGCCACCCGGCCTACGTTTTTAACGCCGCGCTTTACGTCTGCAGGGACATTGACTATGCTTTCAAAAGTCCTGCCTAAAAATGAAGTAGGCCTACCCTGCACGACCCTGCCAAACTTTTCAGCGTCACTTGCAAGCAGGTGCCCAACCGCACCCCCTGCCATTCCACCAGCTACTCCACCGGCAAGCCCCCTTCCCGCATTGCGCAAGGTAAGGTTCGCGTCTGGATCAAGCCCATACTGCCGGCGCAGTGCCGCTTCTTCAGCAGCGGTAAGTTCATCAGCCCTGAAAGCACCAAGCCCGGCATTCGCCAAACCTGTGATGGCGTACCCTTTCTTTGTAATCATAATACGTATTCCCTTCTGCCGATGCCATTGCAGTATGCATCAAGCATTGTTTGTTTACAAGTTATCACTGTAAATATTGTGCGCATTGCCACATGATAATATATTACAGACAAATGCTGCTACATATTTATGCGCCTGCCATCGTACCGGCACTTGATACCGGCTGTGCAAGAAACGCACTGAGTTCATTGCGGAACCTTGGAATATCTGTCACAGGTTGATAGCCCGGATAAAACTTCTGAACGTAAGCATCGTATGCAGGGTCATTGTCCTTGTTAAGATACGTTGCATACCTCTGCTTCCCCATCGGCGCATTTTTAAGCCTGAGCAGGCGCATATTCGGGTTCTGCAATTCATCAATAAGCGTAGTCATACCAACTTTCGTAAGTTCTGGATGACTATTGGCGTAGTGAGTTCCTCCCCCGTAACCTAGCAAGCCTCCAAGGGCAACGCCGCCAGCAGCTAAAGCCTTACCTTGCCAACCTGGCAATTTCTCTGCAAGGATAGATGCAGTAAGTGCTCCTGCTGTCGCCCCGCCTACCGTGCCACACAACTGCCTCTTTTTTTTAGTCATGGGAATAGCAGCTTCATCAGCAGCTGCAGCAGCTGCGAGTAGTCCAAAACCAATCTTCGTAATCATCCCTCAGTACCTTCCGTCGCTTCCTGCGCGCATCTCAGCGCCGTACGCGTACGCTGTTATGGGATTGTACCCGTGTATGTTGCTCCGCTTGCCCGTCGCCGCCGCGTCGCGCATCTGGTCCTTCAGGTAGCGGTGGTTCATCGCCGCTACCCAGTCGCTGCTCTTGTTCACCACCCGGGTCAACGGCACTGCGCTGCAGCTCACCTCAAGCCCGTGCACGATCTTCACTGAAGCAATGTTGTTCTTCTTTAAATACTGCAGTATCTGCGCGTCAATCTCCGTGCCTATGGTGGCGTCAAGCACGCCTTCGGCAAGCACGCAGCCGAGGGCCTTGTCCACGGGAACCGTCTCCTTGGGCATGCGGGCAACCATGTTCTTGAGCTTGTTGTACTCTATGGTCTCGCCCGTGCCGTACCCAAACCCGTCAGGCACCTTCTCCAGCGTGACGTACATGTGCGCATTGCGGCTCAAAAGCTCAAAGTGCCTGCGGTCAAGCTTCATTCCCGTGTTCTTGTAAATGTCGTACATGTTCTGCGAGGCAACGCTCCGCGCAGCGCCAAGGTTGCGCAGCCTGGCAACGTCCTGCATATTGTCAACGCCAGTGCTCAGCTCCATTCCGGGCCATACCTCAGCGCCCTTGACGACGCCTTCGGCAAGCTTGAGGTTCGGAGGCACATGGTAGCTGTACCACGTCTTCCTGTCCTTGTCCTGCATGGCATGCTGTATGTAGCGGTCGGGCACCTTGCGCGTCGTGCGTATCTGTATGAACTGGCCGCCCTGCGGAGCAGGACGCACAAACTCTATGACTCCGTACAGCTCGCAGAGTATCTTGCGGTTTGGATACTGCTTCGGGCTCTCCACAAACTGGCGGAAGCCAGCCTCGTTGGACAGCCCTGTCTCTTCCTTGGCAATGGCCGTGGCGTGCTTGGACGAGATGGTCATCTGCGTCAGCGGCTCGCCAAGCATGCCGGCCGTGACCAGCCCGGCGTTGTCCCCGATGTTCCAGGGCTTGCCAGTTCCGTTGCGCAATCCCATGCACTTGGCGCATACCGTTCCGCCCTGGCACTGGCACGTCTGCGGGCTGCGCACCAGTATGGAGGATATGCCTGCGCGCAGCATCTCCTGCTGCACGTCGCTGGTTATCAGCGTGTTGCGCTTGAAACGCCCCGTGTCCTTGGCAAGGTAGCGGCTGAGCACGTCGTCGTCCTTGGCCGCCAGCACTATGCCCTGCTCCGTCCCGCAGTCATCCTTGGAAACAACGGCGCTGTTGAGCACGTTGGACATTACCTTGAGCATTTCACCGGGCTTTGCCGTCGCTACTGACGTCTGTGCAAGGTTGCGCCGCGACTCGGCAGCGCCAAGCCACCATTGCAGAGGATCCGTGCCCTCGGCGTAGCTCTTCGGGAAAACTATGGGCACTATCTTGCCGTCCTGCCCCATGACGACGCCTGGCGACGTGCGCAGCTTCATGAGCTGCAGCTCGTTCTTGGCAAGCGCAGAGCGCACCATGACGGAGGCATCGTCGCTGGTGCCCTTCATGTTGAGCTCCTTGAGCCTCGCCTGGAATTCCATCATGGCCCTGTTGCGCTTTTCCGGATCCTTCTCGTCCTCAATGAGCGGCGTGAACTGTCTGACAGCGGCATCGCGCTCCTTCTTGTTGGGTACGCTGATCTCATCCATGCCCATGGTCACGGGCTCCAGCGTCGAAAACAGGTCGCCAAGGCGCTTGAGCTTCATGACGACTTCGGCGTATTCGCCGTTGTGATTGCGTGCAACGTCGGTGAGCAGCTCGCCAAGATACTTCTTGTCAACCTGCCGCGTGATGCGCATGCCCTGCGGCAGCGCCTTGTCTATGAGATACTGGGCGAATGTCTTTGCCATCTAAAGCACGCTCGCTTTTCTTTCCGAAGTTCCGGCAATGCGGCTCACAAGCATCCTGCTGCCGTCGCCAAACGTGTACGTCCCTTCCATGTGAGCGTCAGCAAATATGGTGAACGCAGGATTGGACGGCGCATACGAATGCGCGCCAGCTTCGCCGCTAACGTAGTCGCTGGCGGAGGGCTTTCCGTCGTCAGGCAAAAAGTCGGCGGCGTTGTCCAGCTCCTCCAGGAACAGGATGACGCTCAGCGCCTTGCCACGCTGAAAAGCCAGGGCATTGAACCTTTCCGCAAAATCTTCCGCCTGCGTCATAACACCTCTCCGTCAGGCAGGTTGCGCAGCACAGGCCTGATAATGCGCGGAACATACTGCGCAGGAACCTCGTACCCAAACACGGCAGGGTAAATCATGCCTTCGTGCTTCGCATACAGGGGAGCCGCGCCTTCCGCGTTTGCTGCCGCTTCTGCGGCAACAGCTTCAGGCACGGGCTCAGGCTGCTCAGCAGGCTCGCGATTGACGATCCCTATTGCCTTATTGACCTTTCTCGCAAGGCTTACGGCAGGCATGAATGCAGCGTCTAAAACAACGCCGGCGTCAATGGCCGTTTTCTCAAACCTCTTTGGATACAGCATCGTTGCCTCCAAAATCTTATAAGAAAGATTGCACCTGCCAGCTCAACTTTTGCACGTGGGAGCGCAACGTTAATCAGCGCCATTTTAAGCCTCGATTTTTGTCCGGCCTTAATGCTGGCCTATATTTTTAATAAAAACCCGTCAGCGGGGCTCTGAGGGGCAAAAAACAGGCATGCCAGCGTTATAAGACGGCAGTAAAAACTATGGTGAGGAGGAAGCGCCGGTCATGCGCAGGACGACAGTCAATTTTTTCGATCAGGGCAAGGAGGGAAGCTACGGGTCTTGCTTCCGGCTCAGGGAAAGCTACCACCCGGGATACGTCGACGCGCAGTCATGGAGCAGGTCAAAGCGCGTTGAGTTCATAAACAACTACGCTCCGCTGGCAAAGCAGCTCGGAAAAATACGCAGGACTTCTGCCGGCGCTGACGATGCGGTCGGAGCAGCGTTCTCACTGGTCGTCACTGCCGCAAGCGCAGGAACGGATGATGGAAAACCGCGGCTGGACAGCGCGTACTGCGCCATGTCCGTCAATCACCTGGCGTGGCTCGCGTGCGCCGATCAGGACAGGGGGAGGGCTGCTGCAAGCCTGGACCACATGGCATCCGTGCTCTGCGAAAAAACGGCGAAGGAGGCTGAGTCCGGGCTCTGCCCAGCCATGTACCAATGGCCTGTGTCGCGCAAGTGCCGCAACATGGTGCAGGGCAAGGAGCCGTGCACGGGCCTTGGGTACATGGAGCTGCAGGGGCTGATCACGGCATATGCCTGTTCCATGGCTGAGAACGCCTGCCTGCCCGAAGAAAGGAAAAAGG
Organism: uncultured Treponema sp.; assembly: GCA_937891125.1. Classification (GTDB taxonomy): domain Bacteria; phylum Spirochaetota; class Spirochaetia; order Treponematales; family Treponemataceae; genus Treponema_D. The sequence continues at coordinate 579 of CALAEZ010000009.1, read as the reverse complement.
AGGCTTTTGGCACGCAGCACCACATAAAAAGGCAGCAGAAAGCCCGTGAGACGCTTCTTGCAATGCTCATGGGAATAACGCCGCAATGGAGGGTGCTTGCGGGCAGGATGCTGGATGACAGCAGGATGGCGGACACCGTGTTCCTGCGGTCGACGGTGATGCCTGTGGCTACGGGGCTGTCGCGCACGCTGCTCATGGCAGCTATGCCGGCAGATGCGGCCCTCCTCCTCGGGACAACGGTGCTGGAAAAGGCGTGGCCCGTAACCGTTGGCAGGGAAAAGCAGACGGAGGTCAACAGGCTCGTTGCACAGTTTTTCGGAGGCATGGCCAGCACGATGTCGAAAAATGACACCACAGAGGCGCTGGACAAGACATGCTATGTCTGGGAACGGTACCTTTGGTGAGAAAAAATGTTAACAAACTGTTAACGCTCAAATGAGCAAAAATAAGGCGATTTTAAGTAACCGCCTTATTTTTTTAGTTTTTTGCAATTTTATATAAGACTTTGAGTAGAGTAACACTCTATTGATTGTAGGTCGTATATTACATGCGATTTTTCGGCTTCGGTCGTATAGCGCA
>CALAEZ010000008.1 GCA_937891125.1 uncultured Treponema sp. | reverse complement strand
AAGCGCCGTCACTTCCTCACCGACAGAAATTGCGCCCGCTTCAATCTGTCCCATAAAGCCGCGGAAGTCGTGGTTCGGGCGGCAGACGCGCTGCACCGGTAGATAAAAGCCGTCGTCTGATTCTGCGCCCTCGCGCACTTCCACGGTCTCCAGATGCGACAGAATCGTCTCGCCCTTATACCAGCTCATCGCGGCGCTGGGCTTTGTCACATTGTCGCCTTCAGTTGCGCTCACCGGAATAATCACCACGTCCTGCAAGTGCAGCTCGGAGACAATGCCGTCAATCTGTGCGGAGACTTCCGCAAAGCGGCTTTCGCTGTAGCCGGTCAAATCCATCTTGTTCACCGCAAAGATAAAGTGACGGATGCCCATGAGCGAGCAGATACGTGCGTGGCGGCGCGTCTGCACCAGAACGCCCTGTTTTGCGTCCACCAGAATGATGGCAAGGTCAGCAAAAGAGGCGCCTACCGCCATGTTCCGCGTGTATTCTTCGTGGCCGGGGGTATCGGCAACGATAAAGCTGCGCTTTTCTGTCGAAAAGTAGCGGTAAGCGACATCAATCGTAATGCCCTGCTCGCGCTCTGCCATAAGGCCGTCCAACAGGAGCGAATAGTCGATTGCTCCGCCGCGGCTTCCGACTTTGCTGTCGAGTGCAAGCGCCTGCTCCTGATCTGCATACAGGAGCTTTGCGTCGTACAAAATGTGACCAATCAGCGTGGATTTTCCGTCGTCTACGCTGCCGCAGGTGATGAATTTCAAAAGTCCGTTCGTTGCGTTTGTCGTGTTTGCCATTAGAAGTAGCCCTCCCGCTTTCGTTTTTCCATGCTGGCAGCTCCGCCGTCCTTGTCGATGACGCGGCTGGTGCGTTCGCTGGTGACGGCAGAAAGCGTTTCGTCGATGATGCCGTCAAGCGTGTTTGCTGTGCTGTAAACGCCGCCGGTCAGCGGATAGCAGCCGAGCGTGCGGAATCTGACTGACTTATGCAGAATCTCCTCGCCAGGACGCAGCTTCAAGCGGTCGTCGTCCACCAGAATGATTGAGCCGTCGCGCTCGATGACCGGGCGATCTGCGGCAAAATACAGCGACACGATTTCGATGTTCTCGCGGCGGATGTACTGCCAGATGTCTTTTTCAGTCCAGTTTGAGAGCGGGAACACGCGCATGCTTTCGCCTTTGTGCACCTGCGTGTTGTAGAGCTTCCACATTTCCGGGCGCTGGTTTTTGGGATCCCATGCCTGAGCCGCATTGCGGAACGAGAAAATGCGCTCTTTTGCGCGCGATTTTTCTTCGTCGCGCCGGCCACCGCCGAACGCTGCCGTAAAGCCGTATTTGGTAAGCGCCTGCTTTAACGCCTGCGTCTTCATGATGTCGGTGTAGGCGCTTCCGTGGTCAAACGGGTTGATGCCGGCTTTTACGCCCTCTTCGTTGGTGTAGACGAGCATATCAAGTCCGTACTTTTGCGCCACATGGTCGCGGAACGCAATCATCTCGTGGAATTTCCACGTCGTGTCGATGTGCAGAAACGGGAACGGCGGCTTTTCGGGATAAAACGCCTTTAACGCAAGGTGCAGCATGACCGAGCTGTCCTTGCCGATAGAATAGAGCATGACCGGCTTTTCACATTCTGCCGCCACTTCGCGGATAATGTAGATTGCCTCGGCTTCAAGCTCGTCAAGATGGGATAGATTACTCACGGGGTGTCCTCCTAATAGTTGTTCGCAGCGCTTCCGTCTACGGTGATTTCCTGTATGCTGCCGTCGCCTTTGGTAACACGCCAGATGCGCACGCGGCCTTTTGTTTCTACGGTAAGCCGTGCGCCGCGCCCGCCGATGTCGGCTCCCAGATAAAAGCTGACAGCGCCGCGCGGACATGCTTTTACGCAGCTCGTGCAGCCCCAGCAGTCGCGCTCATGCTTGATGTGCGCCACACGCCTAGCTGTGCTTGCCGCGCCCGGCTCCGGCGTGCCTTGCTCTGCCGCACCCGTCTTAAGTATGCGCAGCTTAATCAGGTTTCCCGGGCAGACTTCAACACATGCACTGCAGCCGACGCAGCGGCTTTCGTCAATTTTTATGCTCATAGCGTTCTCCTTGAATCAAAGGGCGGCGGATAATCTGTACTGCGCCGTCACGCCAGACTGAATTGATGTAGCATTCGCCGTCCGCGCTTTTTTCGGGATAGTCTGCGTTTTCGCCAAAGCTGTGCCAGCGCGTTTCTTTTCGGGCGGCTAAGTGCGCGATGACGGCGCGGCAGACGATAAGACGCTCTCGAAGCTCGTAAATGCGCAGCAGGTCGTCTGCGTCGTCTGCATGGAGAGCGGGAACGAGCGCCTGCAGTGCGGCAATCTCGCGGTCGGCGACAGAAAGCCGCGCCTCGTTGTAGCGATAGCCGCTTGCAATGCCGCCCGCGTACTCGTCCATGATTTTCTGCATTGCTTCTTCAAGCGATTCTGTCGTGAACAGGGATGCGCTGGCAGCAGCCTGCTGTGCGGAAGCGGGCTGTGCGGCGCTTACAGCGGCGGGCGCAAAGTGCGCTTCGTAGGCGCGGAATACTGCGTCGGCTGTGCATCCCGCAGGCTCGACCGCACCGGCAGCAGGCTGTGTGGCATCTGCCTGCCCGGCAAGATAAGCGGCGATGCTCTCGGCGGCAATCTGGCCTTCTGCAAGCGCGCCGGTTACGTATTTTTGCGGAGCGCCGCCAGCAACATCTCCGGCCGCAAACAGTCCGCGCACGGTTGTCTCGCGCGCAGTGTTCACCCAAAAGCCGCTTGCCGTGTGACCGCCGACGATGTACGGCTCCGTGCCTTCAATTTCCACGCTGACAGCGGCAGGGCCAGAGCCTGCTTCCAGCCATTTAAGCGTCTGGCTCGGTGCCATGTTCAGGTATGCCTTATACAAATCCTGCTCGGCTTCCGGCGAAATGCCCTTTGTCGCAAGGTAGCACGGGCCGCGGCCTGCGCGGTTTTCTTCCACCGTGCCCCAGACGCGCTCGCTCGTCTTTAAGCCGTAGCGCGTTTCGTACACGTCGCCTAAAGCATTTATCTGCTTTGCGCCCACGCCCTGCGCAATCGTGCCGGTCGGCGCAATCGTGTCCTTGCAACGCAGCGCGATAAAACGCATTTCAAGCGTGGTCATCTCCGCGCCTGCAAGCAGCCCCATCGCGTAACCGGCTCCCGTATTGAACGGCGGGTACCACATTTTGTGGCGAGAAAAGCCGGGATTGTTCGGTCGGTAAAGGCCTGCAGCGCCGCCGGTTGCAATGAGCACGGCACGCGCGCGGATGTGGTAAAACGTGCCGTCGTTCACGTCAAAGCCGAAAGCTCCGGTAACACGGCGGGGGGCTGGCGCTGTCTCCAAATCCGTGATGTTCAGATGATTTATGACGCGCACATTCTTCTGCTCGCGCACGCCACGCGCCAAAAGCGGTTTTATGTTCTCGCCGTTGATTTTGATGTTGCGCCAGCCGCGGCTCACGTAGTTTCCGTTTCCGTCTTTTAAAATGACAAGCCCGCGTTTTTCCAAATCGTGCGTCACGTCGTTTAACCGCTCGCACAGCGACAACAGCAAATCGGCGCGCACTATACCTTCCGCGTCGTTTGCGGCGTAGTCAACATAATCCTGGCTCGTGTGTCCGGGTGTAATGTAGGCGTTCAGCGCATTCACGCCGGCCGCAAGACAGCCCGAGCGCTCAATGTTCGCCTTTTCTGCCACCAGCACGGAAAGCTCGGGCGCTTTTTGTGCAAGCGTAATCGCCGCATAGCAGCCTGCCGTTCCTCCGCCGATAATCAACACATCTGTCCGAATCGTTTTTATATTCATAGTAAACTCGTAGGAATATATACCATAATTCCTACTGAATTACAAGGGAATTACAGGGATTAACCGTAGTTTTTCATACGGGCGTTCCCTGCCGACTTGAAACTTCGTTGTCAATTCGGCAGGTCGGCTGTTCCACCCTTCGCTAACGCTCATTGCTACGCTACGCTTCGCAACTTCGGGGTTCCATAGCCTAACGCTTGGCTACTTCGTCAGACTTTCATACTCGCTACGCTCGTTTGCATGAGTAGAAATTATTTAACTCGTCGCTTTCGCGACTTGCGCATACATCTTGAACAATTCACCGACAATCTCACTTTCCGTCATGTTTGCCTTGAAGCCGTATGCTGCCATAACGGCTTTGTCGTTCTCGCGGTGAGCTTTGCGTAAGTCAGCTGGCATGAGTGTCTCATCGTAGAGGTCGGCGAGTGAGCTGTCTGGATATTTTGCACGCGCATCAAGAATGGCTTGGGCAGTCGCTTCGATTTTGGCGGCTTGCTCCGGCGTACAGCAAAGGTTGCCACACGGATTCGGAAAATCTAACGGTTTTCCCTTTTTACTTTCGCTTGATTTTGCGTTAGCAAAATCGAATCCGTGTGGCATTTCTGGCACGATGAACGGAAAGTTGTTGTACACGATGTCTTTGCTGTAGCGGTAACGTGTTTCAAGGCGGCCGCAGACGGCTCGCATCCATGCGTTGTGGACCGAACTTGTGAGCACGCCAAAGTGATACAGGCTTGCATCGGGGATGATTTTTACAAGATTCGAGCAGAAAATATCGGGTGTGAGAAATCCCATCGGAATATAGTAGCGTTTTTCTGATGAAACTTCGGGAACGACGATGTATGTTCCTTTCGGGAAGTTTTCAACATGAAATCTTGTCGGTGTGTCCGCAAGTTTTTGAGTCGGAACACTTTTACTTGCAAGTCTTAATTCCCTTACTGCCTGAACCCGCTTAAAACATTCGGGCATTTTCTTGATTTCGGCAGGCGAGCAGTCTCCCAGCCAGAGGCAGTAGCGGTAATAGCGGTTTATGAATTCATCTGAGCCGAGCCATTTATGAAAATATTTTTCTGAGGCTGGCTCTTTTTTGATGAAATCCTGCATTTCGTCCTCAGTAAAAAGATAGTTTCCGCCGTCAATCGGCTTGTTTCCGATTCCGATTTCAGGCACTGCGCAAAGGGGCTTTGAGCGGCTCTCTACAAAAATATTCGGTGCGTCCAGAAGATAGCCGTTGATGTTTTTTGCTTCAACAAAAGTTCCGTCCGGGTTGTAAATCTTTTTTATCAACAAACGGATTTGCACAGAGCTAACGCTCTTCGCTTCTTTGTTGGGGTGAGTGCCGTTAGGCGCGAACAAATCCGTTTGTTCTTCTTTTTTACAACTAAAACCTACAATCACGCAATGAACATGAGCCTTCTCCGTGCTCTCACTATCCCAGCGGAAAGTACGCCATGCAAAATCAATCTGAATTCCGCTCTCCTCAAAAAGGGGCTTCCACATGAGCGCCACCTGCTCGCCCTGGGTAATACTGTTCGTGGAAACAAGGGCTGCTTTTGTGGTCGTGCCTTTTATCAAATCTGCGGCTTTTTTATACCAACAGGAAACGTAGTCAAGGTTACCAAGATTTTTTGCCTTCTGCCAAATCAGCGCCACATCTGCTTTCTGAGACTCGGACATGAGCCTGGCTCCCACAAAAGGCGGGTTCCCCATGATGTAGTCATACTCGTGCTTTGTTCCGTCGGTTTCTGTGGTAAATCCAGAAAACAAAAGCAATTCATCATTCCGCATTCCTAATTCCGAATTAACTTTGAGCGTGCTCCAATCCATGCGAAGGGCATTCGCCTCAATAATGTTTGCACCGGTTTTGAGTGGCAAAAAGTCGATGCTCTGTGAAAGAATCGCCTCTGTTTCTGCAATCATCTGGCTTTCTGCAATCCACAAAGCGGTTTTTGCAACGGTCACGGCAAAGTCGTTGATTTCGATTCCGTAGAACTGATTGATGTGCACTTTGATAAACTCGTCAAAGCCGAAGACTTTTTCGCCCTTGTTCAGGATTGAGATAACTTTGTTTTCCAGTCTGCGGAGAGAAAGATATGTCTCCGTGAGAAAGTTACCCGAACCACAGGCAGGGTCAAGGAATTTAAGCGAGCCGAGTTTTGTCTGGAACGCGTGGAGTTTTTCGTTCTTTTGCTTTGCGGCTTTCGTGGCACAGATT
>CALAEZ010000007.1 GCA_937891125.1 uncultured Treponema sp. | reverse complement strand
ACGTATGAGTTCAGTGTCGACGATGATTTTGAATATGACAAGCGGAACGACTATGCAAACTACTTAAACGGCATTTTAAGCCAGCTCAAGGCGCGGGACTTCCGTTTTCCCTGTGGCTTTGAAATTCTGATGGTAAGCAATGTGCCCGCTGGCGGCGGCATTTCTTCAAGCTCTGCCCTGGAGTGCGGCTTTGCGTATGCGGTCAGCGAAACGTTTGGCTTTCAGTTAGACCGCGTGGAAATTGCAAAGCTCGGCCAGATGAGCGAACACCAGTTTATGAACGTAAACTGCGGCATCATGGATCAGTTCATCATTGCAACCGGTAAGAAGAATACGGCTGAAAAGCTGAACTGCGCAACGCTTGAATATGAGTACGCGCCGCTGGAGCTTGGCGACTACCGCTTTGTCGTTATGAATACAAACAAGGTGCGCCGTCTTGCCGACAGTAAGTACAACGAGCGCCGCGGCGAATGTGAGGAAGCGCTTCGCCGCCTGCAGAAAGACGGCATTGCGATTGACGCGCTCTGCGACATGACGCCTGCAAAGTGGAATGACGTGCATGCGCTTATCAGCGATCCTGTGCTGCAAAAGCGCGTGCGCCACTGCGTGACGGAAAATCAGCGCGTGCTTGATGCGGTAGAGGCGCTCAAAGCAGGCAATCTGACAAAGCTTGGCGAGCTTTTAAACGAAAGCCACGCGTCGCTCAAAACAGACTACGAGGTAACGGGCATTGAGCTTGATACGCTTGCAGAGACGGCGCAAAAGCAGGACGGCTGCTTAGGTGCGCGTATGACGGGAGCCGGTTTTGGCGGCTGTGCCATTGCGCTTGTGCACAAGGACAGCGTAGAGCGCTTTATTGAAAACGTGCAGAAGACATACACGGCTGTCGTCGGCTACAATGCAGGATTTTTTGCCTGCGAGAGCGGCGACGGCGTGAGCCTAATTCGTGCCGCAAAGTAAGTAAAGTACGTACTGAAGGGGCTGCCGTACGGCAGCCCTTTTTTTATGCTTCAGACTGGTCGATTTCGTTGCCGATTGTTTTAACAGCGCCGCGCATTTTTGCCGACAGGTCGGAAAGCCGCTTTCCCGTGCGTCCGATTTCTTCCGCTCCGTCTGACATTTCCGTTACGCTGTCTTTGATAACACCTGTTGACGCCTGCAGGTTGTGAATCTCTTCAAGAATAAGACGGTTTCCTTCTGCCATTTCGTGGCTTGCCGTGCGTACTTCGCTCGTGCTGTCATTCATCACTGTAAGCGAGTCTACAATCTGCTGGCTTCCTACCTGTTGCTCTTCCATTGCAGCATACAGCTCTGATTGTGGCGCAACTGAATCAAAAATCCAGTCGGTTTCGTCTGAAACACGCTTTGAAACAGTAGCTAAGCCGCCCGCATTAAAAATCTGCGCCGTTTTTTGCGCCTGTTTTTATGTTTTCAATGGGAGTTGGAATAGTATATTCTAGACGCCAGTCTTCAAATTTTCTGATAAAGCGCGGGATAAAAACGTTTTTTCTAGGAATTGTTGTTACTATCGGAGAGTTTTTTGTTCCGCATTATCTTTCTGGATTGCTCCTTGGTGAATGGAATATATTTCCGATAGCAGGAGGACTGCTTCTGTTCTGCATAGATATTTTGGCATTTGCCGGGCTGGCAATGATTTGCATGGGGCTTTTTACGAAGCTGAAGCTGTCCGCGGAGCAAATAGTATTGATTGCCCTTATTCTGTCAATAGCAGGTTCTTTTCTGAGGTTCTTTGATTTGGGTAATGATGTGTGTAATCTTATAGCCGAGTATTTTATCGGCACTGCCGGCGGATTTACGGCTTTCCCTTTGTTTAATTGGATTTTATTTCCAGCAATGGGGTATTTTTTGGGAACGTATTATATACGGTGCATGGACAAGAAACGATTCTTGTCTTTCTGGCCGCTTGGTCTTGCGCTTTCGAGTGCATATTTTGTGAGTTCATGGTACATTCCGAATGGATTTCTGTCTGAAGTGCATTATTACTACTTCATGGCTACGGTCGATGCGTTTTTTTTGTATGATTTGTATGTATGGAGTGATGGGCTTTTGCCGCCTTTTATCACAAATTCTAACGGATAAGCAGAGTTACTTCATCTCAAGGATTAGCAGGAATGTAAATGAAATTTATGTAATACAGTGGTACCTGATTCCAATTACCTATATTCTTATTTGTTTCTTTGCTAAAAATAGTGTGTTCGGTGATTTTCTGCTGATTATAGTATCAGTATTGGAGATGGCGGCTTCGGTACTGCTGTCGTTTTTATTCATGCGGAAGTTTTAATACTGCGGTTACGGGGAGTCTGACTTGTTGCTGTCAAAAGGAAACATGCGCAGCGATTTCCATGGTGAAACCTGTAGTGTTAGTTTATAAAAAAATCATTTGACAAATTGCGCAATCGGTTGCACAATAACAGCATGAGTGTGAGCAATCGGTTGCGCATTGACAGTCAATTCACCATGGACGATTTAGCCGCAGAATTAGGGCTTTCTAAGAGCACGGTTTCGCGCGCGCTTTCCGGCTCGGGCAGAATCGGCGCGGAAACCCGCGAGCGGGTAAAGGCGTGCGCTGAAAAACACGGCTTCCGTCCCAATCTGGTTGCAAAAGCGCTTGCTGGCCAAAAGACAATGAATATTGCTGCTGTCCTGCCGCTTGAATCTGCTTCTAGCCAGATGATGTTTTACCATGAATGTCTTTCTGGCATGGTTGTCCGCGCCTCAGAGGATGCGTACAGCATTCTTGTTACGATGGCGCAGGCAGATGACACAAGTGCGCTTGAAGAGCTGATTAGAAACCGCAAGGCAGATGCGGTAATCCTTACGCAGCTGAAACACGATGACAAAAACGTGGCGCTGCTCCGCGAGGCGGACATGCCCTTTGTCGTCATCGGAAGCGGCGCGGGCGACGATGTTGCGCAGGTTGACTCGAAGATGCAGGAAAGCTGTGCCGCCTTTGCCTTAAAGTGCGCGTCCGGCCTGCACGACGGAGACAAAGTGCTGTTTGTCTGTGGCTCGCTTGATGTAGAGGCAAACAATAAGCGCCTTTCAGGCTTTCTTTCTGCAATGGAAAGCGCCGGTATTGAAAGCCTACGGTATGCGGTCTGCACCGAGCTCGCCGATTTGCAGCAGGATGCGAACCTGAAGCAGTGGAGACTGATGCTGTGCTCGGACGACGTGGTCTGCCTTGCGCTGCTTGAAATGCTCCGCCGGGAAGGCATTGCCGTCGGAAGCGATGTGCTTGTCGCCTCGTTCCACGACAGCGTGCTTTTAGAGCAGTCGGTTCCCGCCGTGAGCGCACTCCGCGTTGACGCCCGCACGCTCGGAAGCACGGCGGCGGAAACGGCGCTCAAAATGCTTTCCGGCGCGGAGTTCGCACAAGCAAGCTACGTTGACTGCTCGTTTCAGCTGCGCGCGTCTACCGGCAGCGTTGACAGCAGCGTTACTGCCAACGACAACGACAGCAGGAGGCTCGCATGAAGCGAACGATGACGGCACGGAACGCGGCGCGTGCGGCTTTCGCGATGGCAGCTGCCGCTGTTGCGGCGCTGTCGCTTGCGTCTTGCTGGCTCGACCCCGACGAGGAAGTGGAAACCATCGACTTTAGCTACGACGGCGCGCAAAAGATGACCGTGGTGAACAATACGAGCGGCGCGCTTACCGTCACGGGAGAGTCGATGTACGCCTGCACCGACGACGCGGGCGCCGTGTATGAGTTCGTGCGCGACACCGCCGCGACCGCGACCGTTACGGTGGCGGCGGGCGAAACGGGCACCATCGGCTTCCGCAGCGTCGCGGGCATCACCATGCCGAATGTCGTCAGCTGGGAAGCGGCGTTCACCTGCGACGGAAAAACGCTCCGCTACGCGGGCTACCCCGCGACGGCACGGGCGGCGGGCGACACAACCGAGCGCAAAGGCTACGGCATCCTGTACTGGAAGCCCGTCACCGCAGCCGGCGCGACCTACACCTACGCCGCCGCCTTCAGCGACATCACGCCGCTCGTCAGCGACGGACGCGCCGTAACGCTCACCGCGACCGTCACCGACGACAGCGACGAGGTGCAGTTCACCGTGGCGGAAGCGGCGGCAAGCGGTGATTGAAAACGGATGCCGTGGTCATTGAGGCTGTCATTCTGAGCGGTCGGGCGTTGCCCGCGAA
>CALAEZ010000006.1 GCA_937891125.1 uncultured Treponema sp. | reverse complement strand
TCTGCGACTGGTAGCCATTTTTGAACTAAAAAAGTGTATAATGCGTTTGCCCTATCGACTGGCACAAGCAAGCGCTACGCATTGCGATATGCTTCGAGCGCCGCAAGCACGCCAGGGTAGTCAAGATTTTCTGCACAGGATTTGATTTTTCCAAAAACGGCCTTGAGCGCCTCTGGCAGGCGATACTTTGCAAGCGCTTCCACTGCAGGGTCTGCCTTATCGGGATTAAAGTCAGAAGCCGCTTTTTCAAGCTCCTCTAATAGGCTTTGGAGCATTTCGCTTGTAATCACCTTTTTTTCTTCTTCTGCCACCTCTGCAGCAGGCGCAAAGCGGGCAAGCACCGTAGAAAAATGCCGTAAATCTGCCACGAGCGCAGGTGTTTCTGCACTCACCTTTTCGCGCTCATTGTTGCCCGCAGCAACCTCCAAAAGACGCGCCTTATCAGAAAGTGAGAGCGCACCAATAAGCCGTGCGGTGCTTTTTAAGGCATGCACCTTTATGCGGTAGGTGTCCATGTCGCCACGCTCAGCAAGCGACGTAAGCTCCTCAGCTTTGCTTTCTATGCTGGAGTAAAACGAAGTAAGCATTTCGCACAGCAGCTTGCTGGTGCCGCAGTTTGCAAGTGCAGAAGCAACATCTATGCCGCTCAACGCCGTAAAATCAGCAACAGAAGGATCGGGCTCCTCATCAACTGCTTCAAGCTCTTCGGGAAGCGTTTCAAGCTTTTCCTGCGGCAGATAGTCGCGAATCATGTCTTCAAGCTCTTGCGGCACCACGGGCTTGCTTAAATAGTCGGTAAAGCCCGCTTCAAGATACATCTCGCGTGCGCCAGAAATAACGTTTGCCGTCAGTGCAATGCACGGCTTACCAACGCATTTGTTGTCGTCAAGCATTTTCATCGCCTGTAGCGTTTCAATGCCGTCCATGCCAGGCATACGGTAGTCAATAAACAAAATGTCGTACTCATTTTGGCGCACCTTTTCAAGTGCACGCGAGCCGCTGTCGGCAGTATCAAGCTGGATTCCCGTATACTTAAGCAGACCTTCAATGACCTGGAGGTTCATTTGCGTGTCATCAACAAACAGAATGCGCGCACGCGGCGCATACAGCGTTTCCTTGTAGCTTCCAACTGCCGCCACACTTTCGCGGTGTGCTTCGGCAATGTCGCCGAGCGGCGTATCCTCTGCAATTTTCTGGCGAACAGAAAACGAAAACACCGACCCCTTGCCAAACTCACTCTGTACCGAAAGACGACTTCCCATAAGCTCAAGCGTGCGCTGCACAATACTCATGCCAAGCCCACTGCCTTCAATTGTGCGGTTTCTGCCCTCGTCAATGCGCTCAAACGGCATGAAAAGCCGATCTAAGTCATCACTTTTTATGCCTATGCCCGTGTCCTGTACCCGCACGACAAGCATGCCGCTGTCAGTATCGGGGAGACGCTCAAAATCGACCGAAAGCGTCACGCTGCCCTTTTCGGTATACTTCACCGCGTTCGTAAGCAGATTCAGCATACACTGCTTTATCCGCATACTGTCGCCATACAAAAACTTTGGCATCGCAGGATTTGCATTGATTTTGAACAACAGGTCTTTTTTTTCTGCGCGGTCGCTCATCATCACCTGTAAATCCACGAGCAAAAGCGAAAGATTATACTGCTCTGGAATAATCTCCATTTTGCCCGCTTCAATCTTAGAAAAATCAAGCACGTCATTTATAAGTGCTAACAGCGTTGTCCCTGCGTTATAGATATTAACCGCATAGCCACGAATGCGCTCGTCATTGCTTTCGCGCAGGATCATCTCGTTCATGCCCAGAACCGCATTTATAGGGGTGCGGATTTCATGGCTCATGTTAGCAAGAAAATCACTTTTTGCACGCGAGGCATTAACAGCAATTTCCTTTGCCGCCCGCTCGCCCTGTGCCTGATTGCGAATGTACTCGATATACTCGCGCAACTGTTTTTCCATCATGCGTATGCTGTCAGCAAGCAATCCTATTTCATTATCAGCATGATACTGAATAATAGTGCCAAGCTCGCCACGAGAAAGCCGGCGAGCGTCATCAATGAGCGAGCTCACCGGATGTATGATTTTTTTGATGACAAACAGTAATAAGATACTGGTAAACAAAAGAATAACCATTAACAGAAACAGCCTAAGCAACAAAATGCGCGTAAACGAATGAGTTGCAACCGCATCAGGAATGACAAGCGCAAGCACCGTGTTGTTCAAAAGTCTAATTGACGCCATGTGGTGTTTTTTTTCATGCCAGCGGCACGCATGGAGCGACTCTGCATGCTCAGCGTCAAGTGCACAATCTGAAATGACGCTAAGCTCCTGATTAAACATGATTGACGGACAGCCGTCTGGATACTCCTGCTGATATAACAGATTTCCATGCGCATCAAACAAAAAAGACATGGTTTCCCGCCAGCTCAAGACATCAAAGAGCAGCTGCAGGTACGCCATTTCTATATCCATGCCAACAACACCTAACAAGATTTCATTACGGTAGATGGGAATCGCATACGTTATCATTTTTACATTTAGATTTTTGTTTTCATACGGAAGCATCCAGATGGGTTTTTCTGCTACAATCGGCTCGTAATACCATTCCACACGCCCACGCTCACCGTCGGTATAGATATCGATATCAGTCGGCCGCACGCTGACAAAGTTTCCGTAGCGGTCACTGGTCATACATATCCCCGCTGTTGAGCCAAACCGTGTTTTTTCTAAGCGAAACCAGGACGAAGCAGTGCCTTGCGTAAAGCGCGCAACATCTTCAAACCAGTCCTCGCAGCGCGCCAGGTACTCCGTACGGTACGTAGCATCAGCTAAAAACAGCTCCTCATCAAACGTCGTTAGAATACGGTTTTCAAGCACAGAAACAGAGCGTTCCACCTGTGCAAGCATGGTATTAATTTCGCTCGTCTTGTTTTTTTTAAGCAAATCTGCTGTCTGCGAAATATTTTCGACAACAACCTGATTTTGAAAATAGGAGGTAATAACAGCAACAGGAATAAAGACGAATACGGCAAAAAGGGTAATTAAAAGCTCAAGTTGGAGGAGCAGACTCCGCTTTGCCTTGTGGCGCAGGTGATATTGTGTCATTGTTCAATACCCCCCCCCTAGCATAACCCGATTGCCATCGGCAGCCTTTGCTGCATAACACGCCTGAGCGGCGCGGTGGAAATTCTTTTTTATCGAATCGACAAGCTCCACGCGGGCAAGCCCCACCGAAACCGTTACATGCACTTCTTCTCTAATGAGCGCACACAGCGAGCGACAGTGGATAAGCGCTTCTGACATGTCAAGCTCTAACAGCAACAGGAAGGTATCGCCTCCCCAATGCAAAATAAGCCCATGCTCTTCAAACAGGCGCTGCGCTATATGAGCAACGCTCTGAATAATGTCATTTCCATTACGCACCGCAGATTCAGCAGTAAAGCGGTCAATGTCAAACACTGCTATTGTCTTATAGCGCGTAGTATTAAAGACACCCGCCTCCCCGTAGGCTTCGGTAAAGTAATTGCGATTAGGAAGCCCGGTCAGCACATCTATGCTGCCAGCGTCACGAGAGCGAGCGGCGACATCAGCAGTACTAAGCTGACTCAGAAAGAAAGCAAGCAACAGAAGCCCAAAAAAGGCGACACAGTTTGCAAGCACCAGCGGAAGCATCTTATAGCCAGTTTTCTGCTTCCCCGTCTGAATGACCAGGTACCAGCCAAGTTCCTGTAGGAACTTCGAAATGCGAAAGCCATGTGCGTTTTGAATTACCGCATACGTATCATTTGCTGGATCTAAGCGAATGTTATTAAGATACAGGCGTTGGATTTCGGATGCATTAGACGCAAGCTGCACAAGCCCGTTTGCATCGACCAGATTGATTTTTACGTTGTGCTGCTTTTCATAGGACTCAAGCAGCTTTTGCAGATTTTCCATTGTTACGCCAACACCGCACACGCCTAGAAGCCTGCCATCAGGAGATGTGACACGGCAGTTTACAAACACCGTCCAGCGCGTTCCATTTACCTGATCCTCGTCTGCTTCTATATCGTATGCAACATTTTTTTTCAGAAACGTGGGATACCACATGTCATGCGGGTCATCAAGCGGATTTATGATTTTGTGCAAGCCCTTGTAGGTGTAGTAGCAGTGAGAAGCATCTGACACCAAAAACGCCGACGTATAGCCAAACTGCTCTTTTACGGCAGAAAGACAGCGCTGCATGTAGGCTACATTTTCTTCAAGTGAATGTTCTGATTCTGCTAAAAACCAATCTGAAATAGCAGGATAGCTTCCTAAGGTACGTGCAACAAGGAGCGGTCGTAAAATTTCGTACATGACCGTATCGTTTATACGACCTGCAAGCATTAGGCTAAACTCGCGTTCACTCGAATCGGGGCGTCCGAGCGTAACAAACGCAAGAACGGTTGCTGCAGCAAAAGCAACAAATAGTGAAAGTGCAACAAGCCTAAAACATTTTTTCATACGGCAAAACTCCTACCTTGCATGAAAAGTTTACCATGCTTTAAGATTGCCTTCAAGCAAAAAAAAACGCAAAAAAAAGCTGCCGATACGGAAAGATACATGTGTCCCGCCATATCGGGCAGCCCTGCAGACTAAAAATCAAGCAGCTTTCGCTTTTCTAGTCAGTAAAACGGATTTTCTGCCAGCGTTCGTTGTACTTATCCAAACCTTCGCCAAGGTCATCTTTAAGCACACAGTTCGTCATCTGGCTTGCTTCGTACATCGGCTTACTGGTCATGTACTGTTCTGCATCCGGGTTTACAAAGCACGGGAAGTTAAATGCATCCAAGAATTTTGCATATACTTCCGGGCGGTGAATGTAATTGATAAACTCGTTTGCAAGCGCGACATGCTTTGCATCTTTTAAGATACACATGCTGTCAAGGTAAGAAGGACCGCCCTCTTCCGGAATGAAAAAGTCAATTGTTTCATCCCACTTATCTTCTGGCACTTCGCCATAAATAACTTCTGCATAGCCCTGGCAGAGCCAGAAGTCGCCGGAAGCAAAAGATTTTCCAAAGCCTTCCGCGTCAAATTTTACCAGGTTCGGCTTCCAGCTCTTGTCGATAAGAGCAGTTGCTTCATCAAGCTCGCTGTCAGAAAGGCTGTTTACGTCATAGCCTAAGTGCACAAGCGCGTCTCCCATAACCTCACGCATGTCGTCCATCATGGTTGCGTGTCCGGCAAAGCGCGTGTCTGCAAAAATGCTCCAGCTTCTTTCATAGTCGCCTGAAACCTTTGTCTTATTTACCGAAATACCGGCAGCTCCAAAATAGTACGGAACAGCATATTTCATATCCGGATCATACGTTGCTTTTTCAAGCACCAGAGGATTTATGTGGCTGCGGTTTGTAAGCTTAGACTGGTCAAGCGGGCGCAGCATTCCCTGTGCAATCATAATCGAAACATAATCCTGGCTTGGAACGACAATGTCGTAGCCCTTGGCCCCTGCGCGAAGCTTTGCATACATTTCTTCGTTAGAAGCATAGCTATCTACCTTTACCGTGCAGTTAAACTCTTTTTCAAAGTCTCTCAGCACTTCATCGGGCGTGTAATACGTCCAGTTATACAGATAGACCGTCCTGTCATCTTTTTCTTTGCAAGAAACAAGACCCATAAGCGTCGCAGCACCCGCTGCTAAAAGCGCGATTTTAGTGATACATTTCATAAATGTACCTCACATATAAAGTGTACGGCACACCACAGTGCCGATTTTGTGCACATAAGAACCAGACAAAAGACCGCAAAAAGCTTCTCTATCAGAACTGCCTGCATCCGCTTTTAATGCGCGCTTGCAAAGCCCTTTAAGCCCTTTCTAAGCACGAACGTAATCGCACAGATTGCTAAAATCAGCACAAACGAAAGCGAATTGATTACCGGGCTTACCCCAAAGCGAATCATCGAATACACATACAGCGGAAGCGTCGTGCTTCCCGGTCCGCTTACAAGCGAGGTAATCACGTAGTCTTCAAGTGACATCGTAACACTCATCATAAAGCCGCTTAAAATGCCGGGCATAATCGCGGGGATTATCACCAAAAAGAGCGTCTGAAGCTCGTTTGCGCCAAGGTCATGGCTCGCTTCGATAATCGAATAGTCAAATTCGTCTATGCGCGCGCTCACCATAAGGTAGACAAACGGCAGACAGAACGTAGTATGCGCAATAAAAATCGTTGTAAGCCCAAGCGACATCTTTATTCCGCTAAAGAAGATTAAAAGCGAAACGCCCATAATTACTTCGGGCAAAACCATCGGCAAAAAGCTGATTGACTGAATGTACTGCTTTCCAAAAAAGCGGTACCAAGTAATGCCGATTGCCGCAAGCGTGCCAAGCATGGTCGCCACAACAGACGAAAGAATGGCAACCACAAGGCTGTTCCACAGAGAAGCCCACAACGGCCCGCTCTGGAAAATCAGCTTTTCATACCAGACAAATGAAAAGCCGGTAAACGTAGAGTCCTTAGACGCATTAAACGAATAGAACGTGATGACAAAAAGCGGAATGAACAGGAACAGAAGCGAAAGGGCAAGCACTGTCTTTGAAAGGCTGAAGCGCGGATTTAACTTTTTCCACTGCCGCTTTGCATGGCGGGCAGGCTCACTCGGCTTATGCCGGCGTGCAACAAACGGCTTTAGCGGATTAAACTTTAATTTCACTGCGCGCCTCCCTGCCCTTCAGCATTTTCGCCTGCGCTGCCTTCTGAAGCTGCCGTAAGCTGTCCCTTGTTTGCAAGGCCTGCTGCTAAAAGCGGCGTATTGGTGTTTGCCGCAACATCTTCTTTTGTAGAAAGCTTTTTTAAGCCAGCTTCTTTTCTGCCGCTTGAAAGCATCCAGATAATTGCCGCCATGGAAATAATCGTAATCACCAGGCTGAATGCAGAGGCCAGCGGCCAGTTACGCACTTTCTGCACCTGGTCTACGATGATATTTCCGAGCATGTAGCTGTCTTTTCCGCCGACAAGCTGCGGCACGGTGTACGAGCCGAAAATCGGAATGAACGTAAAGATAAGCGCGCTGATTATGCCGCTTTTTACGCCGGGAATAAGCACCTTAAACATTGACTGCGCCTTCGTTGCCCCAAGGTCGCGGGCAGCTTCCAAAAGGCTGAAGTCAAAGCGGTCTACCGCCGTAAATACCGGCAGAATCGCATACGGGAAGTACATGTAAATGCTTACGAGGATAACCGCGTCTTTTGTAAACATAAACTTATGCGGAACAAAGCTTTCGGTATGCGTAAGATTAAGCGCATGCCCGATATTCCAGAACAGGTGCAGCACGCTGTTTAATAAGCCGTTGTCGCCTAAAATTGTCATCCACGCAAAAATGCGGATAAGGCTGTTTGTCAAAAACGGAATGACGACAAGAATCAAAAGCAGCGTCTGGTGCTTACTCCGTGCCATAGCGTAGCCGCAGGGAAGTGCGATAATAATCGAAATTGCCGTGGAAATGACTGCAATCGAAAGCGTGCGCAGGAAAATCATGCCATAGGCAAGATCGAGCATCTGGCGGTAGGCTTTTAAGCTGAACTCTGCCACAACGCCGCCGTACACATCACGCTTCATAAACGAATAGGCGATGATGATTGCAATCGGCACGATAAAAAAGAGCGTAAACCATGCTCCCATCGGCCATGCGTAGGCAGGACCGGGATTGAGTTTTTTATGCTGAGCGTCGTGCGCGCGGCGGGCAAGATTAAGGAGCGGGCTTTTCTTTGATGCGGTGGCTAGAGTTTCAGTGGCAGTAGCCGTATTT
>CALAEZ010000005.1 GCA_937891125.1 uncultured Treponema sp. | reverse complement strand
GTGTGCTCTTCCGATCTGACGGTCTTTTTTGCCAGAAGCCCGCGTGCGCGAACTGGAAGCCGCGGTTCACGCAGGTCATCACGATTCCAGCAAGCAGAAGCAGCGCGATTCCCGCCGTCCCCCAGACCACGCCGTTTACGGCGGCGTTCGCGCGCGTAAGAAAATCAAGCATAGTTACTCCTAAAAAAATTCATGGTATGAAAAGCGCCCGCTACCCCAGCGTCAGCTCAAACCCATAGCAAGTTTTTTCAAAGCCGTGCGCCTCGTAGAAGCGGTGCGCTTCCGTGCGCGACAAGCCCGATTCCAAAATGATTGCCTTTGCCCCGCGCTCACGGGCAACCGCCTTGACGGCGGCCAGCATAGCAGAGCCGACACCGCGTTTGCGTTCGCTTTCTGCCGTGATGATGCCAGAGAGGTAGCAGGTTTTTCCGCACATCCAGAGCGTGTTAAAAAAATCGCCGTGGCAAAAGCCGATGATGTCACCGCCGTCGGCACGTTCCGCTTCATCGCGCTTCCGCGCGACAAAGGCAAAACTGTGGCTCTGCCCGCCACATTGTGCGTCGCGCACAATCTGCTCGTACACTGCCCGCGTCGCCGCTTCGTCATACACGTTGTAGCTCCAGAGCGCCTGTATCAGCGGAAATACCTGGGCAAAATCCGCTTTTGTGGCAGTGCGCACGGTAACAGCATTCATTACAGCGCCTCCTTGTAGATTGCGGCGATGTCCGCTTCGGTCACGGCGACTGGCGTATTCGTAAGATTTCCGGCCGAGACTTTGAGGCAGTTTGCGGTCATCCAGGGAATGTCAGATTCGCTAAGCCCTAAATCTCCGAGCGATGCAGTCAGTCCCAGCTCGGTAACAAGCACACGGATTCGGTCAGCGCAGTCGGAAAGTCCGCTTCCGCCGAGCAGACGCGCAATTTCCGCAAACTTGCCTGCGGCAACAGCCTGCGCACCGACTGTCGGCACTGTGTCGCAAGCTCCGGCAGCTGCGCCTTGCAGTTTCTGCACGATAAACGCAGTCACCGCTGGCGTGAGCGCGGCAAGCCCCTGCCCGTGCACGATATTTTTTAAGCCGCTTGCCGGATGCTCCATGCCGTGAGAGAGCGTCACGCCGCACTGCCCGATAGCCATGCCGCCAATCGTTGCCGCCGCGCAAAGAGATTCCCATGCGGGGCGCAGCGCCTCGCTCGTCGCAGCCGTGCCGCCAGCAACGGCCTGATAGAGCGGAAGCAGGTGCTCTGAAAGCAGCTTGATTGCATACAGGCAGAGCGCATCGGTAAAGGGCTGAGCCTTGTTTGCCGTGTAGGCTTCCATGCAGTGGCAGAGCGCATCAAAGCCGACGGATGCAAGCACACGCGGCGGCATCGTCATCATGCACTCAGGGTCTACAATCGACACTTTCGGCACAATTGCGGCACAGCGCAGGCTCTTTTTGTCGCCGTTACTCGGATTTGTCAGCACGGCAAAGCCGTTTCCTTCGCTCCCGGCGCCGCAGGTAGTAGGAATCGCCATAAGCGGCAGTGCACGGTCGCTTACCCGGCGGCCAAAGATGTAGTCGCTTATGTCGCCGTCATTGACTGCAAGAAAGGCAATGCCCTTGGCGCAGTCAATCACCGAGCCGCCACCGACTGCCACAATCAGGTCGCAGCCGTTTTCAGTGGCAAAAGCAGCTCCCGCCTCCGCCGTCGTGGTAAGCGGGTTCTGCTGCACGCGGTCAAAAATCGCACAAGCAATGCCTGCTTCTGCAAGCGAGGAAGTCACGCGGTCTAAAAGGCCGCTCTTTTTGGTGCTGCTCGAGCCGGTCACCACAAGCGCCTTTGTGCCGTAGGGCTTTGCAAGTGCGCCGGCTTCTGCCACGCGACCGCAACCAAAAACAATGTTGACCGGAAGATTAAAGTTCCACGCAGAAGCTTCACTCATAGCGCCACACCTCTGTTCCGAATCGCAAAGGTAATCGCGTCTTCAATAGCGCGGTCAAGCGCGGCGGAAAGCTCTGAATTGCTTGCCTGCAATGCGCGCGCATCGTCGGGCGAAATGATGTTGACTAAAAGCCCGAACTGCTCGCGGTATTTGTACTTTGCAAGCACAAAGAAGAGCACGCCGAGCAATACCCAGCCGCCTGCAATGCCCCATTCCTGCGGCACAAGCGCGCTTCCCGATGCAGGCACCATGTAGCAGATGACCATAAAGCCAGACATTGCGACAGCCAGTGTGCCGACAAGTGTTGCGAGCGGAACCTTGTATGGACGAGCCAAGTCAGGCTCTTTCTTCCGCAGAATCAGGAAGGACACAGCGACAAGGCAGTATGCAACGCAGCAGCCGAAGTTTCCCGCATCAACGACCCACACAAGCATCTTTCTGCCGGCAAAAGGCGCAAGCACGGTGAGAGCTCCGACAAGATAGAGCGCGTTGACCGGTGTCTTAAAGCGCGGATGCAGCGCAGAAAAGAACTTTGGAATCATATAGGATTCTGCCATCGAATACATGGCGCGGCTTCCGCCCATCAAAAAGGAGTTCCAGCTGGTGATGATGCCGCACATGCCGCCGATAATCAGCACCTTGCTCATCGCCGTGCTGCCGAATGCCTTTGCCATCGCATCCGCCGTAACCAGTCCGCTTCCGTCCTGTGAAAGCGCAATGTCCTTTGCCGACATGACAAAGCCAACTGCAAGTACCACAAAGCCGTAGAAGGCAACTGCAAGTACAATCGAAAGAATCAGAATCTTTCCGATTTTCTTTAAGTCAACGTTGATTTCTTCCGCTGCCTGCGGAATCACGTCAAAGCCGATGAAGAAGAACGGAGTGATGAGTGCCACGCGGAAGACCGATGTGATGATGCCCGCATTGTCGTTAAAAAGCTGTCCGCTCACGTTTGAGGCGCTGCCGCTAAAGCCCGAAGCAATCATCAAAAGGATGCCGACCGCTCCGATGACGACCGTAAGCACGGTCTGCAGAATTGCCGCCGTCTTTACGCCGCGGATGTTTATCCAGGTGATTAAAATCGCCGTGATGACCGCAACAGCAAGCCAAGAAGCGTAAATGTCAAAGCCCGCAACCGTGTACAGATAACCTTTCAGAAAGGCCGGATAGATATAGGTGATGATTGTCGGAAGCGCACAGGCTTCAAAACAGGCAACGCTCACATAGCCTAAGATAATCGCCCACGTGCAGACAAAGGAGCCGACCGGCCCCATCGCGCGGTGACTGAACACATGCTCTCCGCCACACTGCGGCATAGCCGCTGTAAGCTCCGCATAGGTCAGGCCGACAAAGAAGACCATAATGCCGCCCGCCACAAAGCCCAGCGCCGCGCCTAAAATGCCGCCGGTCTGAATCCAGCTGCCGGTTGAAACAACCCAGCCCCAGCCAATCATTGCGCCAAAGGCAATTACCAGTATATCCCAGGCGCCGAGCACCTTGTTAAAATCAGAAGTCTTTTTGTTTTCCATACGCTTATCTCTCCCCGCCTTGCTCGCGAGCCTGTCCTATTTCCATACGGCGCACCAAATCGTCCAGATAATCCGCCGTGCCTTCTACGCCAAGCAGGCTTGCGTCAAGCAGAATGTGCCGGTTGTGACGATCGCCGCGGAAGGTGCCCGTAATCTGCTGGTAGCGGGCGTGATACATCGCGTCATTCTGCGCAATCAGACGTTCTGCCGCCTCGCGGTCGCAGCCAATCTGCTCCATTGTGTTTTTGATGCGCGCTTCAATCGGCGCATAGATAAAGACGTTGAGCACATTGCCCCGGTCGCGCAGAATGTAGTCAGCACAGCGGCCGATAATCACGCAGGAGAAGCGGTCGGCAAGCTTTTTTACGACCTGCTTCTGAATGAACACAAGGCGGTCAGTCAGGTTCGTGTACTTGATTGCGCCCAGCTTGCCGTCTGCACTCGGTACGCTCGTGCTGATGCCTTTGACGGCAACGCCCGCGTCTGCAAGATCAAGCACGTGCTGGCTAATGCCCACGCGTTCAATAATGCGGTCAATAAAATCTCGGTCAAAGTATTCGATGCCCAATTTTTCGGAAAGCAGTTTGCCCACCGCCGTGCCGCCAGAGCCGTATTCGCAGCCGATGGAGATGACTAGCGGCGGTTTTTCTGCTTGTGGCGGCGCACCCGTTTTTGTTTCTTCTTGCATACGTGCCTCCCTAACCGCGCAACGCTTCTTTGAGCGCGTCCTCAAAAATGCGAAGCCCTGCCGCCGTCTGCTCATCGGTCATCGTAAGCGGGGCGAGGAATCGAATGACGTTTGAGTACGTGCCAGACGATTCAATCAGAAGCCCGCGCTGCAATGCCGCCTGAATCAACTTGCTCACCAGCGCGGTGGCAGGCTCTTTTGTGGCGCGGTCGGTCACGAACTCAATGCCAATCATCGCGCCTATGCCGCGAATGTCTCCGATAACGTCGTAGGTTTCCGCCATCTTTTTCCAGCCCGCTGTGACAAGTTCGCCGATGTGCCGCGCCTTTGCCGCATAGTCATCGCGCTTCATAATCTCCATGACCTTGTTTGCCGCCGCACACGCAAGCGGGTTTCCGCAATACGTGCCGCCGATGGTGCCTGCGGGAACAGCGTCCATAATCTCTGCGCGGGCGGTAATTGCGCTTATCGGTACTCCGCCGCCGAGCGACTTTGCTGTCGTTACAATGTCCGGCGCACAGCCTGCTTCCGCCCAGTACTCGGAAACAAAGTATTTTCCTGAGCGACAGTTACCGCACTGCACTTCGTCTGCAATCAGCACAATGCCGTTTTCGTCGCAGATTTTGCGCACAGCCTTGACCCAGGCAAGCGGAGCCGGAATAAAGCCGCCCTCGCCCTGAATCGGTTCGACCAAGAGACATGCTGTCTCTTTTGCGGGTGCGCCCTCGTCAAACACGCGCTGCAATTCTCCCAGATAGTATTCGATTGCCTCAGCCTCGCTCATGCCGGCAGGAGCGCGATAGAGGTAGGGGTACGGCGCGCGGTAAATGCCAGCCGGAAAAGGTCCCATGCCGAGCGCGTAGGATTTTTTTGCCGTGAGCGCCATCGTCAGGTTGGTGCGGCCGTGGAAAGCGCCGGTAAAGCAGATGACGTTGCTGCGCCCGGTATATGCTTTTGCCACCTTGATGGCGTTTTCGTCGCACTCAGCACCGCTGTTTGCAAAATAGGTCTTTACAGCGCCCGACTCTCCCTTTTTGCAGGGCACAGTCTTGTTCAAGCCCTCGGCAAGGGATACATAGCCTTCGTGGCCGACGATGTTAAAAATCGTGTGGAAGTAGCTTTCAGCCTGTTCCTGCACCGCCTTGACCACTTCCGGGTGGCTGTAACCGATGTTCAGCACGCCCACGCCGCCAATCCAGTCAAGAAAGGTGTTGCCGTCCATGTCCTCAAAGACTGCGCCCTGACCGCGCTTGATGACGACCGGATACGTTGTGCCGCAGAGTGCCTTGGGTACCGCCGCGTTTCTTCTGTGCAAGATTTTTGCCGAATCAGCGCCCGGCACGCTTTTCGTTATGATTTTAGGTAAAGTTTC
>CALAEZ010000004.1 GCA_937891125.1 uncultured Treponema sp. | reverse complement strand
CGGAGCTCCATTCTAACTGCGCATCGGCAGGCGGAGCTGTAGTCTAAACGTTTGCTGGCAGGCGGAACTGCTTCCAAAAGTGCCGGCACGCGGCTTTCTAAAATTTTTCGCTTACCACAAGCCTATTTTTGCCGTTGTCTTTGCCGTCAAGCAGCATGTGGTCAGCGTCGGTAAGCACATCGCTTGCTGACGAAAACTGGCGTGACGAGCTTATGCCAAAGGTCGCCGTTACGGTGATGCGTTCGCCATTGTAGGTAATCGGCGTTTCTGCAATGCGCTTTCGGGTGCGGTCAAGCTCGTAGACGGTGCTCTGCGTAATCGTAGGAAATATAATCAAAAATTCCTCGCCACCCCAGCGCGCAACTGTTGTCGGCTCGGGATAGCTTTCCCGTACCGCCGCCGAATACGCTTTAAGTACAAAGTCGCCCGCATCGTGACCGTAGGTGTCGTTTATCTTCTTAAAATTATCAATGTCAAAAATACAGATGGCAAAATCAACGCCTTCGTACGCCTTTCGTTCCTCGCATGCATTGAATATTTTCATGGTACGGCGGCGGTTTACTAAGCCGGTAAGCACATCGTGCGTTGCCATCGACTCTAACTCTTCCTCGAGGAAATGAGATTTATGCGTCAGATGGTGCAGCAGAACACGTGTGTTAAAGCCCGCATACGTTGAAATGCTAATGCTGATGACGCAGGCGGTGTATTTGGTCAGCATAAAGAAAAGTCGGCGCTCTGCAATAAAAAGCTTTGCGGGCGGCATGTGCGTTACACGGTAGCAAATCAGGAAGATTAAGCACACAAAAATGAATATGTTTATAACCGTGTAGTACCAGTGTGGCTTTTTGTAGTCGGCGGTCAGCAAAAATACGGCTGGAACGGCACAGAGCAGGTAAAATTCGGTGCTGCAGACCATGTTTGCGATAATGGGAGTTACGACAAAGTAGGCAATGACGGCGACAAGATAGAATGTGAAGGCGCACAGTCGGTTCATCTGGCGGTAAAAGATGCACAAAAGCAGCATAAAAAGCGCGTAGCCACCATTTATAAAGCGAAATGGATAAAATTCGGGGCGCTTAAACGAAAAGATTGCTATCGCCCAGAGAACGAAGATAAAAAAAGTAAGTGCGTAGACAGGAAACGTATTGTTTTTTATGAAAAAATAGAGGAGTCGTTTCATTGCGCATCTTCTCCGCGAGCTGTTGTATCTACAATCTGATTTTTACCATGTTTTTTGCCATACATGAGTCTGTTATCGGCCGTGACAATCATTTTTTCTGTATCGCGCGCTTCTGAAAGGCTGCAGACACCGAAGGTCAACGTTATCGTGATGTCAGTGTACTGCCAGCGGAATACATGGGTGGCAACGTTTTTTCTAATGGATTCGAGCTGAGAGCGGACTGCAGCTTGTGATTCAGGAAAAAGCAGTACAAACTCTTCGCCACCCCAGCGCGCAAGCTGCACGGTAGCTGGAAGCTGCTGCGAAACAAAAGCCGTCATGTTTTTAAGCACAAAATCGCCAACATCGTGACCGTAGGTGTCGTTTATCTGCTTAAAGCCGTCAATGTCAAAAATGGTGAACGTAAAATCGGCTCCCGCTTTTTCATACGTGTCTTGCGCGCGGTGTAGAAAGGTAGCAAATTTTCTGCGGTTCATAAGACCGGTAAGCTGGTCGTGCGTTGCCATGTGACTCAACGTGCCTAACTGGTTGTCGGCTTTCCTTCGTGAGCGCAGTACGGCGTTTTCGGTCAGAATGCTGTAATAGAACAGGAAAATGACCATAATGGTGAGCACTTGAATAAAATGTGTTATGTAAAAATGCCGATGTATAGTGAGCGCCGTGACAAAATCAAGCGACAGCATGCCCGTGCGTGCATACGCCCACCAAAGGATGAAAAGCGTTACGGCAGATGCGCAGAAAATGCGGCTGATGAAATAGCGCTTTCTGTGCTGCTGATTGATTGTTGCTAAAAAAAGCAGCGGTACAACGCTGACGCTGACAATGCTTGCGCCAAAATCGGTTCCCGTGCTTATGGTTAAGACGATGCTGTATACCAGCATTTCAAAGTAGAAAAAGGTGAAAAAAATGTTTCGGGTACTTATGTTCGCAAACAAAAGCACAAATGTTGCATACACGAATGAAACAGAGATGTTATAGGCTGAAAGCGGCTTGTAGCCATAGTGATTTGCAGTCAATGCTGCAGATGCGTGGAATAACCAGCAGACAATGTATAAGAGAAGCTCTGTATTATGCAGAAAAAAATGTCTGACTCGATTCATGATTATAAGGCGAGTCTACAGTTTGTTGCATAAATTGTAAACTCGCCTTTTTTGAAAAATACAAGGATATTTTTGACCTCTGCTTACTTCACAAATGCCTTTTTGAGGAAGTCAAGGTCAAGCTCTGGATACAGAACATGCTTTGAAAGCAGTGCCTTTACGCGCTTTGTCGCTTCTTCCTTCGTGCTTTCTGAAAGCTCGATTTTGCCCTTTGCCGGCTTTCCTTCTTTTGTGACGCCAGGCTTTGTGCCTTTAAGAACGGTGTCGATAATGGCGGCAACTTCTGCCATATCGCTTTCGTTCATACCGAGCGTGGTAAGAGCCGGAGTGCCCGCGCGGATGCCGCTTGTCCACCATGCGCCGTTTTTGTCATACGGAAGCGCGTTTGCGTTTGCCGTGATGCCACACTGGAATAAAGCCGCTTCTGCCTGCTTACCGGTTAAGCCGTAGGTGGTTACATCAATCAGCATAAGGTGGTTATCAGTGCCGCCAGTCTGCAAGCGCATGCCAAGCTTCATGCAGTTTTCTGCCAGGGCCTGTGCGTTTTTGACAACCTGCTGTGCGTACTGCTTATACTCGTCGCTTGCAGCTTCTTTGAATGCGACTGCCTTTGCTGCCATAACGTGCGGAAGCGGACCGCCTAAAACCATCGGGCAACCTTTGTTTACAAAGTCGGCAAACGCGGCTTTGCACAAAATCATAGCACCGCGCGGGCCGCGGAGTGTCTTATGTGTTGTGGTGGTGACGACATCTGCCCACTTAACCGGGTCAAAGTCGCCGGTAAAGACTTTGCCTGCAACAAGGCCTGCAAAGTGTGCCATGTCTACCATAAGAACGGCACCGCATTTATCTGCAATTGCGCGGAAACGCTTAAAGTCAATCTTGCGCGGATATGCGCTGAATCCTGTTAAAAGAATAAGCGGCTTAACTTCCATTGCCTGCTTTTCGATTGCGTCATAGTCTAAAAGACCTGTTTCCTTATCAACGCCATACGGATGGCTTTCAAACATGCGGGCAGACACGTTCATTTTATAGCCGTGTGTTAAGTGGCCGCCACAGCTGTAGTCTAAGCCCATGAGCTTCTGGTTTCCGAAACGCTTTCTAAGCATATCAAACTGCTCTGCAGTCAGGTCGTTTAAGCTCTTTACGCCAAGCTCTTCAAGAGTCGGCATTTCAACCTTTGCGCTTAAAATTGCCCAGTAAGCGACGAGGTTTGCGTCGCAGCCTGCATGCGGCTGAACGTATGCGTAGTCAGCACCGAAAAGCTCTGCTGCCTCTTTGGAAGCGGTCATCTCTACAGAGTCGACGTTTACGCAGCCGCCATAGTAGCGGTGCTCTGCATAGCCTTCTGCATATTTGTCGGTAAGCAGGTTTCCCATTGCAGCCTGCGTTGCAAGAGAACAGTAGTTTTCACTTGCAACGAGCTTTAAGTGTCCGCGCTGGGTTTCAAGCTCTTTTACAACGTCTGCCGCAATTGACGGCACAACGCTTGCTACCTGCTGCAAGTTTGCGACATAGGCAGTCATTGCAACATTCGGCTTTCCGTTACATGATGAAAGGTATTCTTCCAAAGGTGAGGACATAAAAATCTCCTAGAAAATTCGGAATGAGGAATGCAGGATGCAGAAAATACGTTCCGTAGCACAGTACACTTCTCAGTCACGGTTTTATTTTCGCTGATACTAGCAGAAAAGCGTGGTATGCACAAGCCCTGCATAAATATGCAAGTTTCTGCATAAATACTAAAGAACGCGTGTCTAGAAAAAGCTAGCGCTGTGGCGGGGAAGGAGCGGAGCGGATGTGCGAAAACAGTCTGATTGTGCTGCCGCGCGAGCGGTAACCGTACATAATTACAAGCACAATCAGCCTGTAGCAGGCGAGCCTGCGGTTTCGCAAAGACTTGAGTCTGCGACTGGTAGCCATTTTTGAACTAAAAAGTTGTATAATGCACTTCCCTTGGTGCCATTTGTTTTTTTTATTGCGCACTGCTGATTCTATGGTATACTGCTTTTATGGCAGATTCAATTGCGCTTTCACAAGAAGAATTAGACCGCGTCTTATGTAACGTTCGTAGTGATAACAGCGAGCGAGAAAATAAACCTGTTTCCTCAGGAATTGCGTTGAGTCAGGCAGAACTTGATCGGCTTTTCGGCAACAGCTCAGCGAGCACTGGTAGTGAAAAAAAGCCAGCGCCAGCGGAGCCTCAGCCACGGGTTGCAGATTCGCTCCAGTCGCAGTCGGCACCGAATGTGCAGGCGCAAGCAATGCAGGACGATTCTACTGCTTCTGGAGTGCAAACGGGTGCCGTCGGGCAAGAGTCGGCGCTCGAAGCGGATGCGGCGGCAGCGCGCGCGGCAAAAATTGCTGAGCGAAAAGCGCGGGCGGCGGAAATGCTTGCGCGCGTAAATGCAAGCTCGCCGAAACGCATTTCTGTCATTTATGGTTCAACCTTGCGCAAGGGAGATGAGATTAGTGCGCTTGCAGCAGGGGACACGATTGTGCTTGACCGCGCGCTTACCGAAACTGCTGAAATCCAAGTTGATGGAAAGCCGTTTGCCTATGGCGTTCTCGGAAACGCAAACGGAAATGCGGCAATCAAAATTACCCGTCTGCTGTAAACGTTAGCTCGCGCCTCCCTGCGCGTTCGTAAAGTAAGCACCTGCCACACCTGCTTCTAAAAGCCGCGAGACGTTCGCTTATTTAAGCAGCTCTTTTTCAATTCTGTATACGCTGCCACAATTGTGGCAGGTTATTTCCAGAGGGTCGGGGTCGTGGGCGATAATGTCTGCAAGCTCGGCTTTGGGCAGGTGTCGGACTGCGCCTACATAGTGTTCCTTTGAGCAGGGGCAGTCAAAAATGACGTCGCGCTCAAGTACGCTTGTTGGCGCAAACTCGCGGAATAGCCCATGAATAATGTCCTCGCGCTTACCGCCTTCGCTAAACCAGGTACCGAGCGACGGACAGGCGCGGAATGCGTTCTCGGCGCGCTGTATGAGCGCTTCCTGAGTTTGTTTTTTATCCTCGCTTCCGCTTTCTGCTGTCTGTGCGCTTGTTTTTGAGCGACCGCCTGCTTCGGGCACCGCCTGCAGAAAGAGAGCGCCCGCGCCAATAACGCGGCCCTGCTTGTCAAACTGGATTGAGGTATTGAACGCTGTATGCACCTGTTCGCTTTGAGCGAAATACCAGGCTAAATCCTTTGCAATATTTTTGTACATGATTTCGACCGTGCCCGTTTGAGCCTGCTTCATGCCTTCGCCCATGCGGCTTAGCGTTAAAGTGCCTTCGCCAAAAAACGGCGCCAAATCCCAGCTAGCAAGCGGTGTGTCAACGGGAATAGGGTTTTGAAACAGGTGTCCGCGCACGTAGCCAGTAGAATCTGCTTCTACCGCAAAGCCAGCGGCAGGACCGTTTGTGTCGTAGCGGAAGGTAAGATGCTCGCGGCCTTTCATCGTTTGTATTAAGAGCGCGGCGCATAGTTCTGCTTGCCCCAAAACCAGTGTTTCTAAAATGCCAAGATGGTGATTTGCACGCATCTGATTTACCATGCGCGTACCATTGTAGAGCGCACCGCGAAAGGCGCCGTCTGCCATCACAAATACGGTCATGCCGTCTTTTTCTATGGAGCTGAGCTTTGAAAGAAGCTCGCTGTCGGTAATGTCTTGCTTAATCATGCGCACAGTATAGTGGAATACGGGCTTTGGGTAAATCTAAGGAAGTGCTGACCTTACGCTCTCATCTGCCCTATCCGACAGGCAGGGGAGGCAACTAATCAGTGTTTCCCTGCTGTCGACTCTAAAAAAAAATCCCCCAAATGCCGATTATATGATATACTTTTGCTAACTTGGTAAAAGGTAATAAAGGGAGTTTTGTATGTACAAATCGCGACGGCGAGCCGCCTTGTTTATGATTTATTCGTTGATGACCATAATGTTCATTGTACTGGCAATATTTCTGGTTCCACAGATAAAAATAAATGACTACCGTGTGTATTCAAAGACTTTCCCGGTCATTGTTTCGACTATTTTGTTTGGCGGTCTTTTGCTGCTGAGCTCCAGCTTTTATAAGGCGCTTCGTGTGGTTATCGAAAAGCAAACGATGAAGGCGGGCGAGACGGCGCTGCTCGATGCATTTATCGAAAAGCTGCGTTTCTGCTACTCGCTTGACGATTTTACGCTTGCGGTTTCTGAAGTCCTTGAGCAAAAGGCAGACTGTTCGATTTTGTACCTGGATAGAAAAACAAATTATGTTCTGTACAATACGGCTTCTCACATTGCCAGCGCGCCTGCGACGCTCGATATCGTCAAACAAAACTTTTCTGCAACCTGGAAGGACGGCGTCTATTTTTTAGGCGACACTTTGGGTATTGTTACCAGCTCGCGCACAGCACGCGGCTTTTTCCTTGCAGAAAACGGTCAGCAATTATTTATATTCTGCCGCTATACACATCTGTTTGATAACGAAATGTATCCGCGTCTATTCGAGGAATTTGGTCGCTTCCAGACAAGAACGAATATCATTAACAGCTTGTCTGAAATTGCAGAGCTGTCGCAAGAATGGGATGCGCTGGCAAAAACGCAGCAGTCCTTCTTGCCGCCGGTCATGCCGGAGATAAAAGGCGTGAAGCTTGCCGCGTACTATCGTCCGCTGATTAACGTTTCCGGTGACTACTACACGGTGCTTCCGATTGATGAGCATAAGACGCTTGTCATGCTTGGCGATGTATCGGGTAAAGGTCTGGCAGCGGCGCTGGTTATGGGCTTGGTAATGAACACCGTAAAAATTAAGGAAAATAAGGAAGATTTGCCTGGAATCCTGCAGGCGGTAGATGCGTCTATTAAGAGTATGCATCTGCAGGATAAATATACGGTTGTCTTCATTGGCATTATCGACACGCAGAAGATGACGATTCGATACATTAACGCATCTATGTCTGACCCGATTATCGTAACGCGCTCGCCCGATGGCTACCGCATAAAGCCGCTGGAGTCAAACTGCTCGATTGTCGGCATTATTCCGCTTGACGATCTGGAGGTTGCTGAGCAGCGTCTGTTCTCCGGCGACCTTATTTTGATGGCGAGCGACGGCGTATCAGAGGTTATGGACGAAAAAGGTGTTGAGCTTGGCGATACGCCACTTTTTGAAGAGACCATTAAAAAGAGTGCGGCAAAGGATCCGCAGGCGTTCATTAACGATATCGAAAGCATGATTTTGAGCTATAACGGCGGCAAAAAGCTGCGTGATGACGTAACCATGCTTGTGGCAAAGATTCAGGGGTAAAGTGATGATTTATGTGGTTCTAAATGCTGTCATGGCGGCATTCCTATTGTGGTTCGCCTATTATGCTGATAAGCGCGTTGTTACTGAAGATTCCGAGCTGTTAATCTCACTGAATCTTGAACTTTGTATGTCGTGTGTTTTTACTGCGCTGATGATTGCAGCCTCGTATAAAATGCCGCACCCGATGATGCTGTTCCTTGCACGGTGCACCTACGTGCTTTTTGCGTTTTTCTGTGTTGATTTTGGAATGTATGCCGCGTTTTATCCTGCAAAGAAGTCAAACAAGGCTGTTTCTGCCTGTCGCGTGATTGCTGCAGTGTTTATCATCCTGTTGGTATTCCGCTTTTTTACTGATGTTAATATTTCTATGTATTTAGGACTGGATGTTCGTGCGCAGGCAATTTTTTCAGGAAAGCTTGGTCGGTATCTTCCGTATTCCTGGTTTGACTTTTACCGCGCAGTCTTCTTTTACTTTATTCCCGCGCTTTCAACACTTATTATGATGCTACGCATGGAAGCGTCTGGCAATGCGCTTAATTTCCAAAAAAGCATATTGGCCGGTTGTGCCGTCGTTGCTTCATGGATTTTCCTGTACGCAATTTCGCTTGCGCAGATTCGCGTGGCACTCTATTCGACCTTGTTCCCTGTCGCCTTTGTTCTGATGATTGCAATTTTAGTTTTTGCCATGTCGCAGACGATTTTGTACGACGGCATGTTTTTGTTAGGGCAGGTGCTGCGCTTTATCGTTTGCTTTGCCATTCCGTCATTGCTTGTCGGCCTTGTGTTCCCGTCATTGTGGCGCCTTGTTACTGATTCGCCCGCGCGCTTTGTCCTGTTGATGATTGTGACGGTTGCCGTTGCGCTTACGATGTCGTACCAAATCGAAAAGCTGTACAATAAGATTTTGCGCTTCCGAAGCTTCCAGTATGCCGATCAGCTTGAATCTGAGCTGGCAAGCTTTAACTACGAGGGCGAGCCAATCGACACTGTAAAAGCCATGGAAAGCATTTTTGTGCACACAATTGGCGTTTCACACATGCGCGTGCTTATTGATAACGGTGCGGGAATGTTGGAATCTGTGTATAACGACCCCGAGCATGGCAGAGACAGAATTACGCTTTCTGCAGCAGATAAAACGTTTGATTCGCTCTTAAACCAGAATAAGCTTATTATCCTCAAAAGCATTGCGCTGGAAACAAACGTGTATTTTGTCGACCGCGCATCGCTGTTAGCAATTTTTAATCAGACAAAGTGCGACGCCATTATTCTTTTGACGGAAGGACGCCGCATTGTTGGCGCCATTTTGCTTGGCAGTAAATCGGGCGGTAATGTCTTTACTGAATACGACAACACTGTGTTTATGCGCTTGTATTCGTACTTCTTCGTTTTTGGCTACTACATGAAAAATATTGCAAACCAAAGTGTTGTTGGTACGGTCAACCGCGAAATCCACATGTCTGAGCAGATTATTACGTCAATCCAGCAAAACATGGATTTGATAAAAAATCCGAAGGTTGATGTGGGCTACCTTATGAAGCATGCACACAACATTGGCGGCGAATTTATCGATATAATCCGCCTTTCTGACACGCGGCACATCTTTGTCATGGGCGATTTGAGCGGAAAAGGCATTAGCGCCAGTATGAGTATGGTCATCATTAAGTCGATTATTCGTACCTACCTTGAGGAAACAAAGGATTTTAAGCGCCTGATTGAAAAGCTGAATCAGTTTATTCGCTTTAATCTGCCAAAGGGCACGTTCTTTGAAGGCATATTCGGTTTGCTCGATTTTGCGTCAAACACCATGTACTACATCAACTGTGGCGTACCTGCTATGTTCCTGTATTCGCGTGCGTTTAATAACATCATTGAAATTCAGGGTGAAGGACGCGTCCTTGGCTTTGTAAAGGATATTGGACCACTTATAAAGGTTAAAAAGACAGCGCTGAATCCTGGCGACATTATCGTGGCATGTACGGACGGCCTTATCGACAGCCTTTCGTTGCGTGGCGAGCCGTTTGGCAAAAACCGCGTACAGAAGGCAATTACCGAAAACACCATGTATCCAGCAGAGAAAATGGCTCAGTACACCTATGATGCGTTGATGAACTTTATTGCCAAAGGCATTGATGACGATGTAAGCATCTTTGTGCTGAAGGTAAACAATTAGGGAGCATGAAATATGGAACAGCTGACATTGACTGAAAAAAATGGTGCAAACTACATTCTGTTAGAGCTTAACGGAACGATAGATTCCTACACATCACAGGAATTTCAAAACAAAGTGTACGACTACATAAAAAAGACAAACGTTGTGCTTGATATGAGTCAGGTTGAAAAAATAGATTCGACGGGTATGGGCGTCATTATGGCTGGCTTTAACGACGGTCTTGAAAGTGGGAAGAAACTGTATATTCTTACGCCGTCGCCCGTGGTGCGTGAGGCAATTGATGACACTGGTTTTTCAGACACTTTTTATTTCATTCATTCGGTTACTGAAGTCGCATGAAACGCCGTACTGTTTTTTGCCTTACGCTTGCAGCGGCGCTGCTTTTTGCTGCATGTAATCGAAGTGGGCGTTCGGTAGCCACGCATGCGGGCGCGTCAGCAAAGGCTAGCGCTGAGGCGGTCGCTGGTGTGCTTGCAGATTCAGCAGACGCGGCTGCTGTAACGCAAAGCACAGGGAAGATTCCTGCTGATTATCAGAAGCTCGCCGCTGCTTTTGCGACCTTGAGCGAACGCACGCAGCGTGCAATCACTAACGGCGACCCCGTTGCTTTCCTTGCTGACCTTGCCGCCGTGCTTTCTGCCGATGGCGCGGTAAGCGCACAAGCAGGCGATGGCGCCGTAAGCCTTTTGTACCTCTGCGACAAAACGCATTATTTACCGACCGGGTATGAGCCGCCAAATCTGGTGCATTTAGACACGTGCTCTGCCTACAATGTAAATCGCAACAATCTGTATCTGCGTGCCGACGCCGAGCGCGCACTGCGTGAAATGGGAGAAGCTGCCCGCGCTGACGGGGTAACGCTTCTGGTGAGCTCTACCTACCGTAGCTATGACTACCAGGTACAGGTGTATAACCGCCTTGTCGCGCTTGATGGGCAGGAGCAGGCAGACCGCGAAAGTGCGCGACCGGGAACGAGCCAGCATCAGCTGGGAACCGTGGTCGACTTCGGCTCAATCGATCCGAGCTGGGAGCCAACCGCTGCCTGTCAGTGGCTTTTGCAGCACGCCGCTGACTATGGTTGGTCTTTAAGCTTTCCTGCTGGCTATGAAGATGTGACGGGCTATGAATACGAGTGCTGGCACTTCCGCTACATTGGTAAGACTGCCTGTGCATTTCAAAAAAAGTGGTTTAGCGACGTGCAGCAGTGCATGCTTGAATTTATTGCAGCGTATGTGCAGCATTAACGGGAGATGTGGAGAGCGCTGTAGCTTCTGCGCTATAGTGCGGTGCGTTTGCAGATTTTTGCTTGCAGCAGGCGAGCCTGCGATTTTGCAAAGCCGAATCTGCGACTGGTAGCTATTTCTGATGTAAAGAGCAGCAGCTGGATTTCGGTACGCAAGCTGTCGGACGCTACCAAGGTGCTTGAAGCGGGAAGAATTGTGGTTGTAAGGCAATAAAGCTGCCTGAAATGCGCTTTTTGCACTATCTTTCGATACAAATCTGCAGCTTATATGTTATAATGACAGCATAGCTACAGATTTGGAGTTGGATTAAAAAATATGATACGGCATACTTTTTTTTGCGCGGCGCTGCTTTTTTCTGCTGCGCTTGTTTTTCCACAGAGTAACCGCGACGGAGCCTTGCCCGGCGAAACTGAGGGCGAGCTTCGTTCGCTTTCAGTAGAGGAGTCAGTCTTGTTTGCGCGGGAACACAATATTTCGCTTGCGCGCAGTCAGATTACGCTCGATGCCGCTGAGCGCACAAAAAGCACATCCTGGAACAGTATTAGTCCGTCGCTTTCGGTCACCGGCGGCGTTTCTGCAAGTGACGACGCGCTTTCTGACTATACGGCAACGCTGACCGGAAGCATAAGCATGTCTTTTTCACCTAATCTTTTTACCACGATAAAAAGCGCACGTCTTTCCTACGAGCAGGGGAAGATTACCTATGACGATGCCGTCCGCACCGTCGAGCTGAACGTGCGCCAGTCGTTTTATGCGCTTCTGTATGAAAAGGAAAACATTACCCTGCAGGAGCGGAACCTGGAAACCGCAAAAAAGCAGTGGGATACCAACCGCGCAAAATACGAGCAGGGGCGCATGAGCGAGCTTGACGTGCTGAGCGCGGAGGTAAAATACAAAAACCTCGTGCCTACGGTAGAGAGCGCATACGTAACCTACCGGAATGACATTGCCGCCTTCAAGCAGCTTTTGGGTATCCCGATGAACGAGCGCATTGAGCTTACCGGAAGCCTTGATGACGTGCTTCCTGTCGGCGACATTCAGCTGGATGTTGAGCAGTTGTCGTCTCCGGCGCTTGAAAAGCTCCGCCTGCAACTTGCCGCGGCTAAAACAAATGTAACGGCAAAGCGCTTTTCTGCATACGCGCCCACGGTAACGGCAAGCTATCAGCATGGCTTGTATCCTGGCTCTGACGAGCACATTGCGTCGAGCAGCCAGTTAGACCAGAGTGGCACGATAAGCTTAAAGGCGACCATTCCGCTTGACGGACTTCTTCCGTGGTCAAGCAGCGCACTTGCTATCGATACGGCAAAGGATACGCTCGCCGACCTTGCGTTACAGATTCAGAATGAAGAGACGAGCCTGCGCGTAAGTGTGCAGAGCGCGCTCCGCACGATTTCGCAGAGCCGCGCTTCTATTACATCAAAGCAGGCAAGCATAGACCTTGCCCGCCGTACCTACGAGATGACCGAGCAGGCATATAACCGCGGTACAAAGGATTTGCTTTCGTTACAGGACGCAAGCGACAGCCTTTTGTCCGCCGAAGTAAGCTTAAAAAGCGAGGAGCGCACGCTTATAAACGCGGTGCTTTCATTGGAAAATACGCTTGGCGTGCCGTTTGGCAGCCTTGGTAAATAAAAAAGGAGCAGGATATGAAAAAGCTGCGTGCTTCATATATTGTAATGATTGTAACTGTTGCGGTAACCGTGCTTGCCGTTTTTGCTGCCCGCACTATGGCACAGAAGAACAAGGCAGGCGGCATGCCCGGCGGTCCCGGCGGACGTCGTGGCGGCGGCTCTACCGTTTTCAGCGTAAAGACTGCGGTGCTTGA
The DNA here is from genome assembly GCA_937891125.1 of uncultured Treponema sp. GTDB lineage: Bacteria > Spirochaetota > Spirochaetia > Treponematales > Treponemataceae > Treponema_D. The sequence continues at coordinate 172 of CALAEZ010000004.1, read as the reverse complement.
AAAGACCGTGCTGCACGACTACGTTGCCACAAACGGCGAGGTTGAGGCGCAGAGCTCTATCGAAGTGTTTCCAGACATAGGCGGTAAAATCGTGTCGGTAGAGGTGCAGTTAGGCTCTCCGGTAAAAAAAGGCGAGGTGATTGCCTACATCGACCCGAGCGAGCCGGGTGCA
>CALAEZ010000003.1 GCA_937891125.1 uncultured Treponema sp. | reverse complement strand
AAAAGAGCAGTTTGAGCTAAGCGACACGCGCAGCCTTGACGAAGTAATCCGCGAGGCTGCAGAACTAGGGCACATTGTGTCGTTCTGTACCGCCGGCTACCGCTGTGGCAGAACCTGAAAAAAGATTATGGATTTGCTGCGCACCGGAAAAGAAGGCTGCTTCTGTAAGCTCAATGCGGTGCTTACCTTTCAGGAATGGCTGGACGACTTTGGCTCGGAAGAAACGCGCAAAATCGGTATGCAGTTAATCGCAAAGGAGATGGAAGAAATAAAGGCGCGCACGCCAAATGATTACACCGAGGCGGTTTACCGGAAGTTTACCAGCGACTACCAGAAGGTGCTTTCTGGCGAGCGCGACTTGTATTTTTAGAGGCGGCATAAACGACCAAATCTTGAGCCACATGGAAGCCGTATGAAAAGTACCAATGACACGCCGCTTTCTGAAAGCCTAAGCATCGTGCTTGCAGGAAGAACAAATGCAGGAAAATCCTCGCTTTTAAACGCGCTCTTTCAAAAGGACGTTGCCGTTGTTTCTGCTGTAGAAGGAACGACGACTGACCCAGTCACCAGAAAGATTGAGCTTTTGCCGCTCGGCTTTAGTGACGACAGAAGAAAATCTTTCAAGCCTGTATGCGTCGCTCAAAGAAAAGCCTGCGCTTGTTATTACTGACAGCCAGGTCTTTAAGAAAGTAGATGAGCTGCTTCCAAAAGAGCAAAAGCTTACTTCGTTTTCAATTTTGTTTGCGCGAAAAAAAGGCGATATCGCTTATTTTATGCAAAGCCTTTCAGTCCTTGAAACGCTTCCCAAACATGCGGCAGAAAATGCAGATGTAATCATCCACTGCGGCGCGTGTATGCTTACGAGGAACGACATGCTCCTCCGGCTTGAAAAGTGCAGGCAAAAGCATATTCCTGTCTTAAACTACGCGCTTTTTTTAGCATGGGCAAACGGCCTGTTTCCGCGCGCAATCGAACCGCTTCCCCAGGAAGAAAAAGATGGCTTTGTATTCACTCATTGACAGCCTAAAAAGCGGCACGCTGCCGTCAAAACAAGAGCTTTCGCGCCTTATAACGCGTCTTTCAGCGCCAGACGCGCCTCAAGAAGAAAAAGCGTACCTGTTTTCTGCCGCACGGGAAGTGTGCGAACGCTTTTACTAGAAAAACGTGTATGTGCGCGGCTTAATTGAGTTTTCAAACTTTTGCCACAACAACTGCTACTACTGCGGAATACGGCGCTCGGAACGGCCGATCCGCAGGGAAGAGTAAAAGGGCTGCTTGCCGGCGCAAACGTACTCATGCCGAATCTTTCTCCACTTGGAGTGCGAAAGCAATATCAGCTGTATGACGGAAAAATCTGCACGGGGCATGAAGCCGCCGAATGTATAGAAGACTTAAAAACGCGGCTTAAAAGCATTGACCGCTACGTGGTAGTCGACCGCGGGGACGTTGCAAAGGCGGCGTTTCCCCAGTCCTGAGCAGTAAGACGCATATCCTCAAACGCAAAATCTGACAGCAGATACTGTTGGTCGTTTAGCTCAACATTGTACGCCGTCCGGCACGTACACGTAATGCGGCGCATAGTAATGTGGTGCGCTTTTGACACAGGCTTATCCGTTCGCCCCTGCAGATTAAAAAACTGCGTCCACGGGCGCACCGTCAGCACGTTATCAATGACGCCCGTAATGTCTTCTACTGTAACGTATTCGTAGAGCTGGGGTGTGTCAGGGCGCATTTTTAGCCACAGCAGATTAAAGCCGGTATTCACCTGTATGCGCCGCAGCATAATATTTCGGTTATGTACCGATTCCGAACCGAGCGTCAGGCAGCCATGACAAAAGCCGTATGTGCAGTCCTCTACAATAACGCGCTCGTTTGCACCGTTTTCTGCGGCGGTGTCGGCATAGGCGCCTTTACCGCCCTTTAAGACAACAGCGTCATCGTTTACTTCCAGATGACAGCGCTTAATAAGCACATCGGAGCAGACATCCACATCTATGGCGTCAGTGCTCGGCGCCTTTACCGGCTCGCGGGGCGAAAAAATGCTTACATCAAGCACTTTTACGCGCGCACACTTATACAGATGCAGCGACCAAAACTGCGCATTCTGCAGGCGCACGCCCGAAATCGTTACGTCACGGCTGTTTGCAATGTATATAAGCCGCGCGCGCTGCTCGTCCTTGTTGGTGCATGCAGGATTCCATTGGCGGCGAAGCCAAAACGCCTTCCAGGACCGTAAGCCGTTTCCGTCAATAGTGCCTTCACCAAAAATGGTAAGCCCATCGGCGCCATCGGCGTTGATAAGCGCCGGAAAATACACACAGCTTTCGCCTTCAATGCGTGTCATGCACGGCGGGTAGTCGGCAATATCGTCGCTTCCCTTTATAACAGCGCCGCGCGCAACATGCAGATGCACGCCTTTTTTAAGCCAGATAGCGCCCGTTAAAAACGTGCCGCACGGAAACGAAAGCACGCCGCCGCCAGCCTGTGCAACGCGGTCAATGAGCGCCTGTAGCTCGCGGGTATAAAGCGCGCCGTCAGCACAGACACCGTAATCGGTCACCGTGTAGACCGTGCCAAGTGCAGAAAGAAGCGGAACGCTGTCATCAGAAAACCACGGCGAAACAGGCGTACCGTCAGGAAACGTGCCTAAAGCGGACGGAGCTTGCAAAGCCTTAGATGCGCTCGTCATTAGTACAGCTCCGGCTGCGATGCTTTATAGCGTGCAAAAAGCGCAAGGCACGTCTCGCGCTCATGTTCCTGCAGCGAAAAAAGCGCGTTTTTTCCAGCAAAAGCTTCGTAAAACGCATCGTCACGAAAGCCTATGCTATCCGTGTCCCTGCGGTTACAGCCGTAGTAGACCTTCTGTATATTTGCCCACAGTATGCCGCCTAAGCACATCGGGCACGGTTCTGCCGTTGTATACAGCTCGCAGCCGGAAAGGTCGTGCGTGCCAAGCGCACGGCAGGCGTCGCGGATTGCTTCCATTTCGCCGTGACAGGTGGGGTCATGCTTTAAGAGCACCGTATTGTGCCCGCGCCCCACAATCGAGCCGTCTTTTACAATCACCGTGCCAAACGGTCCGCCGTGGCGCGCGGTAATGCCGGCGTCTGCTTCCTTTATCGCCTCAAGCATGTAATTCATGCAATTGCCTCCCTGTATGTATTTCACAGCAACTCGCCGACAAGTAGCTCGCAACGCCGCTTACCGCCGCGCATGTTGCTGCTTTTTATCCGCGTACATAATCGCCTCTGCTTTCTCGATTACTTCACTGTATCTCCAGCCGTCTTCAGGTGCGCGGGCATAGCCAATGCTCGTTCCAATATGCACCGTTGCCGTATCTAGCACAATCGGCTGTGCAAGGCTTGTCTTTATGCGCACGCACAGGCTTTCAAGCGCTTCCATGCCAACGTCATTAGGAATAAGAATCGTAAACTCATCGCCGCCGACTCGGTATACGCCCGTTCCGCCACGCACGCACCGTCCAAGCTTTAAGGCAACAACCGACAGCAGCTGGTCGCCCGCAGCATGACCAAAGTTGTCATTCACGGGTTTAAAGTCGTTCAAATCAAGGTATAACAGTGCGTAAGGCGACATATTTTTTTGCAGCGCTTCCAGGTCTTCATAAAATTTGCGGCTGTTATACAAGCCCGTCAGACTGTCGACATACGACATGCGCTTAAACGTGCGCTCGTCCACAATAAGGCGCCAGAGCGAGCTTGCCGTAAACGTTATGAGTAGCGTAAAGACGACACCAATCAGGATAAACAGCACGTACATGGTTTTCCACGTCCAGCCATTTTTAGGCGCTATCAGCAGCGTCCACGCCGTATTTTCAAGCGGAAACGTGATGGAAACCGGTTCGTGTAGCTCATGCGGCGTCGAGCAGGCAACCATTTCAAGCTTACCGCGCTGTGCATTAATCCGCTTAAGCTGGTAATCGTAGTCGTCTTCTTCAAGTGCATACAGGCGCGTTTCTTCAAAAAAATTGTCGCGACGAATCGCTGTTATCGTAAAGCCCCAGAATTTCTTTCCGCCGCTGCCGTCAGAAACCGAAACCGGCGAGCAAATCTCAAACACCATGCCAGACCTGCCGGTCGCTAACGGCCCATTCAGCGTGGTCTGCGAAGTAAGCCGCGACCATTCGGCAATCGATGCGCGTAGTGTTTCGGTAAACATGTTCGTTCCCAAAATGTTTGCACCGCCCTTCGGATAGTTGTACGAAACAATGCCTTCTGGTGCTAAGCCGACTGAAACAAGCGTTTTCGTGTCAGAAACAAGCGCATCGCATAATTTGTAAAATTCTTCAGGCTCTGGCGTTCCATACCGGTAAATAAACGACGACCAGAAGCGCGTTATCATAAAGTAGTCCTTTATACTCGCCTGCATGTTATGCGTTACCGTCTCAAGCATAGTCTGCGCATAATCCTTTTCACGCCGAACAGACATGCGCTGAAAGCCAGTAATCAAAACTGCCCAAAAGCAGACAGACACAACGGCAGCGACAACCGCCACAATTCGAGAACCAAGCTTTTTTTTCTGCGCCCGTGCGCGACTCTCCTTTTGCATTACGCCCCGTATTTTGCCAGCTGTTCGGTCAGCATAGGAATAAGCTGCTTTTTCCGGCTTACCACGTCCTTTAAGAAATACGTATTGTCGTCAAGCTTCTGGAACGTGATAAACGGCAGGAACGCTTTGTTGCAATCAATAAGCATTTCACTGTTAAGCTTTGCAATATCTGTTACTAGCAGCACCGAAAACAGCGCCTTGTGGCTCCGACGCTCAAACTCAAGCTCCTTTAAGAACTCTTCCTTGCGCTCCATAATCTCGCCCGAGCCTTCCACCTCTACCTGACTTACCGTATACGTAATCTTGCCTTCGGTGTACTCCTTCATGTCCTGCTTGATGATTTGCGCTGCCGTGCGGTTTTCTACCCTGCTGCCAGCAGCCAAAATATCGTGTCCGAGCTCCTGTATGTCAAGATTTGCGATATTCGAAAGATACTCTGCCGTCTCGCGGTCAATATCGGTTACCGTCGCCGACTGCAGAATCAGCGTGTCCGTCAAAATGCCGCACAAAAGGATTTGCGCAATGTCCACCGGAATCGATACATGGTTTTCGCGGTACAAGCCTGCCACCAGCGTGCTTGTCGAGCCGACCGGCTTATTAACAAACGTAATCGGGTAGCGCGTAATAACGCCGCCTATGCGGTGGTGGTCAATAATGGCGCGGATAACATAATTTTCGCTTCCCTCCACCGCCTGCGTGCGTTCGTTGTGATCCACCAGCACCAGTTCGGCGTTTGCTTCCTGCAGCAAATCATTTTCGTTAATAATGCCAATAAGCTTATCATTTTCATCGATGACGGGAAGCGAACGGCTCGGGCTGTCGCGTAACGGCTGCTTAATCTTCTGCACGTAATCGCTCGGACGCACCGGCAGAATCTGGCTGTCTGCCATCACCGAAACTGGCGTCGAATACATAATCAGCGTAGCCGTGCTTGACGTGTCAAACGGGCTTGAAAGCACATTTATGCCCTTTGCGCTTGCCGCCGCCGTCAGCTCCTTTTTCGGCAAAAAGCCGCTAGTCAGCACAATCGCCTTGACGCCCTTTTCCACACAATACTGTTGCACGTCATCGCGGTCGCCAGTAATGACAATAACGTTTTCGCTTGCGTGCTCATCAACATGATTCTTAAAAGACTCAAAATTGTTTACCGCGCACAAAATCGTTCCCTTGAACATGTCGTCAGCGTCTTTTTCATACAGCGGCTGCGCGCCCAGTGTTTCACGAATCAGCGCAATGCTCGTAGCAACCGCCATCTTTTTTTCAGGATTCATCTTACCCAAAAGGTTGCGCGCAAACGCGTTGTAATGCAAAATCGACTTATAGCAGCCGCTGTGGTCAACAACAGCAAGCACCTTGTCGTTCGTCTTTTCCATAAGATTTACGGCAGCCCAAAGAGACGTGTCATCAGAAACCGTTTCCACGTGATCCTTCATATAAAACGCCACCTTCGGCAGCATGTCGTGAAAATATACGGGCTTTTCCATATTAAAGCGATTGTAAATATATTCAGTCTGCGGCGTTAAATGTCCTGCACGTGCCGCAACATATTCATCATGTCCCAAAAGATTCTGTAGCCGCGCATACGCCGTCGCCGCTACAATGGCATCAGTGTCCGGATTTCGATGTCCAATTACATAAACCGTCTTATTCATACTGCCGTTGATTGTACCCGTAAAGTGCCTTTTTGGCTATAGGATTTCTACCCGCGACTCTTCCGTGTAATTCTGGCGCGACTCCCTCGGCTACGGGCTTTCCGCGGTCGCTTGAAACTTCGCACATTCGTGCTCGTTGCGAGAACCGCTTCCGCTCCATTCGTCCGCTCCGGTGGTAAACCACCGCCGCTCCCGAACGCTGCGCGCCGCTCCAATCCCGCGCGGAAAAAGGTCTGCAGCAGCTGCGTTGCCTTGCAATGCACGCGTCTGAACTGACCCCATAAATCAGGACACCCACGGAGGTGTAAAATGGGGAATAATCA
>CALAEZ010000002.1 GCA_937891125.1 uncultured Treponema sp. | reverse complement strand
TATTGTCATGCTGTATTCGTAACGAAGTTTCGAACGACTTGACCTGCCTGACCTGTCTTGCCACCTGCCGCAAGCCTACAAGTAACCTGCGTGCAGTATTCGAATGTACACTTATTATATCATGTATTCAGAAAATATCAAACCTTTTATAAGGTGTATTTCATTTGTATCGCCTATTTTATTTGGTGTAAGAATACAGTCTAAAGGCATATACTTGCGCCTATGGACGTGAAAAAACTGTTCGGACAAAATTTGCGTGCACGGCGGAAGCAGTGCGGGCTCTCGCAGGAAGAGCTTGCGGAGAAAACAAATGTATCTGCAAAGCACATCGGTGCGCTTGAAACGGGAAGTTCTTTTGTTTCGTCAGATTTGCTCGAACGCTTTTCTACACTTCTTGATCAGCCGGTCGCCGCTTTTTTCGTCGATCCGACGTCAAAAGAAAACAAAGAGCTAAGAGCGCTCATCAGCAAATCCATCGACAGCGAAATGCAGCAGTTTGCGTCCTCCCTAAAAAATGTTATGAGCGACATACTGCAAGCACAATAAGGCAGTCCCGAGCACTACCACAGTATTTCAGGAAACTTAAACCCGCAAATGTCAGCAAACTGCCCGTAGTAAAAGGCATAATCCTTGCATTGCTGCCGGTATTGTTCCTTGTCCTTTGCCGAAAGAGCATTTGGCAGAAAATGCTGCGTCTGCGTCAGCATTGCAAGGCAAGCAAACAGCTTTGTGGCATAACAAGACTTGTCAAGCATTTCCAGGCTGGCAAGAAAATTCCTTCTAGATTCCGCCCAAAAAAGCGCTTCGACCGCCTGTGAAAAGCGTTCGTTTTTTTGCTCGCGGTCAGCAGAGAGAAACACAGCTTCTGCATCCTGCTTTACCGCCTTTTCTTTTGCCTGGGAAATCAAAAGCTCCCAAAGCGTGTCTGTATTTTCCTGACCAATGTATGCAGGAAGTGCCGCCCGCAGGTTCTCAAAGAAAAAGGCGACTAGCATGCGGCTTTGAAATACCTGATAGGCTTTAAGCACTTCTTCCTTTTTCAAAAGCTTCTTGAGGTCTTCATTGTGCTGTTCGTTCTTAAAGAGCGCATCAAACGTCCCCCAATAATGATTTCCCCGTTCGTTTTTTAGCTTTTCAAAGGTGGTTGCAACACTTCCGTCATTCTGCGTAAAGACACAGCACAAAATTGCATTGAAAGCATCTTCTTTACCGACAGCAGTTTTAAACGCCTTTATAACCCATTTATAAAAGGTGCCGTTTCCCCGCTCCGTTGCACAAAAATGCGTAAGCACGTCGGAGGCTGCCGTGTAATATTCCTTGCGGAACAGCGGCGCGGCTTCAGTGTCAGTCATACACGATTTACTGGTATACTGGCAGGCGGGAAGTATACACTGGGCGACACGGTATGCAATCGCATTTTCACGCGTTTCATAAAAGAAATCTTCATGCCGTTCATACAGAAAATTCTGCGCCATCTGTGTAAAACAATCATACTCATCAGAGCCAGTGTGGGGACAATACGCTTCTGATTCATCTGTGACCCCTTCGTCAAAGCGGCATATTCCATCATACAGAAGCGTACGCAGCGTGCAATATGCCTTTTTATCTCCCCTGTTCATTCGTGAACGCAGCTGCCGCAGGGCAGTATTGCTCTTTCCAAGCACGATTTCCGAAAATCCGTTTCCCATGCCGTCTAAAAGAATGTTCTGTAAGCCAACGCTGGGGTTATATACATTCGTCATAATTTGCTCCTGTTATGAAGAGTATGCTTTATGCTGCAGATTATTTATAGTGCATCTTGCGTTATATGTTCGCTGTCAAAAAAAAACAAAAAATGTAACGAAAAGGGGTTTGCCGCGCGAACCTATTACTGTTATATTTTTCACAGTAAACGTTTTTTTTGACGAAAATCATGCATTTTCGGCTTTTTTTATGCACAAGTTCAGTTTTCACGCTCCCCCTTTCGTTGACCCTGTTTCTCCATGTCGATACAATGCACACATATTACCGTTACAAAAGTAACAGTAATATGTATGCAGAAGCAGAAAAAGACGCCATGAAGCAGATACCAGAACCGTCAAGACGGCGGCTTGTTACGCTGGCAGCACTTTTGAGCCAGCAGAAAACAGAGCGAATCACATCCGTAACGATTGCAGGCCTAACCGGCTGGTCGCAGTCGCTTATTCGGCGCGATATTTCGCTTTTGGAGCTACGGTCTGGCGTTTCAAACGGATACGACGTAAAAAAGCTGCATGACGCAATTTGTGCCGCGCTGAACATCGCGCTCGGTGCAGGCAATCTGAAAAACGGGCAGTCGCAGACGGCACATGCAGCTGGAGCAGGCGCACAAAGCGCGACAAACGGCAGAGCAAATACTTCCAGTGCGCACAAATGCTGCATCGTCGGCTTAGGCAGACTTGGAGCCGCGCTGCTTGAAGAGCGCATGTTTTGCCAATCGCCGTTTTGCGTAGTTGCAGGCTTTGACGCAAGCGTAAACCGCACCGAGGTGCTCAGGTCAACGTTTCCGCTCTACCCGCTCGGGCAGCTGGAAGCAGTTATCGCCCGAGAAGGCATTGAGTACGCACTGCTTGCCGTGCCAGAAAGCGGCGCACAGCTGGCGGCTGAACGTTTAGCCAGCTGCGGCATACAGGGCATTGTAAACTACACGCGCGTTGTGCTTACCGTGCCGCAATCTGTCACCGTCGAAAACGCCGCCCCCGTTACAGCGTTAACAAATCTACTTGCGAGAGCAAATATATAAGGAGACCATAAAATGGGAAGAGTGTACAATTTTAGTGCAGGTCCAAGCTGCCTGCCGGAAGAAGTGTTGCGCGAATGTGCCGCAGAAATGATGGATTATAACGGCACCGGTCAGTCTGTAATGGAAATGAGCCATCGCTCAAAGGCATACGAGCCAATCATTCAGGATGCAGAGGCAATGATCCGCAAGCTCATGAAAGTGCCTGACAACTACAAGGTGCTGTTTGTACAGGGCGGCGGCTCAACACAGTTTGCCATGGTCGCACAGAACCTCGGCATTAAGCACAAGAAAGCTGCCTACATCGAAACCGGCGTTTGGGCAAAAAAAGCTGCGGCAGAGGCAAAGCACTTAGGTCTTACGGTAGACATCATCGCTTCATCAAAAGACAAGAATTATTCATACATTCCGCGCGTTGAAAAAGTAACCGGCGACTATGACTACGTTTACATCTGCTTTAACAACACGATTATGGGAACTCACTACGAGTATATTCCAGACACCGGCGACATTCCGCTTGTTGCAGACATTTCTTCCTGCGTATTAAGCGAACCGCTTGATGTTTCAAAATTCGGTCTTTTGTTTGCAGGCGCACAGAAAAACCTGGCTCCAGCTGGCGTTACACTCGTTATCGTCCGCGAAGATTTGATTCCGGAGCTGGAAGACTGCCTGCCGGGAACACCGACCATGCTTGCATACAAAACCCACGCTGACAACGGCTCAATGTACAACACGCCGCCATGCTACACAATCTACGTTCTGGGCAAGGTGCTGCACTGGATTGAAAAGAACGGCGGAGCTGAAGGCATGGCAGACTTGAACCGCGCAAAAGCAAAGATTCTGTACGACTACCTTGATAAGAGCGACTTCTACCACGCAACCGCCGAAAAAGGCAGCCGCAGTCTTATGAACGTGCCGTTCTTGACCAAGTACTCTACCGGCGCAACCGACGAAGAAAGCGTTGCAAAAGAAAAGGCGATAAACGACAAGTTCGTAAAAGAAGCAACAGCGGCAGGACTGGTAAACTTAAAAGGTCACCGCTTGGTGGGCGGTATGCGCGCTTCTATCTACAACGCAATGACCATCGACGGCGTAAAGAGCCTGATTGACTTTATGGACAAATTCGCCGCAGAAAACAAATAAATTAGGGAGCAAATAATGTACAAGATTCAGACGTTAAATAAAATCAGTGCGGTGGGATTGAATGACTTTCCGCGCGATGACTACGAGGTCGCAAGCGACATCAACAATGCAGACGCAATCTTAGTGCGCTCTGCCGATATGCACGAAATGAAGCTTCCCGAAAGCGTAAAAGCTGTTGCCCGCGCAGGAGCTGGCGTAAACAATATTCCGATTCCAGAGCTGACCGAAAAAGGCGTTGTCGTGTTTAACACGCCGGGCGCAAATGCAAACGCCGTTAAAGAGCTGGTGATTTTGGCCCTCTTGCTTTCAAGCCGCCCTGCAATTGCCGCAAACAAGTGGGTCGCAGGCTTAGCCGGAAAGGGAGATGAAATTCCTGCATTGGCAGAAAAAGGAAAGAGCCAGTTTGTTGGTCCAGAAGTAAAAGGAAAGACGCTGGGCGTTATCGGCTTGGGCGCAATCGGTGCGATGGTTGCAAACACGGCAATCGCCCTTGGCATGAACGTTATCGGCTACGGCCCGTTCATCTCTGTTGCCGCCGCGTGG
>CALAEZ010000001.1 GCA_937891125.1 uncultured Treponema sp. | reverse complement strand
CAGCAGAGATCCCCCCCGTGGAGAAAAAAAATCTCTTTTTCTGCAAGAAAAAGAGGTTAAAATTTCAATTTTTCGCCAATATAAAGAGGGGAGCGAAAAATTGGAGGTCTATGTGCTAAAAACCGTAAAGAGATTTTTGACTGTTACCGCCAGTGCCGTGCTGGTGGTGTTTTTTTGCTGTTGTCAGTCGGCTTACATGAGTGTGCCGTATGCGATTGAACAGGTGTCGGTAGATGCAGGTTTTTCATCGGGCGGCGGGGAAAAAAAAGTGCGCTTTACACTGTGTAACACCAGTCAGCGAACCATAGTTGATTTTACTGTGGTGCTCGTGTTGTATGACAGCGAGGATGAAAGCGCTTTAGAAACGCCTATTATTGCCGCATGCTCGGTTTTGGTGGAGCCAGGCGCATGCGAGCGCTGTGTCGTGCCGTTAGACGCTTTTTTAGACGACGAAAGTGACTCTGCCGTTACCGTCGGCGAAATCTATCTGCGCACGATTCGCTTTGAAACCGGGAGCCGTTGGCGCGATCCGTTTGGTGTATTCGGAAAGGCGAGCGTCTGTGACTAAGGTGCGGTAAAGCGCTAACGGTACAGCGCACGTGCGTAAGATGCTTTATAGGCAAGAAACCGTTTTCATGGTACACTGGCTTCTGTTATGAAAAGACTTTCCTTTGTTTATCGATATATGTGTGCTGTTGCGTGCGGTGCGCTTGTGTTTTTCCCCCTGACGGCTCAGGAGAGCACAAGCGAAGCTGCCGCAAGCGAGACGGCGACGACCGAAGTGGCTACGACAGAAGCCACCACGAGCGAAACAGCAACGACCGAAGCGACCACGACAGAGGCAACGCCTGACGAAGCAGCTTCGGTGGAAGCGAGCGCTGAAGAGTCGATGGCCGAAGGAGCGTCTGCGCCAACCGCTGTTTCTGTTGACGAATTAGATGATTATGAAGCATACGATGGCGGGAAAGATTCTGACAAGAAAAAATCTGCTCCTCCGGAAATCGGCGACACAAGAATTCCTTCTAAAAAACGGCCCAAAACGCCTGACAGCGAAAAAGTGCGCGAGCTTGATAATGCTGATACCGAAAACAGCCGCGAAAAAAATGCCGACACGCTTAAGTTCGGCCTTGAAAGTGAAATTACCGAGCTTTTAGACACGCTTACAAAAAACGAGGACGTGCGCTTTACCGAAGATGTGTATGACCTTTTTGAAAGCACAAAAAGCGTTTTAGTGCGCGAAAAAGCACTTGGCTATTTTGCAAAGCTTGAAGACCCCTGTCTTGAAGATTATGCAGTTACGATTTTAGATGACCCGTATGACGAAAAGGGAAGCACGGTAAGCGCGTGCTTCAGCTATGTTCGCGCGGTAAAGACAAAGGAGGCGGTAAATCCCGTTCTCCGCCTTATTGAAAATGAAAATCAGGACTATTTTACAAACGCGCTCGACACGATTGGCGAAATCGGCGGCGATAAGGAAGCGGTCTACCTGGCAGATTTTTTAGACCGTGAAGATTTAAGCGTGGCGCAAAGGCAGTCGCTTGTGCGCGTGCTTGGAAAAATCAAGGCGACAAAAACATATACTAAACTTGTAGAGCTTGCAAAAGACAGCGACGAAAACAGCTTTGTGCGCATGTATGCGGCAGAAGCAATCGGCGCAATGGAAAAAGATGATGCGGTTTCTGTTCTTTCTGAATTGTATGAAGACACCGACCCGAATCTGCGCACCTATGTGGTAAAGGGATTGGCGCATTTTACAAAGCCAGACGCGCAGGACGTGCTCATTCAGGCAACGCGCGACACCTACTATAAAGTTCGACTGGAAGCAATCAGCGCGATAAAGGAGCAGAACCTGCAGCGAGCGGTTCCGTACTTAATCTACCGTGCAAAAAATGACCCGGAGCGCGTTGTAAAAGAAGCCTGCTATCCGGTAATTGCGACATTAAACACAAAAGAGGGAAACGACTATCTTATCGGTCAGATTACCGACAAAAAAGTTGCCGACAACATTAAAGGAAAAATTGCCGCCGCGCTCCTTGTTGAAAATAACGCGGGCGAAAGCGAGATTTTAGCATTGGCAGAGGAATGTTTAAAAGACGACCGGAAAAAAGGCTTGCGATACACGCTTGGAAAGGAGTTTGCAAAGTATGACAGAAGCTCCTATGCCGACATCTGCGCAAAATATATTGAAAGCAAGGACGTGTCAACAATCGGCACGGGCTTAGATATATATGCGCGCGGCCGCTATGCAAGCGTAACGGGCGCAGTGCAGGCTTTAGCTGATAAATACGACCCGAATGCAAAAACGCGCAACGCAATGGCGCAGAAAGCCAGCCGCATTTTAGGCATCAGTGAAGAAGAGGCAGAAAAAAAAGCGGAAGCCGCGAAAGCTTCTGCTGAGGCGGCTAAAACGGCAGCAAAGACAGGTGCGGGATCACAGCCTGCGTCGGCGGCGACGGAACCTGCTTCGGCGCCAACCGCTGCAACCTCCGCCGCTGCATCTCCTGCGGAGTAAAAGTCATGAATTTTTTTAAGAGTGCGCATTTTATCCTGACGCTTTTTTTTCTTGTATGCGTTATTGCCTTTTTTACGGCAATTAAGGCGACTCTTTCACTGAACGCGCGCGCCGAAAGTCTGCAGCAGGAGGTTCTGCGCTTAGAAGAGACGATTACGCCCCTGCGCTTTAAGATTACCGCGCGCACCGCTGGCAGCATAAGCTTAGAGGTGCGCTTTTATGACTTAAGTGGGCGCGAATGTGGGAAACGCTCGCTTACTGTGCCGGGGCGGGAACTTCATATAGATGTTTCCGTTGTCAGCATGCCGGCTCTGCAAGGCGCGGAAGGAAAAAACGCATATCTTTTTTTCCCGTATGCCGTTTTTTCAGAGCAGATTGCCGCAGAAGACGGCTTTTCGCTTTTAGGCGCGTATGAGGCAGACGGCTTTCCCGCGCTGTATTCTGGCGGCGAAAACAAAGCCGCATTAAGTCCTGCATCTGGTGCGGAGCTTTCTTCCCTTTTTTCGCGCATAAAAGCCGGTGACAGCACGGCTAAGGATTTCGGCTCTTCCGTGCATGACATAAAAGAAATTACCGGCTTTAAGCTGGGGGCTGTTTACACCGTTCTCTGCCATCCGCACACAGGCGGTGTGGAAATCGTTCAGGGAAAGTAAGCGGTAAGTCTCCGCTTACTGCAGAGCCCGCTGCTGGTAGCCGCGCAATGCCGTTGCCACGCAATTTTAGGGGAGGAATATGACAAATCTTTCACTTTTTGACGCTGTAAAGTCTTCATGTTCTGCATTTTTTTCAAGCGGAACGGTAAAAAAATACGCAGTCTTTGCTTGTCTGGCGTTTTTTCTCTGGCTTTTTCTTTTTGCACTTCTGCGCCTTTTTCACCAGTGCTTAAAAGAAAGCGCGGGTGGCGAAAAATTGCGGAAAGGTCGCTTCTTTTTTCTTTCGCTTTTGGATGCCTGTGCTTATACAGCCGTCCGCCTGCCTAAATTTTTTTTTGCGCTTGTTACGCTTTTTGTCTTAAACGCGCTTTTTTCACTTGGCTCGCAGGTAGAGTCGCTTTTTTCTGCGCAAAAGCAGGTAAAGGAGCTTTCGGCAGTTGTAAAAAATCTTTCGCGCATGGACGACATTGCCCGCATCACGGTGCTTGACGACAATCTTCGCACCGAGCGCGGAACTAAGGCAAAAAAATACAAGATAGAGATTCTTTCGCTTTCAGGCGCAGTGCTTTCAAGTCAGAGTGTAAGCATGGAAGGCGAAGAGCTTTTTATAGACTCGGTCAACATCAATTTTGATTATGCGGAAATCGGAAGCGGGCGCGTGCAGAACATAGCCTTCCCGTATCGCGTGTATACCGAAAAGATTCCCGCGCAGTACGGCGTAAATCTTACCTGCATGTATGATGACGAAAATGTTCCGCTTTTGGTGCGGTGAAATGATTCTGGCAAGCTGCATGGTGATTGTGGAAGCCCCGCTCACGGTGCGGCCTTCGCTTGCGTTCTGAAAAATTGCCCGAAGAATCGCGGCGAAGTCAAGTCCGTGGTGGGAATAAAAATGCCTGTCCTCCGCCTCTATGAAAATCTCCTGCACGAAGGGCGGAATCTCAGATAGCGGAATGAATTCCCGCCTGATTCCGTTTTCAAGCGCGGTGATTTGAATGATTTTTCCGTCCGCGTCCAAAATCCGCGTGGAAATCGGGCGGGTTTTGAATTCGGAAAGGGCAGAATAGGGCGAAAAACGCAGAGCGAGAAAAAAGGCAAGAATTAAAAGAATTATTGCAAGGAGCGCTTTCTTTTTTATAAGACCCATTTTCTCAAGAATTCCGCCACGCCGTCATGGTTGTTGTCTGATTCCGTCACGAAATCTGCGACTCTTTTGATTTCGTCGAGACCGTTGCACATGGCGACCCCGTAACGGCACATTTTGATGAGGCTTTCATCGTTCATGCTGTCGCCGAAGCCCATTGTTTTTCCGAGACCGAAGCCAAGCTCGCCTGAAAGCCATTCGACGGCCTCGCCCTTCCCGCAATTCGGCGGCAGAATTTCAAGGAAGTAGGGCTTGCTCGTAAAGATGACCGCCCGCTCGCCGAATTCAGCTCGGAAAATTTTCTGCAAGGCCTGCAATTCCTCCGGCTCTCCAGGAACGAGCATTTTTGTGAAGCCCTGCTTTATGAATTCTTCGTAATTTTCGACTTTTTCGCCTTTGAGACCGCAAAGCTCAACATCAAGGCGGGTCCATTTCGTCTCTTC